>NZ_JBEWQE010000004.1:0-310332 GCF_040538975.1 Flavobacterium sp. UW10123
TTGTTTTCGCTTCTGTTTCAAAGCGGGTGCAAAACTAAAACTTCTTTTTGTTTCTCGCAAGAAAAAATTGAAAAAATTTTGAAGCTTTCTTCTCGCCTCTATATTCTCATTTCTCTGCCAGTATCTCAAGGAACTTTCCGTGTTTTGCGGGGTGCAAAGGTAAAAAGCTTTTTCTTTTCCCGCAAGCTTTTTTTGATCTTTTTTTTCGAAAATTTCTTCCCCCAAATCTGATCAAGCTGCCGGAATGTCTAAGAGCGTTTTTCGCCGTTGCGGGTGCAAAAGTAGAACCTTTTTCCAGTTATCCAAGCTTTTTTTCCAACTATTTTCAATCTTTTTTCGCTATTTTTCTTAACCTGCTGGCAACGTCCTGTTTACAGATGAAAGTTTTTTCATCCGCTGTGGGGTTTTTCTTTGTTTGAATGCATATTTCGTATTTTATGCAGGTTGGGGTTTACCCATTTTATGGAGTTTTCAGCTTTTCTGCCTCTTTTCTGAAGAGATTTCAGGCTTCAAAGTTTCTTTTCTTTAGTTTTTAATCCCGCAAAGGCGCTAAGACGCCAAGCTTGCCCTTTTCTTTCTTCTGAAAATCGATGCCCTAGCCCCGATAGAAGCGGAAATCCTTTTTATGGCGGGGTTCGCCATAAAAAGATTGAAGCGGATAGCGGGAAATAGCTCCTAATAAAACAGATTCTAAAAACTAAAAAGGAAATCACTCCACCCAAACCTGCATCAATATTTTCTACTTAATATATATGTATGCAAAAAACAAACCCGACAGGTTTCTAAAACCTGTCGGGTTATAATCGAGATTTATTCTTATATATAAGTGTAATTTAAAAACTATACATTATATATATTATTCATTCAAAGCATCTATTACTTCTTTGGTAATTTGAATGCTCTTTAGTTTTGCTTGGTGATCGAAGATTGGACTTGTCACCATCAATTCGTCAATTCGGGCGTAGTCAATAAACTTTCTTAAATCGGTTACTAGCTGTTCTTTGTTTCCTGTAAAAGTTCCTGCTGTCATCTGATTAACATGAAAGCGTTCTGCTTCATTCATGATATCGTCTAGCGATGGAACTGGTGGCTGCAA
Organism: Flavobacterium sp. UW10123; assembly: GCF_040538975.1. Lineage (NCBI taxonomy): Bacteria > Pseudomonadati > Bacteroidota > Flavobacteriia > Flavobacteriales > Flavobacteriaceae > Flavobacterium > Flavobacterium sp. UW10123. The sequence continues at coordinate 1,097 of NZ_JBEWQE010000004.1, forward strand.
TCCTTTACGATCATTTCTAATTAAGTTTAGAAACATTTGATACAAACTTGTCGATAGCAATTCTGCTTCTTCATTGGTATCAGCCGCAATGATATTTACACATGCCATTGTTTTTGGCTTGTCTAAATGCCCTGATGGCTGGAAATTTTCTCTGTAAAACTCAAATGCCTGAATCATTAGTTTTGGCGCGAAGTGTCCAGCAAAAGCATAAGGCAACCCATAAGCCGCTGCTAAAGCTGCACTATCCATACTTGATCCTAAAATCCAGATTGGCACATTTAATCCTTCGGCTGGAAATGCACGAACTTTTCCTGTAGCATTTTCAGATGAAAAGTATTCTTGAAGTTTACTTACGTTTTGCGGAAATCGCTGTGCTTGCTCAAAAAAATCTTTTCGAATCGCTTCTGCAGTTGGCTGATCTGTTCCTGGCGCTCTTCCTAAACCTAAATCGATTCGGTTTGGATAAAGGGTTTCTAAAGTTCCAAATTGCTCTGCCACTACTAAAGGCGAATGATTTGGAAGCATGATTCCACCAGAACCTACACGGATATTTTGGGTTTGACTTGCCACATAACCAATTAAAACCACAGTTGCTGTACTTGCAACGTGTGCCATATTATGGTGTTCTGCCAACCAAATTCTCTTGTATCCTAGCTTATCGGCTAATTGCGCTATGTCTTTTGTTTTTTGGAATGTTTCTGTTGCGTTACTATCTTGGGTGATAATCGCAAGCTCTAATATTGAGACTGAAATTGGTTTTTTCATATAAATTAAGGCTAAAATGCAAAATTAACCCATTTATGCGAATGCCTTTTGTTTTCTAGTGTTAATAGAATTATAATATTCTAAAGTCATTCAAAATAGCTAATTTTTAATAATTAATTATCGTTTTACGATAATTAATTATACATTTGCAATATCATTTTAATTTTTCATTATATGAAGACTACTCATATTGTTTCTAAAATATTATTTTATTTCACCCGATTCTTATCTGTGGTTTATTTTTTCTTGGCTGCTTATTCGGTTTTTACTCTAATGACAGGGTTATTTCTAACATTTAAAGATAATGGAAAGTATTTTCAGGTTTGTTATCCGTTTACTACTCATCCTTTAATGTTGGGTGATTACAATCTGCCGTATATTCTTTTTGATTTTTTGGCTCCGCTGAGTCTTTATGGACTTTTCTTTTTACTGAGCAGTAATGTCTTTAGGGTTTTCTTTCAGCCAAAATTATTTACTCAAAATGGAGTTGTACACTTAAAACGTTTTTATATATCCAATTTATTCATTCCGAGTATCGTGATATTTTTTGCGTTCTTCTTTGTTCCTTTAGATAATGAAGTGGCGCTTTTTATCATATTGCACGGAATGCTCGGCGCTTTTGCTTATTTTTTAGCTGCCATTTTTAAACAAGGTTTAAACCTTCAAAACGAACAAGACTTATTTATATAGCTATGCCAATAATTGTAAATATTGATGTAATGCTTGCCAAACGCAAGATGCAGAGTAAAGAATTGGCAGAGAAATTAGATATAACGCCTGCTAATTTATCGATTCTAAAAACTGGAAAAGCAAAAGGTATCCGATTTGATACTCTTGAAGCAATTTGCAAAATCCTAGACTGCCAACCTGGTGATATTTTAGAATATGTAAGCGAGTAGCTTTCTTTTAAATCAAATTTTCTGAATCTAAAAATCGGCTTTTTGAGGCCGACTGGTATTCTATTGCCTAAAAATTTCAAATCATCATTTATATAATCATCAAAAATCAATCAAAAAATGAACAGTTTATCTATCAAAAATCTCAGCAAAACGTATGAGAACGGCACACAAGCGATTGACCATTTATCGCTTGAAATTTCAAACGGTATGTTTGGTTTATTGGGTCCGAACGGCGCAGGAAAATCGACTTTAATGCGGACAATTGCTGCTTTGCAAGAACCAACTTCTGGAATTATCGAGTTTAACGGAATCAATATTCTCGAAAATCCAATGTTTATTAGAGAGAATCTCGGATATCTTCCACAGGAATTTGGCGTTTATCCAAAGATTTCTGCTTATCGTTTATTGGATCATTTGGCCATTTTGAAAGGAATTGTCAATACGAAAGAACGTCACGATCAAATTTTGTATTTGTTACAGCAAACTAATTTATTGCAACACAAAGACAAAGCAGTTCATTCGTTTTCGGGCGGAATGCGTCAGCGTTTTGGAATTGCTCAGGCTTTGTTGGGAAATCCGAAGATTATTATTGTGGATGAACCGACTGCAGGGCTTGATCCCGAAGAACGAAACCGTTTCAATAACCTTTTAAGTGAAATTGGCGAAAGCATTATTGTTGTTCTATCAACGCATATTGTAGAAGATGTTCGCGATCTGTGCACAAAAATGGCAATTATTTCTAACGGAAAATTGATTTTGGAAGGAAACCCAAATGAAGCCGTCGATTCTTTGAAAGAAAAAATCTGGACGAAAGCGATTCATAAAAATGAACTCAAAAATCATCAAGAACACTTTAATATTATTTCCTCTCATCTGAATTCGGGTAAAATCAACATTCATGTTTTCTCCCAACAACAGCCAGATGCTGGATTTGAATTGACTTCTCCAGATTTGAGCGATGTATACTTTAATATTTTATCTCAAAATCAACTTAAAAAATAACGTTATGCTTTCTAAATTAATTCAATTTGAATGGCATAACAATACCAGAAACTGGACATTTTATGCCGCCTTTATTATTTATCTAATTCTTGGTTTTTTTGTGAGTGCTTTTGCGAATTTTTCGTTCTCGGGAGCTTATAAAAATAGTCCATTTGTACTGACTTATGCAATTGGTTTGATTTCACTAATGACGATTTTCTCAACAACACTTCAAGTCGCACAGCATTTTTTAAAAGAATACGAAACCAAATTTGATTCAATAATCTTCTCTACTCCTATTTCTAAATTTTATTATTTAGGAAGTAAATTTATCACGGCTTTTATAATATCGGTTTATTCCTTTGGAATGTTTATTATCGGAATGATTATCGGACATCAAATGTCTTGGATTCCTAAAAGTGAAATTGGTCCTTTTGAAATTCTAAATTACGTTTGGCCTTTTCTTGTTATCGTTGTTCCCAACATATTTTTATGCCTTTCGATTCTTGCAACGATGGCTTGGCTCACGCGAAGCAAACTTTTTGTTTATGTTGGCGGCTTATTCATCTACATATTATATATATCAGGTTCTATTTTTTCAAATTCGCCTCTATTTGCAAATGCTTCTCCGTCTTCCGCGAAAGCGATGTCTTTGGCAGCAAAAATAGATCCGTTTGGTTTGGCTGCTTTTTTGGAACAGACGAGATATTGGACATTAATTGAAAAAAACGCACAACTGCTTACGCTTTCTGGCAACTTTTTATTCAATCGAATCTTGTGGATTTGTGTTTCTTTTCTTCTAATTTTTGTTTCGTATAAATTGTTTTCTTTTCGAAAAACAAAAACTAAAAAGGTAAAATCGGTTAAAATCAATCTAAAAGAGACAAAACCATATTCTTTTACAATTCCGAAACAGCAATTTAAAACCTCAAAACATAATTGTGCCGTTTTTAAAAGCAATTTAAAAATGGATATTTATTTGGTTTTAAAAGGAATTCCATTTTTACTGATTGTCCTTCTGTTTTCAGGATTATTAATGATTGAGATTTCAGATGAAATTGATGGCGGAATCCGTTTAGCTGAAAAAATTACCGATACAGCTCTAATGATTTCCACAATAATGGATCGCCTGCCTTTCATATTGATTCTGATTACACTTTTTTATAGTAGTGAATTATTGAATCGAAGCGAAAATTCAAGATTTGAAATGCTTGAAAATACTGCGCCTTATTCTCAGTTTGTCGTTTTACTTTCGAAACTGACAGCACTTTTTATGATTCCGATAATTTTAATTGGAATTAGTATTTTGATTGGAATTGGTTTTCAAATCATACATGCAAATGCTCCAATTGAAGCTGGACTTTACTTTTCGATGTTTTACTATATCGGATTTCCTTTGTTTTTGATTTCAATTTTGGTAATCGCCATTCAGACTTTCATTAAAAATAAATATTTAGGTTTGGGAATTTCTGCTTTTATCACGCTTCTTTTTTGCACAGGAATTGGAGAACAATTAGGAATCTCGCATCCATTATTTCGATTCGGAGATTCTTTTAAAAGAGAATATTTTGATTTGAATGGTTTCGGAAGTTATACTTTTCCCTTTCATATTTCGATGTTGTATAATTTCGGATTGGCTTTGATTCTGCTTGCATTGACTGGAATTTTATGGAAACGAAATTCATCGATCTCCAAAACCATTCGCAGAAATTCATTAAATTCTGCTCAGAAAATAACTTTTGCTTTGGGAATTCTTCTTTTTATAGGTTTTGGAAGTTATCTTTTTTATAAAAATAATATCGAATATCCGTATTTGACGAAAGACGATCAAAACAATTGGAGCGAGCAATACGAAAAGCAATTTAAAAAATACACAAATCTTGCACAGCCGACGATAGATGGTGTAAAAAGTAAAGTCGATTTGTTTCCAGAAGAGAATCGTTACGAAGTAAGCGGAACTTATGAATTAGTAAATAATACTGAAAAAACTATTGATAGTTTACTCCTATATATAGATCGAAATTCGAAACTGACCTCTGTTGAAATTGAGAGTGCCAAAAATCTGGATGATGTTTCTAAATATCAACATTATTGGTATCGATTAGAAAAGCCTTTGCAACCTCAACAGAAAATAAAAATGAGTTTTTCTTTTGAGTCATCTTGGTCACCATTTAAAGGTCATACTGCATTTAATTCTATTATTGAAGATGGCTCTTTTATGCGAATAAGCCGTTACTTTCCAGCTTTTGGTTATCAAGAATCGAATGAAATCAGCAGTGAAAAAGAGCGAGCAAAAAGGCATTTGAAACCACAAACGCCGCTTAAAAAATTGGAAGACAAATCGAAAACAACAAATGATTTTATTGATTATGATGTTGTGGTTTCTACTTCTAAAAATCAAACTGCAATTGGAATTGGCGATTTAGTTGGAAATTGGAAAAAAGACAATCGCAATTATTTTCATTATAAATCTAATGGAAAAATTCCGTTTCGATTTGCTTTTTCTTCTGCCGAATATCAAATTCAAAAAACGAATTATAAAGGCTTTTCAATTGAAGTTTATTATGATAAAAGACATTCTCGAAATGTTTCTAAACTGATTCAAGATGTAAAAAATACGCTGGATTATTGCCAAAACAATTTTGGAAAATATCCATACAAAACCATTCGTTATGCTGAAGTTTCTGCTTTTGCGGATGGATTTGCGGCGACTTCATATCCGTCGACGGTTTTTATGAAAGAGAATTTTGGATTTTACAGCAACTTGAATAATCGAGATAAAGAAGATATTATCAATCAGTTGACGGCACATGAATTGTCACACGAATGGTGGGGAAATGCGCAAATTAGTCCCGAGCAAAAAGAAGGAAGTTGGATTCTGACCGAAACTCTAGCACAATACACCGAATTGATGTTATATGAAAAAGAACATGGTTTAGAGAAAGCTTTGGAAACTTTAAAAATTCATCTGGATTTGTATTTAAGTAGTCGAAGTTATGAACCTGAAACTCCTTTATATAAAACAAATTACGAAACTCCGCATTTACCTTATGATAAAGGAATGCTGATTATGCATCAGCTGAGAATTTTAATTGGTGAAGAAAAAGTGAATCTAGCTTTGCAAAATTTTCTGAATCATTATAAATATCCTAATCCAATTCCAGATTCTGAAGATTTATTGAAAGAGATTTATGCGGTCACAGATTCTAAACTCCACTCAAAACTGGATGAAATGTTTAAAAAGATCATAACATATTCTTCTAAAATTTCTGAAGTTGAGAGCGTGAAAAAGGATGTTTTTTATGAAGTTTCTTTTAAGGCAGATTCTAAAAAATATATTGAAAATGCTACAGGAATTCGGAAACAAATTGACAATGATAAAACAATCGATATTGGAATTTATGATGAAAACGGAAAGTTATTTCGCTACGTATTTCCAATCAAAAACAATATAATTGAAGGTAAAATTAAATTCAAAAACAAACCTCAACGAATTGTGATTGATCCTCTTTTAATGAATATTGACACTTTTATAAAGGACAACGAGAAAGAGATTGATTAGTTTTTTTGCCACAGATTAAAAGGATTAAAATGATTTTTTTGCTTTCGCTAAAATTAAAAATCCAAATAATCTTTTTAATCTGTGGCTAAAAAAATTTTTTATTTTAATTGAATGAAAATCTGTTTGTGGGTTGTTTTCCCATCATCTTTTATTTTCAAATCTTTATTCGATTCGATTTCAAATTTTGATGACGTTTCTACATTTAATGAAATATCTCGATTTCTAAAACTTTCTGGAATTTCTGGAAGCTGAATTGTTACGGTTGCTTCTTTATTTTTCTGCTGAAAATTTACTTTTATTCTATCTCTCAGCCAAATGTATTCGTAAACTTCCTGCCATGGCGCCATCCAGATTGAGTCATTTCCTTTTATACCGTATTTATTGGCAAGCGTAGTCATATAATATTTGAATTCAGGAAAACGCATACTGAGATTCCACAAATTTGTATTTCCAGTTCCGTGCGTGAATTCGTTAAACCAAACTGGATCTTTCTGTTTTACAATAGAATCTATCGTTTTTAAATATTTATCCATCGTTTTAAAACTTGTTGTGTCATTTGAACTCTGCACAAAAGTTCGGGCAGAAATCATTTTATCTAAATCTACTTTTGAATCTACTTTAAAAACTGGACCGACACCATAATAAGACGCTACAGAAAACTGTCCGTTATTAAGCGCCTCTTTTTCATATTCTAAATAATATTTCTCATCACCTTCTCCGCCAGGAACCACAAAATGAGACATTGTAAAGTCTAGATTCTCCTTTATTGAAGTTGTATTTTCAGTCACTTCTTTCAAATAATTCGTTCCGTGTTTTGTGGCATGATGAAAACTATGATTCAAAATATCCCAGCCAGCATTGTACATTTCTTTTACTTCTTTCCACGAAAGATGTCCACGATTTTGAGGCAAATCACGAATTGAACCTCCATTTATTGCTAATGCCAATTTAAACGGAATTTTATTCCCCATTCCGTCCGAATAGAAAAGTCCTTCCGAAGTTGTTCCGTCTCCGCCTTGATCAATTTTCCATTCGTTTTTATCTGGATTACTAATTTTTCCTCCATTCAATAATGGAAAAGCCGTTAAATAAGCCGATCTGTAACCATCATCAAGCGTAAAACTATACGCTAAATGTTTATTGTATTTTAAAGGAGAAACGGCAACTTTGATTTTATCTGCCGATTTTAGTTTTATTTTGAATGAAATGTTTTTCGGTTTTGAAGAATCTTTTTCAATAATTCCGTTTGAAAAACTAGTAAAGCTTCCGAAGATTGTGGCAGCGATTATAAGTAGAATTCGTTTTGACATAAATTTTAGTGGTTCTTTTGCGATCTAAAAGTACATTTCTTTTTGAAAAAATATTTTAAAACTGATTCTGTCCTTAAAAATAATTTGTTCTGAATCAAAAAAGAGAACTAATTTTAAACCTAAATTTGTACATCAAAATACCAATTCGGTTTTAGCTTATCTGCAAAATGACACACAAAATTTTAATTATAGACGACGAAGAAAAACTAAGAAATCTGCTCGCAAGAATTATAAAATCGGAAGGATTTGAAGTTTTTGAAGCCAAAGATTTAAAATCTGGTTTTAAAAAATTGGAACAAACCGAAATTGATGTCGTTTTGTGCGATGTAAAATTACCAGACGGAAATGGTGTTGATTTTCTTCAAAACATAAAAAACAGTTTTCCTCTAACAGAAGTAATTCTGCTGACGGCTTTCGGAAATATTCCCGATGGCGTTCAGGCAATGAAAAATGGTGCTTTTGATTATATCGTAAAAGGCGACGATAACGATAAAATTATTCCGCTTCTTTATAAAGCGGTAGAAAAAGTACAATTGCAGAAAAAAGTCCAACAGCTTGAAAAACGCATTAACGACAAATATTCGTTCAATACTATTATAGGAAAATCAAAAGGAATTGAACAAGTCATTGATTTGGCGCAAAAAGTAGCCAAAACCGATTCGACTGTTTTACTTATGGGTGAAACCGGAACGGGAAAAGAAGTTTTTGCACAAGCAATTCATGAAAACAGCAACCGTGCAGGAAAATCTTTTGTGGCTCTGAACTGCAGTACTTTCACTAAAGAAATTTTAGAAAGCGAGCTTTTTGGTCATAAACAAGGCGCATTTACAGGAGCTGTAAAAGATAAAAAAGGTTTTATTGAAGAAGCAAATGGCGGAACATTATTTCTAGATGAAATTGGTGAAATGCCAATTGATCTTCAAGCGAAATTATTGCGTGTCTTAGAAACTTCCGAATATATTCCCGTTGGAGACACGACTCCAAAAAAATCAAATTTCAGATTAATTGCAGCTACAAATCGTGATTTAAAAACAGAAAGTGATGAACATCGTTTCCGCTCTGATTTGTATTTCCGTTTGAATATTTTCGAAATTAAATTGCCTTCTTTGCGAGAAAGAATCAAAGATATTCCGCTATTGGCGAATTATTACGTGAAGCAATTTTCAGAAAAAACGAATAAAAAAGCTTTACAGATTGCAGATGACTTTTTAAAAAAACTAGAAAATTATTCTTGGCCAGGAAATATCCGCGAGCTTAAAAATGTCATCGAGAGATCGGTTATTTTGAGCAATGGAGATATTTTAACTTCAGATGTTCTTCCTTATGAAATGCAGTATCAAGCTGAAAATAATTCCAAACCAATGTCAGCTTTCTCTATGCAGAGTGTCGAGAAACTGCATATTCAGAAGGTTTTAAATTATACGAAAGGAAATAAGGCTGAAACGGCTAGATTATTGGAAATTGGAATTGCGACTTTATATAGAAAATTGGAAGAATACCAAATTCAATAACAATTACAAAAATCATTTTTTTACAGCTTCGGAGAAGCAATATATTTATAGATGATTTGTTGCCAATGATAAAAAGCTCCAGCGGAGCGACATTGACACAGTTCAAAAATATTTCACCCCGCTGGGGCTCTAATAACCGTAACTATTATTTACATTTATTTTCTATAAACATTTCGCTCCTCCGGAGCTTGATAATAACGTATCAAAACGAGAAAAGCTTATCAAAATGATAGGCTTTTTTTATGCCTAATTTTTGGCACACAACTCCATTCCTTTTATTCACAACACTTTAAACTCAACTTGAATTTTTCGGAACATCTTTTGGCATAAAAAGGAAGAACATTAAAAATTCATTCCAAATGAAAAATCAAGTAACCTCAATCTACAAACAAGCCGAACGGTTTGCTGAGATAACCAAAAAATCTATTATTTCAGGAAATATCGTTCGTGCTAAAAAATGCTTAGCCCTTGCCGAACGGTTATTTATAAGCGGAAGCATCGAAACTAAAAATGCCATTTCTAATGTGTATGTTTTTTCAGTTTCATCTTTTATGGAAATGCGTCACTGCAATATTTCTCATCTTTTTCCGCAGACACTTAAAGCAGAATATATCAAACAGGTTAATGCTTCGGGAGTCTAAAAAGTTTAATCGGTTAACTGTTTAATTGTTTAATCGTTTTTCCAATCTAAAGTCTACAATCTTAAATCTAAAATAATCATGGTCACAATCCTTCTTCTCGCTTTAGCAGTTTTACTGTTTGCGATTTGTTTTCTCTCTATTGAATTCTTTGAAAAAATCTAAATCATGACTGCACTATTTATTGTTTCAATCGTCGTTTTCGTGTATTTGATTTATGTATTAATCAAACCCGAAAAATTTTAAATCATGTAAAAAGTTAAAAGTGAAGTGTTAGATGTTTCTAACTCAACTCTCATCAATAACATCTCACTTTTTACAATCAACAACTCACATATTATGAATACAGAATTATTAGGCGTCATAGGTATTTTTGTCCTTACCATTATTTTAGCTATTCCGGTAGGGAAATATATTGCTAAAGTTTTCTTGGGAAATAAAACACTTCTTGACCCAATTTTCAATCCAATTGAAAAACTTATTTTTAAAATCAGTGGTATCAATCCAGCTGAAGAAATGAACTGGAAACAGCACTTAAAAGCTCTTTTAAGCATCAATATGGTTTGGTTTTTTCTTTGCTTTTTTGTTCTGCTTTTTCAGGGTTCTTTACCACTAAATCCAGATAATAATCCATCAATGTCACCTGATTTGGCATTTAACACTACTATTTCATTTGTTGTTAACTGCAACCTACAGCATTATTCTGGTGAGAGTGGCGTTTCGTATCTATCGCAAATGATATTGATGTTCTTGCAATTCGTTTCTGCTGGTGTCGGAATCGCTGCTGCTGCAATGGTTTTTACTGCAATGAAAGAAAGAACTACAGACAAACTGGGGAATTTCTACAATTATTTCGTTAAAAGCTGTACTCGTATTTTATTACCGCTTTCAGCAATAGTTGCTATAGCTCTAGTTTTCAGCGGAACTCCAATGACTTTTGAAGGAAAAGATACCATTACAACTTTACAAGGCGATCATGTTGAGGTTTCTCGCGGGCCAGCTGCTGCTTTTATTGCCATTAAACATATAGGTACAAATGGCGGTGGATTCTTCGGAGCTAACTCTGCTCATCCTTTAGAAAATCCTACTTATTTTACTAATGCCGTTGAACTTTGGGCACAAATGATTGTTCCGTTTGCGATGATTTTTGCACTTGGATTCTTCCTTAATAAACGAAAATTCGCTTACATCATTTTTGGTGTCATGACCGTTGGTTTTTTACTTCTTGTAATTCCGACAATCTCAAGCGAAATCAACGGAAATCCTGCTATTGCAAAAATGGGAATCGCGCAGACAACGGGAGCTATGGAAGGAAAAGAAGTTCGTTTTGGTCCAGCCATTTCAGGATTCTGGAGCATTGCTACGACTGTAATTTCTACAGGATCTGTAAACAGTATGCATGATAGCGCAATGCCTGTTTCTGGAGCTATGCAATTATTGGCTATGATGGTCAATGCCTTTTATGGCGGATGTGGTGTTGGAATTCTAAACTACTACATTTTCATAATTCTAGCCGTGTTTATATCTGGATTAATGGTTGGTCGAACTCCAGAATTTTTAGGAAAGAAAATCGAAGCGCGGGAAGTTAAAATTGCTGCTTTTATTGCCATTCTTCATCCTTTATTGATTTTAGCAGGAACAGCTTTGGCTTCTTATTTTGCTGCAAATGATACTGCGATGGGATACTGGTTCAGCGGAAATGCCACAGGCTGGTTAAATAATCCAAGCAATCACGGATTCTCAGAAATGTTGTACGAATACACTTCAAGCGCTGCCAATAACGGTTCTGGTTTTGAAGGATTGGGAGATAATAATCCGTTTTGGAATATCACAACTGGAATTGTTTTACTGTTAAGCCGTTTCATTCCAATCATTGGTCCGTTAGCTATTGCCGGTTTATTGACAGGTAAAAAATACATTCCGGAGAGTGCAGGAACTTTAAAGACTGATACATCAATTTTTGGAATCATGACTTTTGCTGTGATTGCCATTATTGCGGCTTTATCTTTCTTTCCTGCATTGGCACTTGGACCTTTAGCGGAATTCTTTACACTAAAATAAAAATGCTGGATATTTTAAACACATAGAAATAAACGCAAAATATTTCAAGCATAGCCCGTGGTTTCAACCACGGGAAACAAATTGCAGGGACAAAGATTGTGATATGCGTTGTGTTCCAGCGGTTAAAACCGCTTGCTATATTCTATAATCTATGTTTTTATCGCATAACATTTAACAAATAACATTTAACTTTTTACAAGAAAATGACAACTAATAAATCCACATCATTGTTTGAAAGTAAACAGGTAAAAGAAGCCTTAGTGCAATCTTTTGTCAAGCTGAACCCAAAAATGATGATAAAAAATCCGGTAATGTTTACCGTAGAAATTGGAACTGCAATTATGTTTGCTGTCTGCGTTTCGATCTTAATGGGCGCAAATGACCAAGGAAGTTTTACCTATAACTTAATTGTATTTTTAATTTTACTGGCAACACTTTTATTTGCCAATTTCGCCGAAGCCATTGCCGAAGCAAGAGGAAAAGCACAAGCCGACAGTTTAAGAAAAACTCGTGAAGAAACTCCTGCCAGACAGATTTTGCCAAATGGAGAAGTCAAAAATGTAAGTTCTTCAACATTAAAAAAAGACGATATTTTCATTTGTGAAGCGGGTGATTTAATTGCTGCTGACGGAGAAATCATCGAAGGCTTAGCAACAATCGACGAAAGCGCCATTACAGGAGAAAGTGCTCCTGTAATTCGCGAAGCTGGCGGAGATAAATCTTCGGTTACAGGAGGGACAAAAGTATTGTCTGATAAAATCAAAGTAAAAGTAACTTCTGAGCCTGGCGAAAGCTTTTTGGACAAAATGATTGCCTTGGTTGAAGGTGCAAGTCGTCAGAAAACGCCAAACGAAATTGCTTTGACAATTCTGTTAGCCGCCTTTACTTTAATCTTCGTGATTGTCTGCGTTACGCTAAAACCGTTTGCCGACTATGCCAACGCCCCCATCACGATCGCGGCATTCATTGCTTTGTTCGTTTGTTTGATTCCAACTACAATTGGAGGATTGCTTTCTGCGATTGGTATTGCGGGAATGGATAGAGCTTTGCGAGCTAACGTAATTACAAAATCTGGGAAAGCGGTTGAAACGGCTGGAGATATTGATGTCTTGCTTTTGGATAAAACTGGAACGATTACAATTGGAAACCGAAAAGCAACTAATTTTTACCCAACAAAAGGAATCTCTTTTGATGATTTCGTGAAATCGGCTGTTTTAAGTTCACTTGCCGATGATACTCCTGAAGGAAAAAGTATTCTCGAATTAAGTGAAATGATAGATGTGAAAAGTGAGACGAAAGCAACTGCTTTAAAAAACACTTCTGAAATCTCGCACACTATCAAATTTACTGCTGAAACGAGAACTTCGGGTGTAATTTTAAAAGACGGAACAAACATTCGAAAGGGTGCACAAGACGCTGCCAAAAAAATCGCAGAACAAGCAGGAAATGTTTTTCCAGAAGATACAGCACAACAAGTAATTTCTATTTCTTCTAACGGAGGAACACCATTAGTTGTAATCAAAAACAATGAAATTCAAGGTGTTATTGAACTTCAGGATATTATAAAAACCGGAATGAAAGAACGCTTCGAGCGCTTACGACGAATGGGAATCAAAACGGTTATGGTTACAGGTGATAATCCACTGACGGCTAAGTTTATTGCTGAGAAAGCTGGTGTAGATGATTTTATTGCTGAAGCAAAACCAGAAGATAAAATGAACTATATCCGAAAAGAACAGGCAGAAGGAAGATTGGTTGCCATGATGGGTGACGGAACAAATGACGCTCCTGCCCTTGCACAAGCCAATGTAGGTGTTGCCATGAACAGCGGGACGCAAGCGGCAAAAGAAGCTGGAAATATGGTCGATCTTGATAATGACCCAACGAAACTAATTGAAATTGTAGAAATTGGAAAACAACTTTTAATGACTAGAGGGACTTTGACTACTTTCTCAATCGCCAATGACGTTGCTAAATATTTTGCTATCGTTCCTGCGTTGTTTATTACTGCAATTCCAGCGCTTCAAGGTTTAAATATTATGCATCTGCACAGTCCTGAAAGCGCAATTTTATCGGCTGTGATTTTCAATGCGATTATCATTCCGATCTTGATTCCGCTTGCGCTGAAAGGTGTTGAATATCGTCCGATTGGAGCAAGTGCGATTCTAAAACGAAATCTTTTGATTTATGGTTTAGGCGGATTGATTGTTCCTTTTATCGGTATAAAAATAATTGATTTAGCTGTTGCCTTATTTATGTAAAATTAAACCTAACAGGTTTTCAAAACCTGTTAGGTCTCTAAAAACAAATGAAATGAAAAATATAATCTCTCTTATAAAACTTACCGCACTGACTTTAATTCTGTTTGCAGTTATTTATCCTTTATCGATTTATGGAATCGCACAAATTGCTCCCAATAAAGGAAAAGGAGAAACTATTTCGGTTAACGGAAAAGTAGTTGGTTATCAAAAAATCGGGCAAAAGTTCGATAAATCAAATTATTTCTGGGGAAGGCCTTCGGCTGTAGATTACAATGCTGCAGGAAGTGCAGGAAGTAACAAAGGGCCAAGCAATGCTGAATATTTGGCTTTGGTTCAAAAAAGAATTGATACGCTATTATTGGTTCATCCGTATTTGAAAAAATCTGAAATTCCTGCTGATATGATTACGGCTTCAGGAAGCGGTTTAGATCCGAATATTTCTCCCCAAGGTGCTTTGATTCAGGTGAAACGTATTGCAAAAGAAAGAAAAATAGACGAAGCTAAAGTAAAAGCTTTGGTGGAATCTAAAATTAATACTGCCGTTGTTGGACCTGAAACGGTTAATGTTTTGGAGTTGAATGTGGCTTTGGATGCGCTTCGCTAAAGATGCTAAGGTTCTGAGATACTGAGATACTAAGTTTTTCTATGCGCATTCTTGTCATTTCGACTGAAAGGAGAAATCATAAGAATGCACATAGAATGTCACCAATCTTTGTCGAATCCCTTGTGTGATTTCTCCTTTCAGTCGAAATGACAAACTAACTTTTAAAATTAAATACCTACAAGGTTTTGAAAACCTTGCAGGAAACAAAAACGCCTTTTTACCCCAAATGCCCTAGCCCCGATAGTAGTGGAAATCCTTTTGTGCCGGGATTCGGCACAAAAGATTGGAACGGATAGCGGGATTAGCTCCTAAAAAATCTACTAATAAATAATTGAATACCACAAAAATGAAAAAAATAATACTTACTGCTTTAATCGCTTTTGGTTTTAGCAATTTACACGCACAAGAAGAATCTAAAAGTCCGTTTACATTTTCTGGATATGTAGACCTTTATTACAGTTATGATTTTGGGAAACCAGACAATCATACAAAACCGAGTTTTTTTTATAATTACAACCGAAGCAATGAAGTGAACCTGAATTTGGGTTTGGCGAAAGTGAATTATTCGAAGGGAAATGTTCGATCAAATTTAGCGCTGATGGCAGGAACTTATGCACAATATAATATGTCGGCTGAGCAGGATTTACTGCAAAATGTTTATGAGGCAAATGTTGGTGTGAAGATTTCGAAAAAACACGATTTGTGGATTGATGCCGGAATTATGCCTTCGCATATTGGTTTTGAAAGTGCAATTGGAAAAGACTGTCAAACTTTAACCCGAAGCATTTTGGCTGAAAATTCGCCTTATTATGAAACAGGAGTGAAAATTGGTTATACTTCTGAATCAGGAAAATGGTATTTGGCAGCCATGTATTTAAATGGCTGGCAGAGAATTCAGAAAATCGATGGAAATCAAACGCCTGCTTTTGGAACGCAAGTTACGTACAAACCATCTGATCGGGTTGTTTTGAATTGGAGCACTTATGTTGGGAACGAACAGCCTGATATTGATAAAAAGTGGCGTTACTTCAATAATTTTTACGGGCAATTTAAAGTAGCTGAAAAAGTAAACTTAACAACTGGATTTGATATTGGTTCGCAACAATCGGCAAAAGGAAGCAATAAATATGACGTTTGGTTCTCTCCTGTTGTAATTCTGCAATACAAACCGACTGATAAAATTCAGCTTGCCGCACGAGGAGAATATTACAGCGATGAGAAAGGCGTGATAATTACAACCGAAACACCAAACGGGTTTAAAACTTACGGGTTTTCAGCTAACTTTGATTACTTAGTCACTGATAATGTTATGTTTAGAATTGAAGCAAGAAATCTGTCAAGTAAAGATGAAATTTTCACAAAAAACAATCAGCCAACAGATACCAATACGTCTGTAACAACTTCTTTGGCAATTAGTTTCTAGAAATATTTTTGCCACAGATTTCACAGATTAGAAGGATTCTTTGTGATGATTCATTTGCCACGAATTGCACAAATTTTCACGAATTAATTACTTTAACGTTATGCCATTTTTAAAATAAAAATTTGTGTAATTCGCGTAATTCGTGGCTAAAAAAATCTCTTTAATCTGTGAAATCTGTGGCTTAAAAAATAAAACTTAGCGTTTTAGTGCCTTAGTGGCAAAACAAAAAACATGGAAAACGAAAACAACGCACAGCATTTTCTGGATTTGATTCAGAAATCTCGGAAAGGAAAATTCAAAATCTACATTGGAATGAGCGCCGGTGTGGGCAAGACTTTTCGTATGCTTCAGGAAGCACATTCGTTATTGAAAAACGGAATCGATGTCAAAATTGGTTACATCGAAACGCATATGCGAAAGGAAACTCATGAGTTATTAGCTGGTCTTCCGATTATTCCGAGGCGGACTATTTTTTATAAAGGAAAAGAACTCGAAGAACTCGATGTTCAGGCCATCATCAACCTTAGACCAGAAGTAGTTATCGTTGATGAATTGGCGCATACAAATGTTGAGGGAAGTAAAAACGAAAAACGCTGGCAGGATGTTTTAGAAATTCTGGAAGCTGGAATTAATGTAATTTCGGCAGTTAATATTCAGCATATTGAGAGTTTAAATGAAGATGTAAAACGAATTACGAATATTGATGTTCAGGAGCGTATTCCTGATAATGTTTTACGATTGGCTGATGAGGTTGTAAATATCGATTTGACTTCAGAAGATTTGATTGCGCGTTTGAAAGAAGGAAAAATTTATACGACAGATAAAATTCCGACTGCTTTAGCGAACTTTTTTAAATCGGAACAAATTCTGCAATTGCGTGAATTGGCTTTGAAAGAAGTAGCGAGTCAGGTCGTTCGAAAAGTTGAAAATGAAGTTCCGAATCTTCATGCTTTACGACATGAGAAACTTTTGGCCTGCATTAGCAGTAATGACAAAACGGCTAAAATTGTGATTAGAAAAACAGCAAGACTCTCCAGTTATTATAACGGATTGTGGTATGTTTTGTATGTGGAAACTCCGCAAGAAAGCAGTAATAAAATTGCTTTGGACAAACAAAGGCATTTAATTAATAACTTTAAACTCGCCGTGCAATTAGGCGCAGAAGTTATTAAACTGGAAAACAGTAATATTACCGATGCGATTTTGGCAACTGTAGAAGAAAAACAAATTACAACTGTCTGTATCGGGAAACCGCATTTGAATTTATTTAAAGTAATTTTGTCTACAACAATTTTCAGGCGTTTGTTGAATAAACTGTCTTTATCAAACGTTGATCTTGTTATCCTGTCGTGAAAAATTTTTAAACCATATAAGTGATATAAGTTCCTTTAAATTCGGGGCGTTGAAGTTTAACCGCAAAGACGCAAAGTTTTACGCAAAGTTCGCTAGAGTTTTTGCTCGCAAAGTCGCAAGGGCGCAAAGTTTTTTTGTCTGTACTATAAAAAAAATCTTTGCGTGCTTTGCGAAACCTTAGTGTCTTTGCGGTTAAAAAAAGAAACTCTAATATTTTCTTATATCACTTATATGGTTCAAAAAAAATTAAATGTTTTATAAAATGAGAATTAAAACCAAATTGAATCTGGGAGTTGGATTATTATTTTTAATGATCATCATACTTTCGTTAGTGAGCGGTTATTCTGTTTTTTTGATAAAAGCAGATACCGAGAATATTCTGAAAGCGAATTATAATACGCTGGAATATTCGCGAAACATGATTTTGTCTTTGGATGAAATTAAAGCGAGCCCTGATAGCAAGATTCATGTTTTCAAGGAATATCTTGAAAAACAAACGCAAAATATTACCGAACCGGGAGAAAAAGAAGCAACCGAAAACCTTGAAAAAAGTTTTACGCTTTTAGAACAAAACGGAGCAAACGAAACCATAAAAGCAAAAATCAGACAGGATATTTTTGCTATTATGAAACTGAATCTGGATGCGATAAAACAGAAAAGTGATATTGCCAAACATACCGCCGAAAATGCTAATTTATGGATTGCCATTGTGGGAAGTTTATGCTTTTTGATTGCTTTTAATTTGCTGGTTAATCTCCCAAATAATATTGCCAATCCAATCAAGGAATTAACACTGAGTATTAAGGAAATTGCCAATAAAAATTATTCGGAGCGCGTTCATTTTACGAGTCATAGCGAATTTGGAGATTTGGCCAAATCGTTTAATACAATGGCGCAGAAACTTCAGGAATATAATGATAGTAATTTGTACAAACTCTTCTTCGAAAAGAAACGACTGGAAACTTTAATCAATAATATGCACGATCCTATTATTGGTCTGGATCATGAAGGAATTGTTTTGTTTGCCAATGATGAAGCGCTTAAAATTGTTGGTCTGAAATTGGAAGATGTTATTGGGAAATCGGCTTCTACTCTGGCCTTGTCGAATGATTTGATTCGGTCTTTGATTTTGAAAGATGAATTAGATGCTCCTAAAAAACAACCGCTTAAAATTTATGCGCACGGAAAAGAAAGTTATTTTGAAAAAGAGATTCTAAATATTACCATAATTCCAACAGGCGAAGAAAAAGAAATCAATATTGGTGATGTTATTATTCTGCGAAATATTACGCTTTTTAAAGAACTGGATTTTGCTAAAACCAATTTTATTGCTACCGTTTCACACGAATTAAAAACACCAATTGCTTCGATAAAATTAAGTCTGAAATTGCTTGAAAATGAAAAAACAGGCGACATGAACGACGACCAAAAACAATTGGTTGAAAGCATAAAAGATGACAGTCAGCGCTTATTGAAAATTACTGGCGAATTGCTTAATCTATCGCAATTAGAAACTGGAAATATTCAGCTGAATATCGAAAAAAGCAATCCGCAAGAAATTGTAAATTATGCTGTTGAAGCAGTAAAAGTTCAGGCGGAACAAAAACAAATCAAACTGGTTATTGATGCTGATGAAAATCTGCAAGACGTAAAAGCTGACAGCGAAAAAACAGGCTGGGTCTTGATTAATTATTTGTCGAATGCAATTCGTTATTCTTCTGAAAAAAGTACCATTCACATCAAACTTAAAAAAGAACTAAATCAAATTATATTTCAGGTTATCGATACTGGAAAAGGAATTGACACACGATATAAAGACAAAGTTTTTGATAAATATTTTCAGGTTCCAGGAAGTCAGAAATCAGGAACGGGATTGGGTTTAGCTATTAGCAAAGAATTTATTGAAGCTCAAAATGGAAGTGTTGGCGTAGAAAGTAATTTAGGATTGGGAAGTACGTTTTGGTTTTCGCTGAAGATTTAGATATTTTTTGCTACAGATTATATAGATTAAAAGGATTTTTGAATGGCTTTATGCAAATTTATTAGCCACGAATTCACGAATTATTTTAAATTAAAATTCGTGAATTGCTTCGCCTGTTCGCTATCGCTAGAGTCGTGGCGGAAAAAAAAATAAGCCAATCTTAATTCAAATACCTCATTTAAAACCAACAAATTAAAGTTCGCTTAAGGTTCAATTAAGTTCAAAATACCAGACTTAAACATTCGTTACTATTGCAAAATATAACAACAAAAAAAATGTTCCACAAAACGATTTTCCTTGTATTGTTATTCGGATTATTTTCTGCGAATGCACAGCAAAATGACTCGATTACAAAAATTGACAGTACTTCTCATAATTTAAAATTCAATTACAAACAATTAATTATTCCGTCGGTTTTAATTGGTTATGGTGTTATTGGCCTAGAAAGTGATCAGCTTTTGAGCTTCAACCACCAAATTAAAGATGAAGTTACTGAAGATATTGACGAGAAAGTTACCATTGATGATTTTTCTCAGTATGCTCCTGCTGCATCGGTTTATGCTTTGAATGCTTTTGGCGTAAAAGGCAAAAATAATATGCGTGACCGTTCTGTGATACTTGTGACTTCATATGTGATTATGGCAACAACAGTTTTAGGGTTAAAATCGATTTCTCATGTAGAAAGACCTGACGGAAGTTCGAACAACTCCTTCCCTTCCGGACATACTGCAACTGCATTTATGGGTGCTGAATTTTTATATCAAGAATATAAAGATAAATCGATTTGGTACGGAATTGCAGGTTATGCTGTTGCAACAGGAACGGGGCTTTTCAGAATTTATAACAATCGCCATTGGCTGACTGATGTTGCTGCCGGAGCTGGAATTGGAATTTTAAGTACCAAAATTGCATATTGGATTAATCCGTATATCACAAAAAAATTATTTAAGTCAGATTCTGAGAACAAATCAACTTCTATGATAATGCCTTTTTATAATGGACAGCAATATGGTTTGGGATTTGCTAAGGTATTTTAGTTTTTTTTTTGCCACAAAGGCGCTAAGACACAAAGTTTTTTCAAATAGCTTTGTGTCTTAGCGCCTTCGTGGCAAACTCTTTTTACGTATTCGAAGTATTATTCTTAATCTCTCGAACTTCACGTTTCAATTCTAAAAGCAAATCTTTCATTGCTCCAGTTTCTGTCGTTTCTTGTTTTTTGTCCGAACGGCCGATGTTACATTCGTATTCCCAAATCTCTAGAATATCAGACGCTTTCACTTCATAATTCGGATAAAAACTATTATCTGATTCTAAAACCAAGGCGTTCTTTTTGTTTTTATTGAGACGTTTATAAACCATTCCTTCATTTTTAGTAATAAGAATATAGGTTTTGCCGTCCATCACATCTCCCAGCTTTTCTACGTAACGACCAATAATAATCGAACCATCTTCGTGCGGAGGCATCGAATCGCCTTCAACGGGAAATCCGCGATGTTTTCCTGGTCCTAAAAAAGGAAGTGTAATCTGCTGTAAACTTTCAATATATTCTGGATCAGCATATCCGTTGAGGTAACCTGCTTTTGCTTTTTGAGAGACAATTTCAATAAAATTTTCTCCAAAACTATCCACTTGAATAGGCAAAATAAGTCGGTTGCCTTCTAGTTTTATCAAATTTTGCACATCAATTTTACGTATATCGACAGATAATATCAAGTCGATACTCATATGAAAATATAATGCAATCTTCTTTAAAATATCATACGGTGCTTCCGAAGTTCCATCTTCGTATTTCACGTATCTTCCTCTTGTAATACTTAGGTTTTCAGCTAATTTTTCTTGTGATATTTTATGCTTAACCCTTAACGCTCTGATGTTGTCTGAAAATAAGGACATAATAAATTTGTTATAATTTGGAACAGCAAATATACAAAAAAATGTTACCACCTGTGCTAATTTTGTTTCATACAAAAACAAAAGGAAAAATGGCACGGGCAATTGTACATATGGATTTGGATACCTTTTTTGTATCCTGCGAAAGACGCACCAACTCAGAACTCAATGGGATTCCGCTTATTATTGGCGGAGGTGATCGCGGCGTTGTGGCATCTTGTTCGTATGAAGCCCGTAAATATGGAGTCCGTTCTGCCATGCCAATTCGTATGGCGTTAAAACTTTGCCCAGACGCAAAAGTGATGAAAGGCGACATGGAATTATATTCGCAACTTTCTCATGATGTTACCGAAATTCTTCAGGAAAAAGCGCCTGTTTTAGAAAAAGCAAGTATCGATGAATTTTATATGGACATTACCGGAATGGACAAATTTCATGGCAATTATAAATGGACAAATGAACTGGCACAAAAAGTCATTAAAGAAACCGGACTTCCAATTAGTTTTTCATTATCCATCAATAAAACCGTTTCTAAAATTGCGACCGGAGAAGGCAAACCTGTTGGGAATCTTCAAATTCCGGAACAAGAAGTACAAGATTTTTTAAATCCGCTTTCGATTCAGAAAATCCCAATGGTGGGCGCTGTGACTTTTCAGCTTTTGTCCCGAATTGGCGTTCGCAAAATTCAGACTTTGGCCGAAATGCCTGCTGAGGTTTTACAGCAAATGATTGGCAAAAATGGTTTGGAACTTTGGAAAAAAGCCCACGGAATCGATCACACACCTGTTGAACCTTATACGGAAAGAAAATCAATTTCGACCGAAACTACTTTTTCGCAGGATACTATTGATCTTGCAAAATTGAGAAGGATATTATTAGGAATGGTCGAAAAACTGGCATTTCAGCTTCGTGCCGAACAATGGCTAACTTCGACAGTTACAGTCAAAATACGTTACGCCAATTTTGATACCGAAACCAAACAATGCAGAGTAGCTTATACCTCAGCCGATCATATTCTGACTAAAAACGTAATAGAACTTTTTGAAAAAGTCTATCAGCGTCGTATGCGTCTGCGTTTGATTGGCGTTCGCTTTAGCGGATTGGTACGCGGAACCTATCAAATTGATCTTTTTGAGGATACTCAGGAAATGCTTTCACTTTATGAAGCGATGGACAAAATGAAAAGCCGTTATGGTTTTGATGCTGTAATGCGCTGTGCCGGAGCTCATTTCAAACCAAATACTAAAGACGAAATTTTAAAACGCAAGAAATAATGTACCTTAATTGTCATTCTTATCATTCATTACGTTACGGCACAATTCCGCTTAAGGAATTGATTGCCGAAGCTGTTGCATGTGGTGTAAAAGCAATGGCATTGACGGATATTAATACCGTTACGGGAATTTACGATTTTATAAAAGCGTGTCAGGAAAAAGAAATCAAGCCTTTGATCGGAATGGAATTTAGATGTAATCATCAATTCCGATATATTGGACTGGCGAAAAATGCTGAAGGTTTAGCAGAAATGAACAGATTCTTAACTGATCATAATTTCAGCGGAGAAACTTTGCCTTTACGTGCTCCAAAATTCGAGTCGGTTTTTGTGATTTATACTTTAGAAAATGCTCCAGAAACACTTTTTGATAATGAATTTATCGGAGTTCGTCCTGAAGAAGTTTCGAGTCTTTTAACTTCAAAACATAAAAATAAAATCTCCAAAATGGTGATTTTACAGCCTGTAACTTTTAGAAATAAAAAAGAATACAACCTGCATAAAGTGCTTCGTGCTATTGATACGAATATTATTTTATCGAAACTTACAGAAGCTGATTATTGCAAAGTTTCTGATGTGATGAAACCTGTAGAGTCTCTTCTGCCTTTTTATGAAAAATATCCTGAAATCATCTTGAATACGCAACGCATCATTGACGATTGTAATTTTCAATATGATTTTTCAACAAAAAGAAATAAAAAATTCTATACTCAAAACCGCCAGCAAGATTTAAAAAAACTGACCGAATTGGCTTGGGAAGGATTTGAAAAACGTTACGGAAACGACAATCTAGAAGCAAAAGCCCGCGTAGAAAAAGAATTAAAAGTTATTGACGAATTAGAATTCAGCGGTTATTTTTTAATTACCTGGGATATTATTCAATTCAGCAATAGTCAGGGTTTTATGCACATCGGTCGAGGAAGCGGTGCCAACAGCATTATTGCCTATTGCCTCGGAATTACAGATATCTGTCCGATAGAACTGGATCTGTATTTTGAACGTTTTCTAAACCTCAACCGAAAAACTCCACCTGATTTTGATATTGACTGGAGCTGGCAGGAACGCAACACCATTTTAGAATATATTTTCGAAAAATACGGTAAAGATCATGTTGCTTTTTGCGGAACGAATGTCGAGTTTAAATATAGATCTATTTTTAGAGAAGTCGGAAAAGTTTTTGGTCTTCCTAAAGAAGAATTAGATCTTTTGGCAAAAAATCCGGAAGAACTTCATCCAACCAATAAAATTGTAAAATTGGTTCAGGAATACGGAAAAATGATGGGGAAATATCCGAACCAGCGTAGTATGCATGCGTGTGGAATTTTAATTTCGGAGGAACCAATTACCAATTATACGCCTTTGGAAATGCCTCCAAAAGGTTTTCCAATCGTGCTTTTTGATATGCATATTGCCGAAGAAATTGGTTTTGACAAATTTGATATCTTAAGTCAGCGCGGTATCGGCCATATTGATGACAGCGTAAAACTAATTGCCAAAAACCGCGGTATAAAAGTTAATATTCGAGATACTTCGATTTCTAAAGACGAAGCTGTTTGCAATTCTTATTTGGCAAAAGGACATACGATTGGCTGTTTTTATATCGAAAGTCCTGCTATGCGTGGTTTACTGCGTCGTTTAAATTGTGATAATTATAAAATTCTTGTTGCCGCATCGTCTATCATTCGTCCCGGAGTAGCACAATCGGGAATGATGAAAGAGTATATTTTTCGTCATAATAACCCAACGCAGTTTGAATATTTTCATGAGGTATTCAAAGAACATCTTGGTGAAACTTACGGTATTATGGTTTATCAGGAAGATGTCATTAAAATCGCCCAGCATTACGGTGGACTTCCCGCTCCTGATGGAGATATACTTCGTCGTGCCATGTCGGGAAAAGGAAGATCTTTGGAAGCGTTGCAAAAAGTAAAAGATAATTTCTTTGCGAGCTGTGCTCAAAAAGGGCATCCTGAAACTTTGAGTCAGGAAATTTATCGCCAAATTGAATCTTTCGCAGGATATTCATTTTGTAAAGCACACTCAGCTTCTTATGCGGTTGAAAGCTATCAGAGCTTATACTTGAAAGTTAATTTTCCAGTTGAATTTATGACGGCGGTAATCAACAATCAAGGCGGGTTTTACAGAACCGAAGTATATGTACACGAGGCAAGAATGTCTGGCGGAACGATTCATAATCCGTGTGTAAACAAAAGCGAATATCAAACAACTTTATATGGCACAGATATTTATCTCGGTTTTATGCACATTCAAAGTTTGGAATCTAAAATCGCTCATTTGATTGAAGAAGATCGAAATAAAAAAGGAGATTTTAATTCTCTGGAAGATTTTATCAATCGCATTCCAATTGGAATTGAAGGCGTTAAAACTCTGATTTTCATTGATGCATTTCGTTTTACAGAAAAAACCAAAAATCAACTTTTGGTAACTGCCAGTCTGTTATTGAATAATTTTAAACCTGAAAATAGAGATTTAAAATTACTGCAGGAACCTGTTAAAGAATACAAACTTCCAAAATTGGAACGTTCTGTTTTTGAAGATGCATTTGATGAAATCGAATTATTGAGTTTTCCTGTTTCCTGTACTGTTTTTGATCTTTTGCAAACCAAACATCGTGGAGATGTTATGGCGAAAGATTTAGTTAAATATCATAAAAAACAAGTCCGAATGCTGGCTTATTTGATTTCCAGAAAACACGTTCCAACAAAAAAAGGAACGATGTATTTCGGAACTTGGATTGATCATGAAGGCACTTATTTTGACACCGCTCATTTTCCGGATAGTTTAGAAAAACATCCTTTTCAAGGCGGAGGTTGTTATTTATTGCTAGGAAATGTTGAGGTCGATTATCATTTTCCAACTATTACAATTCTCAAAATGGCAAAGATGCCCTTTATTCCAGATCCGCGCTATATGGATTCTAAAGATCAATATAGAACACAAAATCAGATAAAGGAAGATGTTAGTTTGACACATCGTGCGCCTTATCCGCAAGGGCATGAAATTAATCTTCCTAGACATCGAATGAAATTTTAAATAAGTACAATGTTTAACACATAGAAAAATAGTTTATTAGCTTGTAGAGATGCCAATTTTAACTTTAAATCTATGTGTTAAATTTTAAATAACTAAAGAACAACTTACGTTATATAAAGATGAAAAATACGGAATATGCTATAGTCGATATTGAAACCACAGGCGGAAATGCCAGTGGCAGCCGCATTACAGAAATTGCGATCATTATTCATGATGGCAAAAATGTGCTGGATCGTTATGAAACTCTTGTAAATCCTCAACAGGATATACCTCCTTCTATTTTTGGATTAACGGGCATTAATAACGAAATGGTCGCCAATGCGCCTATTTTTGATGACATTTCAGAAAAAGTTTTAGAAATGCTTACAGATCGCATTTTCGTTGCGCATAATGTCAATTTCGATTATTCATTCGTTCATCATCAACTGGAACAGTCAGGTTTTAAATGGTCTGCTAAAAAACTTTGCACCGTTCGAGCAGCCAGAAAAATCAAACCAGGATTAGGCTCTTATAGCTTAGGAAATCTTTGCAATTCTTTAAATATCAATTTAGAAAACAGACACCGTGCGGGTGGAGATGCCGATGCTACTGCTTTGCTTTTTTCGCTTTTATTAGAATGGGATGATGCCGGAGAAATCGAAAAAATGATCAAAAAAACAGCACAAGATCAGCATCTCCCGCCTAATCTCCCGCCAGATGATTTTAATAATTTACCCGAAAAACCAGGTGTCTATTACTTTTATAATCAGCAAAAAAAAGTGATTTATGTTGGAAAAGCCATTAATGTAAAAAAACGTGTAGCATCACATTTTACCGGTAACAATATAAATCCGCAGAGACAGCATTTTTTAAGAGATATTCACGGAATTTCTTTTGAAGTCTGCGCTACCGAATTAATGGCGCTTCTTTTAGAATGTACTGAAATCAAAAAACTTTGGCCGACTTACAATAGAGCTTTAAAACGATTTGAAGCTAAATTTGGGATTTACCAATACGAAGCTAGAAATGGCTATAAATATCTTGCTATTGGCAAAGTAAGTAAGTTTCAGGTTTGCATTCATGAATTCAGCAGTTTGCATGAAGGCATTAATTTACTTCGAAATCTTGCCGAACGTTTTGAAATCGATCATCGTTTCTGCAAATATTCAAGATCTGAAGAAGGAGAATTTTTCTACAATAATAATGTACAAAATCTGCCCGATGCTATAATGCATAATGCACAAGTCGATAATGCTATTGATTATTTATTGAATAACAGACCCTCTTTTGCCATTATCGATAAAGGAAAATCAAAAGAAGAGCGCAGCTGCATTTGGATTGAAAACGGGCATTTTTATGGTATGGGATATCTTCCTTCAGATGTTTCAATTCATGAACCTTCAGACGTAAAAAATTATGTTACGCCTTATAAAAGCAATCAATATATTGAACAGTTGATTTTTTCTTATGCAGAAAAGCATCCTAGAAAAGTATTCTTTAAAAAGCATTTCTTAGTTTAAAATCAAATTAGAGAAAAATAGAGCTGTAAAAAATCAAAATTATGACACTATTTACCGACACCGAATTATTTACCACTGGACACGGAGGTAAAAAAATATTTGATCTTCCGGATTGCGAACTAATTCTGATTGAAAATTTCTTCAGCAAAGAAGAATCAGATTCTTTTTATGAAAGAATACTGCGTAAAACGAAATGGAGAGAATATGAAATGGAAATTTATGATAAAACCTACACCGTTCCTAGAATGATTGCTTGGTATGAAGATAAAGATAATACAGGAGCTGATCCAAACGGACCTGATTGGACGTATGAATTGTTAAAAATCAGAAGTCGTGTTGAAAAAGAAACACAACTTGATTTTAACAGTCTTTTGTTAAATTTATATAGAAACGGAAAAGATGGCGTTGGCTGGCACAGCGACCGAGAAGACAAATCTGGCAAAGATCCGATTATAGCATCGGTCACTTTTGGAGAAACCCGAATGTTTAAACTTCGTCACAAATTCAGAAAGGATGTTCCGCTGGTCGAAATTCCGCTTCATCATGGTTCTTTTCTACTGATGGCGGGAACTACGAATAGTTTTTGGCAGCACCATGTACCGAAAACAGCACGTAAAGTTTTGCCCAGAATAAATTTAACATTCAGACAAACGCAACGTAATGCGTAATGCATTCAGAACTAAAAACTAGCTGATTTATTAGCTTAATCTCTACGAGGAAAATTCTGTCGAAAAAAGTTAAAATACTGATTGTATGAACGTTTTATTAGGCTGAACCTTCCTTTTTTACTATTTTTGCAACCTTTTAAAAAAATATAATACCGTAATGGCTTATTCAAACAACGATTTAGCGCGCTTCTTAGATGCGCAGAACAAACTTTATCTTACTGCTCTTTCTGAAATCAGAAAAGGGAAAAAAGAGACGCATTGGATGTGGTTTATTTTTCCTCAAATTAAAGGATTAGGCAAAAGCGATACTGCAAATCTTTATGCCATTAACGATTTAAAAGAAGCTACAGATTATTTGGAACATCCAATTTTAGGAAAACATTTAATTGAAATTTCAGAATTGCTATTAACTTTTAAAATGAAATCGGCTGATGGAATTTTTGGCGACTTAGATGCACGAAAATTACGTTCTTGTATGACTTTATTTTCATTGGTAGAAAATGCAAATCCGGTATTTCAGGAAATTCTAGAGGCTTTCTTTTCTGGAGAAACCGATCCTCTTACTTTGTCTATTATTAATTCAACTATAAAATCTGTTGATGAACCGGTTGTAATGTAACCGAATTTACAACGATTATTTACACTTAAAAGACACTAATTATAGTGTCTTTTTTTTGTTTGCAACTATATCATTCGCCAAAATCAAGATTGCAATTTGTTTATTTAAAAATAATTAGCGTTAACTTGCACAATCAACCTCAAATCTAAACCAAATTATGACAGAAAAAATCAAAACTTTACAAATCATCCATCTTGGCATTTGCGCTGGGACAATTATCGCGTATTTCATTATAGGAGATATTTCGCTAGAAACACTAAGCATTCCTGCTATTGATTCTAATTCAATACTATATCTTGTTATTCCAGTTCTTGCCTTTGTTTTGAGTAGCATCTTATTCAAAGCACAATTAAAACAGATTGATCCGAAATTAAAACTAGAAGATAAACTGCCTATTTATCAAACCGCTTCTATAATGAGATGGGCAGTTCTTGAAGGCGCCGCTTTTTTGATATTATTCTTAAAGCCTGAATTCATCCTATTTGGAATACTTCTCATTGTTTATCTTCTTTATCTAAGACCTACCGAAGAAAGAATTACTAATGATTTATCTAATTCTTAAAACCTATAAAGCATAAAAAAAGCATCTTGAAAGAATCAAGATGCTTTTTTTAGTTTCAATTGAAACTAAAAATATTATTCGCTTGGTTTTGTTAAATAGTAAACTGGAATTCCAGTTAACATAATTAATACTCCCCAGCCACAGGTTGAGAATTTTGTAATTAATAGCGAAATGCAAATCGCCGACGCTACAACAATATATACCATTGGTAAAAATGGATATCCAAATGCTTTATACGGTCTTTCTGCATCTGGCATCTTTTTTCTTAAAATGAAAATTCCGTAGATGGTCAGAATATAAAAAATTAATACGATGATAATTACGAAATCAAGCAAATCTCCATATTTTCCTGTAAGACATAAAGCCGAAGCCCAAATACACTGCGCCCAAAGCGCCCAAGCAGGAACGCTTGAACTGTTTAAAACAGCTGCCTTTTTGAAAAACAAACCGTCTTTTGCCATTGTATAATATACTCTCGCACCCGCCATAATTAACCCGTTGTTGCAGGCAAAAGTCGAAATCATAATCATAATTGCGATAATCAAGGCTCCGATATTTCCAAAAATATAATCTGAAGCCACAACTGCAACACGATCAAATTTCGCTGTTGCAATTTCATCAAACGGAACGACAGCCAAATACATAAGATTTGTCACAACATAAAGAGCAGTCACAATAAAAGTACCTAGAAACAAACTAAGACCAACATTTCGTTTCGGATTTTTAATTTCGCCTGCTATAAAAGTCACACCATTCCAAGCATCGCTAGAGAATAATGAACCTACCATTGCTGCTGAAATTCCAGAAATCAAAGCAGTTCCGCTAATTGGAAGCCATGATCCGCTTTCTTTATCCAATGTCTTTGTACTCCACCCATCTGCCCAGTTTGCGTCCCAAACAGAAGCTTTCGCAGCAAGCGTAAGTCCAAAAACGACTAATCCTAGTAGCGATAAAATTTTAATTATTGTTAAAACGGTTTGCAGAATTTTTCCGTTTTTCACTCCACGGCTATTAATGAAAGTCAGAATGATAATAGTCAAAATCGAAACTAGCTGAGCAGCATTCAGTTTAAAAGCTCCCAGTTCGTAAAGAATATTTTCATCGCTTAACGGTTCGTACAAATAAGCAGCAAATTTAGAAAAAGCCACTCCTACAGCCGCAATAGTTCCAGTCTGAATAACTGCAAAAAAACTCCAGCCATATAAAAAGGCAATGAGCTTATTGTAAGCTTCTTTAAGGTAAACATATTGCCCTCCTGCTTTTGGAAACATCGCACTCAATTCGCCATAACTAACTGCTGCGACAACAGTAATAAATCCAGACAAAAGCCAGATTAAGGTAAGCCATCCTGCCGAACCTACTTGTCGAGCAATATCGGCACTTACAATAAATATCCCGGATCCGATCATAGAGCCAACCACAAGCATGGTTCCGTCTAAAAGTCCGAGTTCTCTTTTAAAATGTTCTTGGTCGTTTTCTTGCATTTTTATTGGTTTAGGTTGGCTAAAGATATACTTTTTTCTGAAATCTTAATCTTTAAATTATAAATTCTATAAATTCTTAAAAAAGATCATATTTATCAAGATTTAACCCAAATTTCTATTAAAATCTTTTGGGCGTATTCCATCGTTATGCAAAGAATTAAAGAAATTTTTGTTTAATTTTAAAAGAAAAAGCAAATCATGACTTGGGATCCAAAAAAATACAATGAGTTTAAAGAAGAACGTTCTAAACCTTTTGAAGATCTAATAAGTCATATTATTGACAAACCCAATCTAAGAGTTATCGACCTCGGATGTGGAACAGGTGAACTTACTCAAAAATTGCATCAAAAATTAACTAATCCATTTATTCTTGGTATTGATAATTCTGCCGAAATGCTAGCCAAAGCCCCAGTACAGGAAAATCTTGAATTTAAAGAAAAAACAATCTTAGAACAGTTCAATGATGACACCAAATGGGACTTAATTTTTTCGAATGCTGCATTGCAATGGATTGATAATCATAATGAACTTTTTCCGAGAATTATTTCCCACATCAATCCAGGAGGACAATTGGCGATTCAGATGCCACAACAAAATGAAAATATTCTAAACAAAATACTCTTTCAACTCGTTCAAGAAGAACCTTTTGCATTCTATCTGAAAAATTGGACACGCCCTTCTCCTGTATTAACTTTAGATGAGTACGCTAAAATTATATTTGAAAATGGCGGTAAAGATTTGGTTCTGTACGAGAAAGTTTATCCTATTATTTCTAATAAAAAAGATGACTTTTTCGACTTCATTTCAGGCTCTGCACTAACAGTTTATAAAGAAAGATTAAAAGAAGAAGAATTTGCAACTTTAACAACCGAGTTCAAGAAAAGAATAAACACTTATTTTCCCGTTGTACCCTCTATTTATGCCTTTAGGAGATTGATTATTTATGCAAAATTTTAATCCGACAATTTGACAAATTCAATCATCAATTCTTAAACAAAAATAATGTCTCTTACTTTTTATTTGAATACATGATTTATTCTTTTATTTCTTTTCAAAATCCAGCCAAAAGCTGTTTCCTTAAGTTCACAAACTAGCAAAAGTGCACTTTAAAAAAACAACAGTCTACAAAACAAACACTTAAACAAAAACAACCAAAATAAGAGCATTTTTACCTCTAGACTATTTTTTTTGCTAAAATCATAAGATAAATTTTATTATATTTGAGAGAATCATTTTAAAGGCATTTATAAATAGCAAAATAAATTAACAAGTGTTTAAAGTTTACAATGAATTAATTTTTCCCCAGAAATATTTATTCATACCTTATAAAACACGCAAAAGGCACTTTTTTATTAACCTACTAATTTTTAAGATTATGTCTAAATTGCAAGCTTTAAAAAATTTTCGTTTCCCAAATGTTTTCATTCTTATTTTAATCGTTTTTATTTCGTGCGCATTATTAATTTGCATCAATTTTTTTACTATTAAAATCTTATCTGCCAACAGAGCTTATGTAAATGGAGAATCTCATTATTCAAAAGGACAGAAAGACGCATCTAGACACTTGATTACTTATTTATTCACCAAAAACCCTTCTCAATGGAAATTGTATTTAGAAGAGTTAAAAGTGCCACAAGGAGATGGAATTGCAAGGATCACACTTTTGAAGGCTGGAGACAATGAAATTGCCAGAAAGGGCTTTTTAACAGGCCGAAATAATGAAGATGATTTAGATGATATTATATGGCTTTTTGAAAACTTTAAAAATGTGAGTTTTTTATCTAAAGCTATAAACGAATGGGGACAAGGCGACAAATTAATTTTTAATTTATTTGTTATCGGACAGCAAATTAATGCCAAAATTAAACACAATATATTAACCGCAGCAGACCAAAAAAAGTTCTTAAAAGATATTAGTGCAATAAGCGACCGATTAACTATTAATGAACGTAATTTTTCTAATACTTTAGGAGAAGGAACTCGAAAAATAAAAGATTTGCTCATTATCACAAATATTTTTTTTATTCTGGTAATAGTCTGCAGCGTTTGTCTTTATTATTCTATAATGGTCAAAAGATTATTGGTTTCTAAAAAAGAGATAGAGGTAAAAAATGAAAATCTTGTTATTGTAAATCGTGAATTGGATCGATTTGTATACAGCGCATCACACGATCTGAGATCTCCAATCACTTCATTAAAAGGTCTTATCGAAATTACCGCTTTGGAAGATGACGCAGAGCAGGTTCGAAATTATTTGCAAATGATGCATCAAAGCCTTGCTAGACAAGATCAATTTATTAGCGATATCATTGATTACTCTAAAAACAAAAGAAAACAAATAGTGATGGAACCTGTAAGCTTGAAGGAGCTTTGCAATGAGGCCATTTTGCAATTAATGCATATCGAAAATGCAAGCAAAATTAAATTCACTCAAGAACTTTTGGTGGATCAGATTGAAAGTGATGGTCTTCGCTTAAAAATTATTATTAACAACTTGCTTTCTAATGCTATAAAGTATGCTGATTGCAATAAGCCAGAAATGTTTATTACAATAAAAACCTACTTTACCGAAGGTCAAAATAGAATTGAAATAGCAGATAATGGAATCGGAATTCATGACGATTATAAAGCGAACATCTTTGACATGTACTTTGGAACCAACAAAAACAAAGGTTCTGGATTAGGTTTGTATATCGTAAAAGAAGCAGTTGAAAATATTAGAGGGGACATTTCAGTTTTTTCAGAAAACAGAGTCGGAAGTAAATTTATAGTAACAATACCAAATTCATATGCCGTATAGATCTCAATTTATAATTATAGAAGATAATCTGATCGATCAATTTATCACTAAAAAGCTACTTAAAAAAGGGCTTGACATCAATCCTATTTATATAGCTAATAATGGGAAAGAAGGCATGAATTGGTTGCTAAAAAATCAGAGCCAAAATCCATTAATTATTCTTTTAGACATTCAGATGCCTATTATGGATGGATTTGAATTCTTGAAAGAATTCGACAGGTTGCCAGAAGATATAAAAGAAAAGATTGAAATTTTTGTACTTTCTTCGACTTTGGATAGTGACGAAATCAAGAAAGTTAAAGAAAATAAGTACGTATCTGATTTTTGGAATAAACCTTTTAGATTAGAAATATTGAAAAGTGTTTTTCTAGAAAACTTAATTTAAAACACGATTTACTTGAGAAAATGCTCTAGTGTAATATGGCTCTTTTGTCGAAGAAATCATCACACCACCATGAGTAGATGAATGTACAAATTTAATCTCACCGTCAACATTTTCAACAACCATACCTACATGATTTATATGGCGCCTGCCGTTAGTTCTGAAGAAAATTAGGTCTCCTTTTTGAGCTTCCTCCGAAGCTACTTTTGTTCCTATTCGAGATTGTTCTATTGAGCTTCTCGGAAGTTTAATATCAAAGTTGCCAAAAGTACAAAACATTAATCCTGAACAGTCAAAACCTGCTTTTGTTGTTCCGCCTGATCTATATCTAGTTCCTATATTCTCAGTTGCACTTGCTATAAGCTGATCAATTAATACAGAATAATTTCCTGTTCTAACAAAAGTTGAATCTCTTTTTATTTCTGGAGTGGCCTCAGCTATTTGACTAGAAGAATCATTGGTCTGAATATTAGTCTCTTGCAATGTTTTTGCGGCCTGAATTGCATCTGCTTTTTCTTTTGGAACAAGAATTTTCAATAAATATCCAACAGGTACTTTTCCTTTAATTGACGGATTCTGACGTTCCAATTCTGCAACGGTAATACCATATTCTTTAGAAATGCCGTATTTTGTTTCTTTAGCCTTGACCTCTCTAAAAAGTTCTACATCTGTTGAAACTACTTCTAAATTAACTGGAGTTTCACTTGGAGAAATAATATTTGCTACTGCGTTATTTGAAGGAATATTTATTTGCTGTCCTATTTTTAAGCCTTCGGTTTCTATAGATGGATTTGCTTTTTTCAATTCATCAACAGAGACATTATATTTTTTAGAAATTCCCCAAAGCGTTTCTTTGGAAGCTACTTCGTGAGTGCCAGAAGTATTAGAAGAGGTATTATTTACTGCAACTTCAACATTTTTAGTCTTTGTTTTTGCAGTCGTTTTATTTTTATTTGGAATTAAAAGGGTCGAATTTAGTTTTAATATTTTAGGAGCATTTGGGTTTGCGTCTGCGATGTCTTTTACTTTTACTCCGTATTTTTTAGCAATAACAGAAAGGTTATCTCCTTGTGAAATTTTGTGCTTAATAAAATTATCCTGCGCCAAAGCTCCTACACTGAAAAAAAACAATACTATTATTAACCTATAAACCATACTCCTTATTTAAAAGTTTTACCTTTTTAATGTTACACAATAATCTCAACTCAAAAAAGACAAATATATTGCCTAAAAAGCGAATTTAACTTTTTAAAGTAAAAAAATGAGTATTTTTAACAATTAATTTACTTCAAATTAACAGCCTCGGCATGAATATTGAGCCAACTTTTTGAAAAGCAGTTTTTTATAAAATTGTGTTTTTTAAAAATTTTCCAAACCAAACTAAAACCTAGTATTGTGAAAAAACTACTCCAAATTGTCATTTTACTGCCTTTTATTACAAATGCACAAACAATAAGCGGAATTGTTAAATCTGAATCTACTAATTTACCAATCGGAGATGCAAACCTATATGCGTTACGAGCTCAAACTGGAACAATAACCAATGACAGCGGGGAATTTTTACTAAACAAAGTAAAAGCAAACGATACAATTCAGGTGTCACATATTGGCTACAATCCAACAAAAATTGCAATTACCGATCTTAAAAAATCAAATTTTATCATTTTACTTAAAGAAGATATTGAAACTCTTAATAATGTTGAGGTAACAAATCATCAAGCAAAATTAAAATCTAAACTTGACTTTACTAAGCTTGAATCTTTAAACAATGTTCTTTATTCTTTTGGTTCGACAGTAATAAATGGCAAAATTTATATTACAGGCGGAGATACGAGCGAAGAAGAGAATGCACTAAACATTTTAAAGGAAAGAAACATAAGTTCTGACAACGACCCTAACTTCGAAAAAAAATATCGAGATTTACTTCAATTGAATGTTGCTAAAAAATTTTACAAGGAAGACCTGCTTATTTATGATCCTAAAACAGATGTATGGGAGAAATCAGATACAAAATTCAAGAGAAGAGCTTATCATAATATAAATTATTACAATAACACGCTCTATGTTTTGGGAGGAAAAAGAGTATCCACAAATCAAAGATTTGAATATTTAGAAAATGAAATTGAAGTTTTTGACATGAATAAAAACTCGATTGCAATTGACAAAACCAATCCTCATACAGCTTCAGATTTTGCTTCTTTTGTTTATAAAGACAATATCATTGTTATGGGCGGTTCTACAAAAAAGACTGAAAGAGGACAAAAAACCTTCACAGACAAAGTACACATGTACAATATCACTTCTGGATTATGGTATGAGTTAGAAAAAATGCCGGTTGCCAAAGAAGTTAAAGGGGTTTTGATTGGCGATAAAATTTTTACCGTTGGAAGTAAAAACAACAAAAGCTTATCTGAAATTCAGAGTTTTGATATAACAAATGAAACTTGGAAAAATGAAGCGACTTTAATTTCTCACTTAGAAAATCCAGCAATTGCTTACAATGATAATGACATCTACCTTCTCGAAGACGGAAAGCTGTCAATTTATAATACAAAATCAAAACAAATTAAAGAATATTTTATTGATCTTCAGTTAAGAGGCGCTACCATGCATTTTATAAATAACAAGCTGTATATTATTGGAGGCTACTCATTTGGCTCGTTTATGAAGCTTCCTTCATCAAAAGTGTACAGCATTTCTACTGACGAATTTGACACCACCGCACCAAACCGCATTAGAGTTTTATCACAAAACAATCTAGCTCAAAGAAATTAGCCCGCAATAAAAAATGGAACCTACTCATTTTCAGATAAAAATCTATTCCTATTACAATTGCGGTTCAAAAATTTAATACTAAATTTACTTCAAACAAATAGCTAGACACAAAGTTCAATACGCTTTTCTAAGAGTTTTTTTTTTAGAATTCAATCCAAGATAAAACTTATTTACTGTGAAAAAACTACTTTACTTCGTCCTTTTACTGCCTTTTATTTCGAATGCCCAAATAGTCAGCGGAACTGTCAAATCTCGAGCTACTAATTTACCAGTGGAAGATACCAATATCTATGCATTGCGCACTCAAATTGGAACTTTGACCAATGACAAAGGAGAATTTTCATTAAATAACAAAATAAAGCCCAATGACACTCTTCAGGTTTCTCATGTTGGGTACATCACATCAAAAATTGCGATTAAAGATTTACAAAAATCAAATTATGTTATCTCACTTGAAGAAGATATTGAAACCTTAAAAAATGTAAATATTACCAATATTAAATGGTCCAAACTGAAATCTAAACTTGATTTCACCGAACTCGCACCTTTAGAATACGGCATTTATTCTTTTGGATCTGTAGTAGCAAATGGCAAAATCTATGTTGTTGGAGGTGATATTAGCGAACAATATAATGTTTTAACTAATATTAAATCAAAAGATATAGGTGGCGGCGATCCTACTAGATTTAACGATCCTGTTTATGTAAGCAAATACCTTCGAGAACTTGAAGACAATCAAGGTAAAGTTTTTTACAAGGGAGATCTCCTCGCTTACGATCCGAAAGCAGATTTGTGGGAGAAATCGAATCAGAAATTTAGAAAAAGAGCTTACCATAGCATCAATTTTCACAATAATATCCTTTATGTTTTAGGAGGGAAAAAGGGACCTCTGGGCAATAAAAAACATGAATTTCTAGACAATGAAATTGAAGTTTTTGATCTTAACACAAATCAAATTGTAATTGACAAAACCAACCCGCATAAAGCCGTAAACTTTGCTTCTTTCACTTATAAAGACAATATTATTGTTATGGGCGGTTCAATAAGATCAACCGAAAAAGGTCAAAAAATTTTTACTGACAAGGTACATTTGTACAATCTAACTTCAGGTTTGTGGTATGAATTAACAAAAATGCCAGTAGGCCAAGAAGTAAAAGGTGCTTTAATTGGCGATAAAATATTTACAATTGGCAATACCAACAACAGAAGTTTTTCTGAGATTCAGAGTTTTGATTTAACAAATGAAATCTGGAAACAAGAAGCAACTTTACTTTGCCGACTCGAAAATCCTGCAATTACATACCATGAAGACACTATTTATCTATTTGAAGATGGCAAACTGCTCGTTTATAACATAAATTCGAAACTAATTAAAGAATATCATATTAAGCTTGAGCTCAAATCTGCTGCAATGCATTTTATTGATGACAAATTATATATAATCGGGGGATATAATTTTACTAATTACTATGCTTCTCCTTCATCAAAAACATACAGCATCAGTGTGGATGAATTTGACACCACAAGACCTTACCGAATTAGAGTTTTATCGCAAAATAATTTAGCCAACGGAAACTAATTTTTTCTAAAAACAAAAGCCCTGTAAAAACAGGGCTTTTAATATATAAAATCAAATCTTAAGCTTTTCCAGCAGCAATTAGGTTTAATGCAGAACCTGCAACAAACCAACCGATTTGTCCTTCATTGTATGTATGGTTTGCCAAAATAATATCTTTTGTACCATCTGCGTGAACAAATTCTAATGTCAATGGTTTTCCTGGAGCAAATTCTGTTAAATCTAAGAAATTGATTGTATCATCTTCTTGAATTTTGTCATAATCTGCTTCGTTTGCAAATGTCAATCCTAAAAGACCTTGTTTTTTAAGGTTAGTTTCGTGGATACGAGCAAAAGATTTCACTAATACCGCCTTAACACCTAAGAAACGAGGCTCCATAGCTGCATGCTCACGTGATGAACCTTCACCGTAGTTATGATCTCCAACTACTATTGATGGAACTCCAGCTGCTTTGTAAGCACGAGCTACAGCAGGAACAGCATCATATTGACCTGTCAATTGGTTTTTAACTGAATTTGTTTTTTGGTTGTAAGCGTTTACAGCACCAATTAACATATTGTTTGAAATGTTATCTAAATGCCCTCGGAAACGTAACCATGGTCCAGCCATAGAAATATGGTCAGTTGTACATTTTCCGAATGCTTTAATTAACAATTTAGCTCCCGTAATATTTTCACCATCCCAAGCATCAAACGGAGCTAATAATTGCAAACGCTCAGAAGTTGGATTTACCACAACCTGAACTCCTGATCCGTCTTCTGCTGGAGCTTGAAATCCTGGATCTTCAGCATAGAATCCTTTCGCAGGAAGTTCATCTCCTGTTGGAGCATCAAGCATTACTTCTTCACCATCTTCATTGATTAACTTATCTGTTAATGGATTAAAGCCTAAATCACCCGCAATTGCCATGGCTGTTACCAATTCTGGAGAACCAACAAAAGCCAATGTATTAGGATTACCATCTGCACGTTTTGAGAAGTTACGGTTGAAAGAGTGAACAATGGTGTTTCTTTCTTCTTTTTCTGCCCCTTCTCTATCCCACATACCAATACATGGTCCGCAAGCATTCGCAAAAACAGTAGCTCCAATTTTATGGAATGTATCAATAAATCCATCTCTTTCGATAGTTGAACGAACTACCTCAGAACCTGGCGTAATAGTAAATTCTGCTTTTGTTTTTAAGTTTTTGTCAGCAACTTGCCTTGCTAAAGACGCTGCTCTAGAAATATCCTCATAAGATGAATTCGTACAAGAACCAATCAAACCAACCTGAATCTGTAATGGCCAGTTATTTTTGATTGCTTCTTCTTTCATTTTAGAAATCGGAGTAGCTAAATCTGGAGTGAAAGGTCCGTTTAAATGTGGTTCCAATTCTGACAAGTTAATTTCAATAACCTGATCAAAATACTGCTCTGGATTTGCATATACTTCAGCATCTCCTGTCAAATATGAAGCAATTTTATCTGCAGCATCGGCAACATCTGCACGATTTGTAGAACGCAAGTAACGTCCCATTGAAGCATCATACCCAAAAGTTGAAGTTGTAGCCCCAATTTCAGCCCCCATATTACAGATTGTTCCTTTACCCGTACAAGACATAGCCGTTGCACCTTCTCCAAAATATTCTACAATAGCTCCAGTTCCTCCTTTTACAGTCAGAATACCTGCAACTTTAAGAATTACGTCTTTTGGAGCTGTCCACCCTGATAATTTACCAGTTAATTTAACTCCGATAAGTTTAGGAAATTTAAGCTCCCAAGCCATTCCAGACATTACGTCTACAGCATCAGCACCACCAACTCCAATAGCTACCATTCCTAAACCTCCTGCATTTACAGTATGAGAATCGGTACCAATCATCATTCCTCCTGGGAAAGCATAATTTTCAAGTACTACCTGGTGAATAATTCCAGCTCCTGGTTTCCAGAAACCAATTCCATATTTATTAGAAACAGAAGATAAGAAGTCAAAAACCTCATTACTTTGTGTTTTTGCTCTAGCCAAATCGGTCGCAGCATCTACTTTTGCCTGAATTAAGTGATCACAGTGTACTGTTGTAGGAACTGCTACTTTAGATTTTCCAGCATGCATAAACTGCAATAATGCCATTTGTGCTGTTGCATCTTGACACGCTACACGGTCTGGTGCAAAATCAACATAATCTACTCCTCTTTTAAAAACTTTAGATGGAGTTCCATCCCAAAGGTGATTGTATAAAATTTTCTCTGTTAACGTAAGCGGACGACCAACAAGCTCTCGTGCTTTATCTACACGAGCAGGCATGTTTTCGTACACTTTTTTAATCATTTCGATATCAAAAGCCATAAGTTCTATAATTATTTTTTTGTTTTTTTATTTTATTTTGAACATGACAAGTTACAAAAAATAGAAGAGCTATAAAAGAAAAAGCCCGAGTTTATCGCTCGGGCTTTTGAAATATTAATAATCGTAAGATTACATAACTAACGATTTGTTTGAAGGTGCAAACTTAGTCAAGTTAATACCGTCAACTGCAGTAGTATACTCTTCAATAGTAGGAGTTCTTCCTAAAATTGTAGACAACACTACAACTGGAGTAGAAGAAAGCAATGACTCTCCTTTTTTACCTTCTTTGTCTTCTACAACTCTTCCTTGGAATAAACGAGTAGATGTTGCCATTACTGTATCTCCTTTTGCTGCTTTTTCTTGGTTACCCATACAAAGGTTACATCCTGGACGCTCTAAATACAACATGTTCTCATATTCAGTACGTGCTGCACCTTTTGGAGCATTATCGTCAAATTCGAAACCAGAGTATCTTTGTAACACTTCCCAATCTCCTTCTGCTTTTAACTCATCTACAATGTTGTAAGTTGGAGGAGCTACTACAAGTGGCGCTTTGAATTCAACTTTACCTGTTTGTGCTTCAACATTTTTCAACATTTGAGCAAGAATTTTCATATCTCCTTTATGAACCATACAAGAACCAATAAATCCAAGATCTACTTTTTTATCTCCTCCGTAGAAAGATAAAGGTCTAATTGTATCGTGAGTATATCGTTTAGAAACGTCTTTATTATTTACGTCTGGATCTGCAATCATTGGCTCAGCAATCAAATCTAAGTCTACTACAACTTCAGCGTAATATTTAGCATTTGCATCTGGAGTTAAAGCTGGTTTTTCTGCCGATTTAATTTCAGCAATTCTCTTATCAGCTTTGTTGATTAATCCTTGAAGAACGTGTTTGTCGTTATCCATTCCTTTGTCGATCATGATTTGGATTCTGCCTTTAGCGATCTCCAATGATTCAATCAAAGTATCATCTTCTGAAATACAGATAGAAGCTTTTGCTTTCATCTCTGCAGTCCAGTCTGTAAATGTAAAGGCTTGGTCAGCAGTCAATGTTCCAATGTGAACCTCAATGATTCTTCCTTGGAAAACATTTTCTCCTCCAAATTGATGAAGCATTTGAGCTTGAGTAGCATGAACCACATCACGGAAGTCCATATATCCTTTCATGTCTCCTTTGAAAGTTACTTTTACAGATTCTGGAATTGGCATAGAAGCCTCTCCCGTAGCCAATGCAAGAGCAACTGTTCCTGAGTCAGCACCAAAAGCAACCCCTTTTGACATTCTTGTATGAGAGTCACCACCAATAATGATAGCCCACTCATCAATTGTAATATCGTTAAGCACTTTGTGGATTACGTCTGTCATTGAATGATAAACTCCTTTCGGGTCACGAGCTGTGATCAATCCGAAATCGTTCATAAATTTCATCAATTTAGGAATGTTAGCTTGTGCTTTTTTATCCCAAACCGAAGCTGTATGACAACCTGATTGGTATGCACCATCAACAATTGGTGAAATTACTGTAGCCGCCATAGACTCTAATTCCTGAGCAGTCATAAGACCTGTAGTATCTTGAGATCCTACAATATTAACTTCTACACGAACATCAGAACCAGCGTGCAATACTTTACCTGGAGCAATACCAACAGCATTTTTATTGAAGATTTTTTCTACCGCAGTAAGACCTTGACCTTCAATAGAAATTTCTTTTGATGGAGCAAATACAAGCGGAGCTTCAACATCTAAAACTTTTGCTGCTAATGTTTGCAATTTTTTACCAAATACAATAGCATATGATCCTCCAGCTTTAATGAACTCCATTTTCTGAGGTGTAAATGCCTTAGAAATATCGATTAATTCTTGATCTCCGTTATATAATTTTTTCTCTTTAATATTGATAGTCAAAACTGTTCCTGTAGCTACAGAATACGCTTGCTCTAAAACTGGCTCATCGTTTTCATTACGAACCACATTTCCATTTGCGTCAACTTTTTTAACCCAGTTTTTAAGGTCTAAACCAATACCGCCAGTAACGTCAACTGTTGTTAAGAAAATTGGAGAAATTCCGTTTGTTCCTCCAACGATTGGAGCAATATTTACAAATGGAATATATGGACTAGCTTGTTTTCCTGTCCAAAGTGCTACGTTGTTAACACCTGACATTCTAGAAGATCCTACCCCCATTGTTCCTTTTTCAGCGATCAACATCACACTTTTATCTGGATGCTGTGCTTGTAATTCTCTAATTTCTTGTTGTGCTTGCGGTGTAATCATACATTGACCATGCAATTCACGGTCTGAACGCGAGTGCGCTTGATTACCCGGAGAAAGTAAATCTGTAGAAATATCTCCTTCTCCAGCAATAAAAGTAACTACCTTAACTTCGTCTGCAACTTCTGGAAGTTTAGTAAAAAACTCCGCTTTTGCATAACTCTCAAGGATTTCTTTAGCAATTTCGTTATTATTTTTAAATGCCTCTATTAAGCGATCTGTATCAGCTTCATAAAGGAATACTTGTGTTTTAAGAACATCTGCACCTTGTTTTGCAATTGCAGCATCATTTCCTAAAGCTAAATCTAATAGCACTTCAATAGAAGGTCCACCTTTCATGTGAGAAAGTAATTCAAAAGCAAAAGCAGGCGTAATTTCATTTACAACCGACTGACCAAGAATAATTTCTTTTAAGAACTTAGCTTTTTCACCTGCAGCACTAGTAGTACCTGGTAATGTATTGTAAATAAAAAATTTAAGAGAATCTTCGCGGTTTGCGTTATTAACATCTTTAATTTGGGAAATGATTTCGCTTAATAATTCAGCTCCATCAATTGGTTTAGGGTGTAACCCTAGTTTTTTTCTCTCTTCAATTTCTTGAAGGTAATCCTGATAAATATTCATAATAAAAGCGGATTTATTTTTTTGAAGCAAATTTAAGCATTAAACCGGATAATTAAAAAAAATATAATAGAACAAGCCTTTTCAAAAATTATTATTGCTAAAAAACGATTTTCACTGCTTGTTTTTGCCAAAAAATCAATTTTAAATTAAAATAATGAATTATTAATATTTAAAGATCTTTTCTTTAACAAAGTCGAAATTTGATGTTATAAAGTAAGTAAGTTTTTACCTCTATTTTCGCAAAGAACCTTTCTAAATAAGAAATTATAACGTTATAGTTGATCTTTTTAACGTCGTTTCAGCATCGCTGATCGATTTTAAAATTCCCGAAAACAATACAGAAGTATTCCAGATAAAAACAAAAAATCCCGACAATAAATTATCGGGATCTAATAAATCTATTTTGCAAAAATTACATGAGTTTCTTAATAATCGTTTCTTCTGTAATTCCTTCTGCATCGGCTTTATAATTCTTAATAATTCTATGACGAAGTATTCCTGTTGCTACCGCTTGAACATCTTCAATATCTGGTGAAAATTTTCCATTAAAAGCTGCATGTGCTTTGGCTGCCAAAATTAAATTCTGAGAAGCTCTTGGTCCCGCTCCCCAATCCAAATAATTTTTTACAAAATCATTGGTCAAAGGATTGTCTGGACGTGTTTTACTTACTAATGTTACGGCATACTCAATAACATTATCTGCAACTGGAATTCTACGAATCAAGTGCTGAAAATCGATAATTTCTT
The DNA here is from genome assembly GCF_040538975.1 of Flavobacterium sp. UW10123. Lineage (NCBI taxonomy): Bacteria > Pseudomonadati > Bacteroidota > Flavobacteriia > Flavobacteriales > Flavobacteriaceae > Flavobacterium > Flavobacterium sp. UW10123. The sequence goes on from NZ_JBEWQE010000004.1 coordinate 45,002, forward strand.
GCGCATTAAACAACGGATTAATTTCTGTTTTAACATCAGAAGTTGTTCTTTTTACCACTTGAACTTCTTCTTCAAAAGTTGGGTATTCTAATTTAATAGCAAACATAAAACGGTCTAATTGAGCTTCTGGTAAAGGATACGTACCTTCCTGCTCAATCGGGTTTTGAGTTGCTAAAACAAAATATGGCAAATCTAATTTATGATGCTGTCCCGCAATAGTCACCGATCTCTCTTGCATTGCTTCTAACAATGCCGCTTGAGTTTTTGGTGGCGTTCTGTTGATCTCATCAGCCAAAATAATATTAGAGAAAATTGGCCCTTTAATGAATTTGAAGTTTCTATTCTCATCCAAAATTTCGCTTCCTAAAATATCCGAAGGCATCAAATCTGGCGTAAACTGAATTCTCTTAAAATCTAGCCCTAAAGCCTGAGACAAAGTATTTATCATTAAGGTTTTTGCCAAACCTGGAACCCCTATTAAAAGTGCGTGTCCTCCAGAAAATATACAAAGTAAAATTTGATCTACAACGGCGTCCTGCCCTACAATGATTTTCGCTATTTCTTTTTTTAATTCGTTTCTTTTTTGAACTAAATTGTGAATTGCTGTTACGTCAGACATTTATGAATGTATTTAAAATTAAAAAGAGTTAATTCTATGAAATCATAAAACTAACTCTTTTTATTTATTTATTAAAACTTATTTTTTCAACCAATTGTTTGCAAAAGAACAGTCTTTATATTCGCCAATAATTTTGATGTAAGTATCTTTAATTTTAGCATCAAACCATTTTGCTATTGCATTAATCTGCTTTTCTTTTAATGCTAATTCCTTAATTTTAGTATAATCCTTAGCGTAATCAGCTGTATGCTCGTCAATTCTGTTTGTAACCGTAATTAACTTATACGTTTTTTTACCTTTATCATCTGTATTTAAAAGTGGCTGAGAAACTTCATCTCCTTTTAAATTTGAAACTTGGCTATATAAAGTTGGATCCATTTTAGTCAATTCAAAACGAGTATCTTGTGTTGTTGGGTTCACCAATGTTCCTCCATTTGTTCTAGTTTCCTTTTCGTCAGATTCTGTTCTGGCAGCTTCAGCAAATGTTATTTCGTTACCTACAATTTTATTTCTAACATTAGTAATTCTCTCTTTAGCTTCTTTCAAAGCTGCTTCTGAAACAGTTGGCGCAATCAAGATATGACGAAGTTCAACTTCCTGCCCTTTAATTTTTTCTACCATAATAATATGATATCCAAAAGTGGTCTCAAATGGCTCCGAAATTTCTCCAGCCTGCAAACTAAAAGCTACATCTTTAAATTCTTTAACAAAAGGAGTTCTTCTTGTCATTTTGTAATACCCTCCATTTGGAGCAGATCCTGGATCTTGAGAATACAAAACTGCCTTTGTAGCAAAACTAGAACCTTCAAGTACATCTTTTCTTATAGCGTTTAATCTATCGATAACTTTCTGTTTGTCTTCTTTAGAAATTTTAGGCTCTACAACAATTTGCGCTACCTCCATTTCGGCTCCAAAAGTTGGCAATTCATCTTTTGGGATTTTCTTAAAGAAATTACGAACCTCTTCTGGAGTAATCTCAACATCTTTTACGATCTTATCTCTCATCTCCGAAGCCAATTTTTGCTCCTTCAAGATATCTGCAAAATAAGTTTTAAATTCTTCTACAGAGCTTTTCTTATAGTACTCAACTACTTTATTGATATCACCAACTTGCTGTGTCATATAGTTAAGACGGTCTTCCATCATACTTCTAACCTCGGCATCGCTCACAATAATACTATCCTGAATAGCCTGGTGAGCATATAGTTTGTCTTCTAAAAGTTTACCAAGCATCTGACATCTTGTAATATCTTTTATAGATCCACCTTGCGCAGTAATTTCTAAAAATCCTTTATCAATATCAGAATCTAAAACAATATAGTCTCCTACGGTTGCAATAATTCCATCAATCTTCAATTTTCCGCCAGTAGGAGCTTCAACCGGTTTTTGAGCGACAACATCAGGAATAATTTCTTGCGCTGTGATAATTGGAGTTAAAAAAAGAAAAAAACAAATTGTTAGTGCAAACTTGAAATCAATTGTTTTTAGCTGTAATTTTTTTAATAACATTATTTTAATTTTTATTTGAATGTAAAGCCTGTTTTAGATAATCCTTCTAAAATTATATATGTTCAACTTAAACATAAATAATTAAAGTATAGTTCTTTCGTAACTTATAACGAACAAAAATAACAATTCAATTACATAATCCAACTATCCGATATACTATTAACAAAAAATTATAGGATAGTTCTATTGCCATATACCAAATTGGTTATTTTGAATTTTCTGAATGCAACTGAAAACATTTTTACACTTCTCTTTAAAATTTGATTTTTAACACCTAATAAACACTTAATTATAAGCACTGTAAAAAAAGTTCTCAACACTACAACGTTTTCGTAAAGAGCTATTTTCTTATAAATTAAAATTAAATCAAAAAAAAATTACTTTAGATGCATAATTATCATTTTAGTAAGCAAAAAAATAGCAATATACCTTTTTTCAAAGCTCTAAATTGACAATTACAAAACTCACTATTTAACTTAACCACAATCTACTATGAAAAAACCTATTTTAAAATTATGCCTTGTTACGGCATTTACGGGACTGCTATTTTCGTGTTCTCAGAATGAGATAAACGAATCTGATGCTAAAGCTGAAAGTCAGAAATTCAAAATTATCGATGTTACGCATCACGATGGAAAACCGTTTAGTACTGGAACTTCTAGTTCATCTTCTACTGGAAAGTATGTTGATAATCCTGGTGGCGGTGTCATGATGCAAGCTTTTTATTGGGATGTTCCTTCTGGGGGAACTTGGTGGAACACCATAAGCAGTAAAGTAACCGCATGGGGTAACGCCGGAATTGGTTCTATTTGGCTTCCGCCCGCTTCAAAAGCACAAAACGGAGCTTTTTCAATGGGATACGATCCAACAGATTATTTTGATTTTGGAGATTATAATCAAAACGGAAGCACTGAAACACGTTTTGGCTCTAAAACTGAATTGGTAAATTTAATTACAGCTGCTCACAACGAAAATATCAAAGTTTATGCAGATATCGTAATTAACCATAACAGTGGTGGGCAATCTGAAGCTAATCCATTTACAGGAACAAATACATGGACTAATTTTACAGGAGTTGCTTCGGGTAAATTTCCTCGCACCTATAATGATTTTTATAAAAACAGTTACGGAAATAATGATGAAGGTTCTTTTGGAGGATTTCCTGATTTATGCCATGCTGCACCAAATGTTCAGAACTGGTTATGGCTGCGTACTGACGGAGTTGGTAAATATTATAAAAACACTATGAAATTTGATGGCTGGAGATTCGACTATGTAAAAGGTTTTGGTGCATGGGTTGTAAATTCGTGGAATGCGAATGTTGGTGGATTTTCTGTTGGAGAATTGTGGGATTCAAATGTAAACGTATTAAACGACTGGGCAAATGCTGCCAATAGTTCTGTATTTGATTTTGCTTGTTATTACAAAATGAATGATGCTTTTGACGGAAACAATCTTGCTCTTTTGAATGATGATATGATGTGGAAACGTAATCCGTACAAAGCCGTGACTTTTGTAACCAATCATGATACCGATGAAATTTGGAGCAAAATGTTAGCTTACTCCTATATACTAACTCATGAAGGTTATCCAACAATCTTTTACAGAGATTATGAAGAATGGCTGGACAAAAACAAATTAAATAATCTGATTTGGATTCACAATAATAAAGCAACAGGAACAACTTCTATCTTATATTCTGACAATGACGAATATGTAGCGAGAAGAAACGGTTACAACGGAAATCCTGGATTGGTAGTTTACATTAACAACTCAGACGTTTGGCAAGAAAGATGGATTCAAACGAATTGGGCCAATACTCAAATTAAAGATTTTACAGGAAACTCAACTTGGTACCCAACGACTCAAGCAGACAAATGGGTAAAAATACAATGTCCTCCTAAAGGATATTCAATTTGGTCAATTAATCAGTAATTTTAAAAATGACTATCTAAGGCTGTTGCAAAACAGCCTTATTTTTTGCTCTAAAAAACCGCTTAAGACAAAAGACTTCCAAATTTAAGAAGTGAATATTTTTATAAAGCCGTATTTAATAGTACTTTTGCAACCTATTTATACGAAATATGAGCTTTTTAAAAGAAATACAACGCAGAAGAACATTCGGAATTATATCGCATCCCGATGCCGGTAAAACAACATTGACTGAGAAATTATTGTTATTTGGAGGTGCAATTCAGGAAGCTGGTGCGGTAAAAAGTAATAAGATTAAAAAAGGAGCAACAAGTGACTTTATGGAGATCGAACGCCAAAGAGGTATTTCGGTTTCTACCTCTGTTCTTGCTTTTAATTATAAAGATAAAAAAATCAATATTCTTGATACTCCTGGACACAAGGATTTTGCCGAAGATACTTTTAGAACTTTAACTGCTGTTGATAGTGTTATTGTTGTAATTGACGTTGCAAAAGGGGTTGAGGAACAAACTGAAAAATTGGTTGCAGTTTGTAGAATGCGTAACATTCCGATGATTGTTTTCATCAACAAATTAGACCGTGAAGGTAAAGATGCTTTTGATCTAATGGATGAAGTGGAGCAAAAATTAGGTTTAAAAGTAACACCATTAAGTTTCCCAATCGGAATGGGTTATGATTTCCAGGGAATTTACAACTTATGGGAAGAAAATATTAATCTTTTCAGCGGAGACAGCCGTAAAAACATAGAAGAAACAATTGCTTTTTCTGATGTTCAAAATAACCCTGAACTAGATAAAATTGTTGGTGAAAAAGCAGCAACAAAACTTCGTGAAGAATTAGAATTAATCGATGAAGTTTATCCAAAATTTGAGCGTCAGGATTATTTAGACGGAAAAATTCAACCTGTATTCTTTGGTTCTGCATTAAATAATTTTGGGGTTCGTGAATTATTAGATTGTTTCATTACAATCGCTCCATCTCCAAGACCAAAAGATTCTGAAACTCGTTTGGTTGATCCAACAGAAGAAAAAATGAGTGGTTTTGTGTTTAAAATTCACGCCAATATGGATCCTAAACATAGAGACCGTTTGGCTTTCATTAAAATTGTTTCTGGAACTTTCGAACGAAATAAGCCTTATTACCACGTTAGACAAAAGAAAAATTTGAAATTCTCTAGCCCAAATGCATTCTTTGCTGAGAAAAAAGAGATTGTCGATATTTCTTATCCAGGTGATATTGTTGGTTTGCATGATACAGGAAACTTTAAAATTGGTGATACTTTGACAGAAGGCGAAATCATGAGTTTTAAAGGAATTCCGAGCTTCTCTCCAGAACACTTTAGATATATCAATAATGCTGATCCGCTAAAAGCAAAACAGCTTGATAAAGGTGTTGATCAATTAATGGATGAAGGTGTTGCTCAGTTGTTTACTTTAGAAATGAACAACCGAAAAGTTATTGGAACAGTTGGAGCACTTCAGTATGAAGTAATTCAATACCGTTTGGAACATGAATACGGTGCAAAATGTACTTACGAAAACTTCCCTGTTCACAAAGCTTGTTGGGTAAAACCTGATGATCCTAAAAATGAGGAATTCAAAGAATTTAAGCGCATCAAACAAAAATTCCTTGCTCATGATAAATACGGTCAATTAGTATTCTTAGCTGATTCTGATTTCACCATTCAAATGACGCAAAGTAAATATCCAACTGTTAAATTATACTTTACATCTGAGTTTGATTAATAATTCACTTTAGATTAAAACATAAAAGGCTGTCGATTTTATTTAGACAGCCTTTTTCATTTACATTCCCCAATATGTAAATTTGATTATCAGCGGGTATAATTAATACCTAAGCCGCCTGCGATATAAATTCTGCTAAGCTCGGCAGAATCGATAATTACATTTTTTATCAAAACATTATTTTTAGCAGATTTTACATCAAAAGCTATTTCTTTTGATAGATAATAATCATTGGCCGTAATTGTTACCATTAGCGTTTTATTACTCTTCGAAACCTTTGTTTCTATAGTAAACTCTCCCGTTTTTGGATTTACTTTTACAGGATTTTGTGAACCGTCAACAGCAAGCATTAAATTAGAATAAACTTCTTTGTCAAAAGGTTTATTGGTTTTAGCCTCCAATAATTTCCCTTTTATTATTATCAAAACTTCTTCGTTTCGATTTTGATTATAAGCCACTTTACCGACTTTATAAGTATTAGGATTCGGGCGACTTATTTCTGTTTGAACTGGCTCTTTCTCTTGCGCTGAAAGGTTTGAAGCCAGCAAAACAGATGCAGCAACAGCTACATATTTTAAAGTATTGATTTTAGAAGTTTCATTATACACAAATTCTTCTCCTAATTGAGTCGTTTTCAACCTTGCACATATATTTTTATCCTTATTCTCTGCAATAAACTTAGCTACTTCAGAATTCGTTTTCTTACTCAAGTCAATTACATTCTTCATACAGGAACTGCAAAATGAACCATTTGAGTTTGGAATCATTTTATCAAAATTTTCAGAACAAGGATCTGCTATTTCTAGGGTGAATTTCTTTTTCATACTCTACTTTTTGAATAAATTAAAAGCTTCTGCTTGCTTTCTTATTTATATAGAGTATCCATTTTGCTAAAAGGTTGGGAAACCATGAAAATATTTTTCAATTATTTTATAACACGCTCATTTTAAACACAAAAAAAGCGCTAATATTTAATTAGCGCTTTTCTTTAATTTGAATTAAATCAACCTTACTAAGTCATTATATTTTCAAAATTCAATCTTTTTTAGGTTATACCAAGTTAAAACAATAGGCCGTTGAAAAGAAACTTTATCGACTAAAGTAAATTAAACCCGACAAACTACATTTTTTATTCATTAGCCATAAAAAAAGCCCCTTTTGTAAGGGGCTTTAAAATTTATGCTTGTCCCGCAGGACCAAAATTAAGCGGAATTGGTGCTTGTTCCGTTTCTTTGATTTCGCCATGAGCGGCCTCAAATCTGTGGATGTTCTCCCCTATTGCTCTTAATAATCTTTTAGCATGTTGTGGTGTCAAGACAATTCTTGACTTTACCTTGGCTTTAGGAATACCTGGCATAATACTCACAAAATCTAAAACAAACTCGGATGATGAGTGATTAATAATTGCTAGATTAGAATAAATTCCTTCTGCAATAGTTTCGTCTAACTCAATGTTAATTTGCTCTTGTTGTTGTTTCGGATTACTCATAGTTTCCTAATTAATAAATGTATTCTTCTTTATTAGCCATCATTTCGTTGTAATCGTCTTTAGATCCTACGATAGTGTTATCGTATTCTCTCATACCAGTTCCCGCAGGAATTCTGTGTCCAACAATTACATTTTCTTTTAATCCTTCTAGATCATCTACTTTACCAGCTACTGCAGCTTCGTTAAGTACTTTCGTTGTCTCCTGGAATGAAGCCGCAGAAATGAATGATTTAGTTTGTAACGAAGCTCTTGTAATACCTTGTAAAACTGGCGTTGCAGTTGCAGTAATTACGTCTCTTGCTACAACAAGATTTTTATCTGTACGTTTCAATAATGAATTTTCATCACGTAATTCACGAGGCGTAATAATCTGACCTGGTTTCAATACTGAAGAATCTCCAGCATCTTCAACCACTTTCATACCATATAATTTATCGTTTTGAACGATGAAATCTTTAGTATGAATTAATTGGTCTTCTAAGAATAAAGTATCTCCTGGATCCTCAACTCTTACTTTACGCATCATTTGACGAATTACAACCTCAAAGTGCTTATCATTAATTTTTACCCCTTGTAAGCGGTAAACCTCTTGAATTTCATTTACCAAGTACTGTTGAACAGCAGCTGGACCTTGAATTCTTAAGATATCATCTGGTGTAATTGCACCATCAGACAATGGAACTCCCGCTCTTACGAAGTCATTTTCTTGTACTAAGATTTGGCTAGAAAGTTTAACTAAATACTTTTTAATCTCACCAAATTTAGACTCGATAACGATCTCACGGTTACCTCTTTTGATTTTACCGAAAGATACAACTCCATCAATTTCAGATACAACTGCTGGGTTTGAAGGGTTACGAGCCTCAAGAAGCTCAGTAATTCTTGGTAAACCTCCCGTGATATCGCCTGCTTTAGAAGAACGACGTGGGATTTTTACTAATACTTTACCCGCTTTAATTTTCTCGCCATTTTCAACCATTAAGTGTGCACCTACTGGTAAGTTGTAAGAACGAATCAATTCACCTTCTTTACCATAAACTAATAAAGTTGGGATTAATTTTTTGTTTCTAGCCTCAGAAATTACTTTTTCCTGGAAACCAGTCTGCTCATCGATCTCAACCATGAACGATTGTCCTTGCTCTAAATCCTCATAAGCAATTTTACCAGTAAACTCAGAAACAATTACACCGTTATATGGATCCCATTTACAAATTACAGTTCCTTTTGCTACAGTTTCTCCATCACCAACGAAGATACTAGAACCGTAAGGAATGTTATGTGTATTTAAAACAATTCCAGTTTTCTCATCAACTAATTTCAACTCAGTTGAACGTGAAACTACGATATCAACAGAATTTCCTTCTCCGTCTTCTCCTTTAACTGTTTTTAAATCTTCAATTTCAAGTCTACCTGCGAATCTTGTAACAATACTAGACTCTTCAGAGATACCTCCAGCAACCCCTCCAACGTGGAACGTACGAAGTGTCAACTGTGTACCTGGCTCTCCAATAGACTGAGCTGCAATAACTCCGACAGCTTCACCTCTTTGTGTCATCTTACCAGTAGCTAAGTTTCTACCGTAACATTTAGCACAAATACCTTTTAAAGCTTCACAAGTTAATGGAGATCTAACTTCTACTTTTTCAATTGGAGAAGCTTCGATAGTTCTCATAATTGATTCTGTAATTTGCTCTCCAGATTTAACCATTACTTCATTAGTAAGAGGATTAATAACGTCTTGTAATGCAACACGCCCTAAAATTCTCTCTCCTAAAGATTCAACGATTTCCTCATTTTTCTTCAATGCTGCAACTTCAACACCTCTTAAAGTTCCACAATCTTCGATGTTAACAATAACATCTTGAGAAACGTCATGAAGCCTTCTTGTCAAGTAACCAGCATCGGCCGTTTTAAGAGCCGTATCCGCAAGACCTTTACGAGCACCGTGAGTAGAAATGAAGTACTCAAGGATCGAAAGACCTTCCTTAAAGTTAGAAAGAATCGGGTTTTCAATAATCTCACCACCACCAGCAGTAGATTTTTTAGGCTTAGCCATCAAACCACGCATACCAGTTAACTGACGAATCTGCTCCTTAGAACCCCTCGCCCCAGAGTCAAGCATCATATATACAGAGTTGAAACCTTGCTGGTCTTCTCTAATATTTTTCATTGCTAACTCTGTTAACTGAGCATTTGCTGAAGTCCATACATCAATAACTTGGTTGTAACGCTCATTATTTGTAATAAGACCCATGTTATAGTTAGTTGAGATACCTTCAACTTGCTCTCTAGCATCTGCAATTAACTTAGTTTTTTGTTCTGGAATTCTAATATCACCTAAAGAGAATGATAAACCTCCTCTAAATGCGAATTTATACCCCATATCCTTCATATTATCCAAGAAAGCTGCCGTTGTAGGTACATCAGTCACACTTAAAATATGTCCGATAATATCTCTAAGGTTTTTCTTAGTCAATACGTCGTTGATATATCCAGCTGCTTCAGGTACTACTTCATTAAATAATACACGTCCAGCAGTTGTCTGGATGATTTTGTACACTAATTCTCCAGCGTCATTAAAATCTTTAGCTCTAATTTTCACACGAGCATTCAATTCTAATCTTCCTTCGTTTAATGCAATATTTACTTCTTCAGCAGAATAGAAAGTCAAATCCTGACCGATAATTTTGTGATCTTCTGTAGAAATACGTTCTTTGGTCATATAATATAGACCCAAGACCATGTCCTGAGAAGGTACAGTAATTGGAGCACCATTTGCAGGGTTCAAGATATTGTGAGAAGCCAACATTAATAATTGTGCCTCTAAAATAGCCTCTGGCCCTAATGGTAAGTGAACCGCCATCTGGTCACCATCGAAATCGGCGTTGAAAGCCGTACATACTAATGGGTGTAACTGGATCGCTTTTCCTTCAATTAATTTTGGCTGGAAAGCCTGAATACCAAGTCTGTGCAAAGTAGGAGCACGGTTCAGTAATACTGGGTGTCCTTTAATTACATTTTCTAAGATATCCCAAACTACTGGCTCTTTTTTGTCAATGATTTTCTTAGCAGATTTTACTGTTTTTACAATACCTCTTTCAATCAATTTACGGATAACGAATGGCTTGTATAACTCTGATGCCATATCTTTTGGCAATCCACACTCATATAATTTTAACTCTGGACCAACGACAATTACCGAACGAGCAGAATAATCCACACGTTTTCCTAAAAGGTTTTGACGGAAACGTCCTTGCTTACCTTTTAATGAGTCAGATAATGATTTTAATGGTCTGTTAGATTCTGTTTTAACAGCAGAAGCTTTACGTGTGTTATCGAATAATGAATCTACAGATTCTTGTAACATACGTTTCTCGTTTCTTAAGATAACTTCTGGAGCTTTAATCTCCATTAATCTTTTCAAACGGTTGTTACGGATGATTACACGACGGTATAAGTCGTTCAAATCTGAAGTTGCAAAACGACCTCCATCAAGTGGCACAAGCGGACGTAATTCTGGCGGGATAACTGGAACCACTTTCATGATCATCCATTCAGGACGGTTTTCGCGGTTTTCGTTAGACTCACGGAAAGACTCAACAACTTGTAATCTTTTTAGAGCTTCAGTTTTTCTTTGTTTAGAAGTCTCATTGTTAGCGCTGTGTCTTAATTCATAAGATAAAGCATCTAAGTCAATACGAGCTAATAAATCCATAATACACTCTGCTCCCATTTTGGCAACAAATTTATTAGGATCTAAATCATCTAAATATTGATTTTCTTGTGGAAGAGTATCTAAAATATTCAAATATTCCTCTTCAGTTAAGAAATCTAGTCTTTGTAAAGATTCTCCATCTGCATTTTTAGCAATACCAGCTTGGATTACTACATATCTTTCGTAGTAAATGATCATATCTAATTTCTTAGATGGAAGACCAAGGATATAACCAATTTTGTTTGGAAGAGAACGGAAATACCAGATATGAGCAATTGGCACAACAAGGTTGATGTGTCCTACTCTATCACGACGTACTTTTTTCTCAGTAACTTCAACACCACAACGGTCACAGATGATACCTTTGTAACGAATTCTTTTATACTTACCACAAGCACATTCGAAATCTTTTACTGGTCCGAAGATTCTTTCGCAGAAAAGTCCGTCACGCTCTGGTTTGTGCGTTCTATAGTTAATAGTTTCTGGCTTTAAAACCTCTCCTCTTGATTCTTTCAAGATAGATTCTGGTGAAGCCAATCCAATAGAAATTTTGTTAAATCTTTTTACTGGATTCTTATCTTTATTGTTTCTGTTATTCATCATAGTTTTTACTATTGATTTATTTGCAATTAAAAAATTGAATTTAGATTTATAATCTACTCTTAAAAAATTAAGAGTTAATCATTCAGCTACTACCACGGGTTACTTCTCTAAACTTCAAATTCTTATTTGAAGCGCTAGTTATAAAATGCCTTGCATTATTATAAAAAATCGGAACGGGTTACGGGTATAAATCTTTAAAAACTTTTATAAATATGAATGTAGAGACGTGATTAATCACGTCTCTACATTTTTTATTATTCTTCCAAACGAAGATCTAAACCTAGACCTTTCAATTCGTGCATTAATACATTGAATGATTCTGGTAAACCTGGTTCTGGCATAGTTTCACCCTTAACGATAGCTTCGTAAGTTTTAGCTCTACCAATAACGTCATCAGACTTAACAGTTAAGATTTCACGTAGTGTACTAGAAGCTCCATAAGCCTCAAGTGCCCAAACCTCCATCTCTCCAAAACGCTGACCTCCAAATTGAGCCTTACCTCCAAGTGGCTGTTGCGTAATCAATGAGTATGGTCCGATAGAACGTGCGTGCATCTTATCATCAACCATGTGTCCTAATTTAAGCATGTAAATTACACCCACAGTTGCTTTTTGTGCAAAACGCTCTCCAGTTCCACCATCATAAAGATAGGTATGTCCGAAACGTGGTACGTTAGCCTCATCAGTCAAAGCGTTGATCTCGTCAAGAGAAGCACCGTCGAAGATTGGAGTAGCAAATTTTCTACCCAAGTTCATACCAGCCCATCCAAGAACAGTCTCATAAATCTGACCAATGTTCATACGTGAAGGTACCCCAAGTGGATTCAATACGATATCTACCGGTGTTCCATCTTCTAAGAAAGGCATATCTTCATGACGAACGATTCTAGCAACAATACCTTTGTTACCGTGACGTCCTGCCATTTTATCACCCACTTTTAACTTACGTTTTTTAGCGATATAGATTTTAGCCAATTTCAAGATTCCAGATGGTAATTCATCTCCAACTGTAATAGTGAATTTCTCTCTTCTTAAAGCTCCTTGTAAGTCGTTCAGCTTAATTTTATAGTTATGAATTAAATCATTAACCATTTTATTTGTAGCATCATCAGCAACCCATTGACCTTTACTTAAGTGAGCGAAATCTTCTACTGCGTAAAGCATTTTTTGAGTATATTTTTTACCTTTTGGTAAAACTTCTTCACCCAAATCATTCATTACACCTTGAGATGTTTTTCCGTTAACGATCAAGAATAATTTCTCTACTAATCTGTCTTTTAATTCAACAAATTTAGTTTCGAACTCCATTTCTAAAGCACCTAAAGCATCTTTATCCTGAGTACGTTTACGTTTATCTTTTACGGCTCTTGCAAATAATTTTTTGTCAAGAACTACACCGTGTAAAGATGGAGAAGCTTTTAGTGAAGCATCTTTTACATCACCTGCTTTATCTCCGAAGATTGCACGAAGCAATTTCTCCTCTGGAGTAGGATCTGATTCTCCTTTTGGTGTAATTTTTCCGATCAAAATGTCGCCAGGTTTAACCTCTGCTCCAATTCTAATCATACCGTTTTCATCTAAATCTTTAGTAGCTTCTTCAGAAACGTTAGGAATATCGTTTGTTAACTCTTCGTTTCCTAACTTAGTATCTCTAACCTCTAATGAATAATCATCAACGTGGATAGAAGTAAAAATATCATCACGAACTACTTTCTCAGAAATTACAATCGCATCCTCGAAGTTGTACCCTTTCCATGGCATGAACGCAACTTTTAAGTTTCTACCTAAAGCTAATTCTCCATTTTGAGTAGCATATCCTTCTGATAATACTTGCCCAGGAATAACTCTGTCACCTTTTCTTACGATTGGTTTCAAGTTAATACTTGTACCTTGATTGGTTTTTCTAAATTTAATAAGGTTGTATGTTTTCTCATCAGCATCAAAACTAACCATTCTCTCGTCTTCTGTACGATCGTATTTAATAGTAATGATATTAGCATCAACATATTCAACAGTACCATGCCCTTCAGCATTGATTAATACTCTTGAATCTGAAGCTACCTGACGCTCTAAACCTGTACCAACAATCGGTGCTTCAGGACGGATCAAAGGAACTGCCTGACGCATCATGTTTGATCCCATCAACGCACGGTTCGCATCATCATGCTCCAAGAAAGGAATCAAAGATGCAGAAATCGAAGCGATCTGGTTAGGAGCAACGTCTGTATAATGAACTACTGATGGCTCAACAACCGGGAAGTCACCTTCCTCACGAGCAATTACATTGCTAGCTGTAATTTTACCTGAAGCGTCCATTTCAATGTTTGCCTGAGCAATCATTTTACCTTCTTCTTCTTCAGCACTTAAGTAAACTGGAGTACTTTCTAAATCAACTACACCATTTGTTACTTTACGGTATGGCGTTTCGATGAATCCCATTCCGTTTACTTTTGCATAAACACCAAGAGATGAAATCAAACCAATGTTTGGTCCCTCAGGAGTTTCAATCGGACATAAACGACCATAGTGAGTATAGTGAACGTCACGAACCTCGAAACCAGCTCTTTCTCTCGAAAGTCCACCTGGCCCAAGTGCAGAAAGTCTTCTTTTGTGTGTAATCTCAGCTAATGGATTCGTTTGGTCCATAAATTGAGATAACTGGTTAGTACCAAAGAAAGAGTTGATAACTGATGATAATGTTTTAGCATTGATCAAATCAATCGGTGTAAACACCTCGTTATCTCTAACGTTCATTCTCTCACGAATAGTTCTAGCCATACGTGCTAAACCAACACCGAATTGTTGAGACAATTGTTCACCAACTGTTCTAACACGACGGTTTGATAAGTGGTCGATATCATCAATCTCTGCTTTAGAGTTGATCAACTCGATCAAATATTTAACGATTGTAATAATATCCTCTTTCGTAAGCACTTGCTTATCCATAGGGATATCTAAATCTAATTTTTTGTTCATTCTGTAACGACCAACTTCACCTAAGTTATAACGTTGATCAGAGAAGAATAATTTATCTATAATACCACGAGCAGTTTCCTCATCAGGCGGTTCAGCGTTACGCAACTGACGGTAAATGTGCTCTACAGCTTCTTTTTCAGAGTTTGTAGGGTCTTTTTGTAACGTGTTGTGGATAATAGCATAATCTGCTTGGTTATTATCCTCTTTGTGTAACAAAATAGATTTTACATTAGAATCAATGATTTCTTCAACATTATCTTTGTCGATAATAGTATCACGATCAAGGATAATTTCGTTACGTTCGATAGAAACTACCTCTCCAGTATCCTCATCTACGAAATCCTCGTGCCATGTGTTCAATACACGTGCAGCAAGTCTTCTTCCAATATATTTCTTAATACCAGTTTTAGAAACTTTAATTTCTTCAGCTAAGTCGAAAATTTCAAGGATATCCTTATCTCTTTCGAAACCGATAGCACGGAATAAAGTTGTTACAGGTAATTTTTTCTTTCTATCGATATACGCGTACATTACGCTGTTAATATCAGTAGAAAACTCTATCCAAGATCCTTTGAAAGGAATAACTCTTGCAGAGTAAAGTTTAGTTCCATTTGCGTGGAATGACTGTCCAAAGAAAACCCCTGGAGAACGGTGTAATTGAGATACTACAACACGCTCGGCACCATTAATAACAAAAGTACCACTAGGAGTCATGTAAGGAATTGTTCCAAGATAAACATCTTGTACAATAGTTTCAAAATCTTCGTGTTCTGGATCTGTACAGTATAGTTTTAACCTTGCTTTTAAAGGCACACTATAAGTAAGACCTCTCTCTATACATTCTTGAATTGTATAACGTGGCGGATCAACAAAATAATCTAGGAATTCCAATACAAAGTTATTTCTTGTATCTGTAATTGGGAAGTTTTCCATGAAGGTATTGTATAACCCTTCGTTGCCTCTTTCGTCAGATTTCGTTTCTAATTGAAAGAAATCTTTAAAAGATTTAACCTGAACATCTAAGAAATCTGGATAGTCAGGGATATTTTTTGTAGAGGCAAAATTCAATCTTTCAGTCTGATTTGTTATCATCAATGGACAAAATTTTGATTAAAAAAAAAGTAATTTATTTTTGTGTAAATACACACTGTTTAATCTATACTTTCTTATTATAATCAATACATCTTTAAAAATTAGTTCTATAAATTAAGTCTAATTTTCTTTCTTCGTATTGATCAAAAACTTTTTCGTATTTTAAACTATGGGATAATAAAATTGATATATTTTATTATACGAAAAATGGTTTAGGCCTTTGAGTGTTAACTCAAGACCTAAACCTAGTTCTTAAACTGAGTTTAATTATTTAAGCTCAACAGTAGCTCCAGCCTCTTCTAAAGATTTTTTAAGACCTTCAGCCTCTTCTTTAGAAACACCTTCTTTAACGTTGCTTGGTGCACCGTCAACTACGTCTTTAGCTTCTTTAAGACCTAAACCAGTTAATTCTTTAACTAATTTTACAACAGCTAATTTAGAAGCTCCTGCATCTTTCAATACAACTGTAAATTCAGTTTGTGCTTCTTCAGCAGCACCATCTCCTCCACCAGCAGCAACTACTACAGCAGCAGCAGCAGGCTCGATTCCGTACTCATCTTTTAATATTGTTGCTAATTCGTTAACTTCTTTAACTGTTAAGTTAACTAATTGTTCTGCGAATTGTTTCAAATCTGCCATTTTTTCTATCGTTTAAAATGATTTGTGTAAAAATATAATTTATTTATTGTGCGCTAATTAAGCAGTAAGAAAGTACTCTATCTTACATTCATAATTACTCTGCTCCTTCTTCTTCGCTTCCAGCGAATTTGTTTTGTAAAGCAGAAATAATTCTTTGAGCTGGAGATTGTAATAATCCAATGATTTCTCCGATAAGCTCTTCTTTAGATTTAATTGTAGCTAATGCATCTAATTGGTTATCCCCAATATATACCTCAGAATTGATGTAAGCTCCTTTTAAAACTGGTTTATCAGATTTCTTACGGAAATCTTTGATAATTTTTCCAGGTGCGTTAGCAACATCAGAAATAAAGATAGCACTGTTACCTGATAAAACTGTAGGTAAATCACCATAATCATTATCAGAAGCTTCCATTGCTTTTGCAAGCAAAGTGTTCTTTACAACCTCTAATTTGATACCTGCTTTGAAACAAGCTCTACGTAAGTTTGAAGTTGTCTCTGCGTTTAAACCAGAAATATCAGAAATGTAAATGATATTTGTACCAGCTAACTGCGCAGTTAAATTTTCAATCGCGATTGATTTTTCTTCTCTAGTCATACTAAAAATTTTTAACTACCAATTATACTGCTTTTGGGTCTAATGCGATAGCAGGACTCATTGTGCTTGTAAGGTGAATACCTTTAATGTATGTACCTTTAGCAGCAGTTGGTTTAAGTTTTATTAATGTTTGAATAATTTCGTGTGCGTTGTCAACAATCTGCTCAGCTCCAAAAGAAACTTTACCGATTCCTGCGTGTACGATACCAGTTTTATCAACTTTAAAGTCAATTTTACCAGCTTTAACTTCTTGAACAGCTTTAGCAACATCCATAGTTACAGTACCTGTTTTAGGGTTTGGCATTAAACCTCTAGGTCCTAAAATACGACCTAATGGACCTAATTTACCCATAACAGCAGGCATAGTAATGATCACATCAACATCTGTCCAACCGTCTTTAATTTTTTGTAAGTAATCGTCAAGACCAACGTGATCTGCTCCAGCCTCTCTTGCTTCAGCTTCTTTGTCTGGAGTAACCAATGCTAATACTTTAACGTCTTTTCCTGTTCCGTGAGGTAAAGTAACTACACCTCTAACCATTTGATTCGCTTTTCTTGGATCAACACCCAAACGAACTGCGATATCAACAGACTCATCAAATTTTGCAGAAGCAACAACTTTAATTAATGCAGCAGCATCTTTTAAAGAGTATAATTTGTTCTTTTCAATTTTTGAAGCAGCCTCTTTTTGCTTTTTTGTTAATTTTGCCATTTCTTTTTCTTAATTAAAAAGGAGCATCTCCTGATACAGTTATACCCATAGATCTAGCTGTTCCAGCAACCATACTCATAGCTTTCTCAATTGTGAAAGCGTTTAAGTCTGGCATTTTGTCTTCAGCAATAGTTCTAATTTGTTCCCAAGTAACGCTAGCTACTTTTTTACGATTAGGCTCACCAGAACCAGATTTTAGCTTTGCAGCTTCCATTAACTGAACTGCTGCTGGAGGAGTCTTAACAACAAAATCAAATGATTTGTCTTTGTACACAGTGATTTGCACTGGACAAATTTTGCCAGGTTTATCCTGAGTTCTAGCATTAAATTGCTTACAGAACTCCATGATGTTAACCCCAGCAGCTCCTAAAGCAGGTCCAACCGGTGGCGACGGGTTCGCAGCACCTCCCTTAACTTGTAGTTTAACTACCTTACTAATTTCTTTAGCCATTTTTAAAAAATTTAACACTGTGATCAATGGAAGCGATCACAATGGTTTATTATAGTGTAACAAAAAATTATACTTTTTCTACTTGCATAAAACTTAATTCCAATGGAGTTTTTCTTCCGAAAATCTTAACCATAACCTCAAGTTTACGCTTCTCTTCATTGATTTTCTCAACAGATCCATTAAATCCATTGAAAGGTCCATCAATAACCTTAACCGTTTCCCCAACACTAAATGGAATAGAGCGCGTATCTGTATTTACAGCTAGTTCATCCACTTTTCCTAACATACGGTTTACTTCAGAAAGTCTTAAAGGAACAGGTTCTCCGCCTTTAGTTTCTCCTAAAAATCCAATAACACTAGTAATAGACTTAATAATATGAGGAATCTCACCAACTAAGTTAGCTTCGATCATAACATATCCAGGAAAATATACTTTATCCTTAGATGATTTTTTCCCGTCTTTTACAGTAACTACTTTTTCAGTAGGAACTAAAACCTGAGAAACATAATCCTCCATACCTAATCTCGCAATCTCAGTCTCGATATAAGCTTTCACTTTATTCTCTTGACCGCTAACCGCTCTAACTACGTACCATTTTTTCACATTATTATCTGCCATCACAAAAAAATTATCCTTTTAACCAGTTAAAAAATCCAGCCAAAGCTTTTGCAAAAAATTCGTCTACTCCCCAAGTTGCCAAAGCGAACAAGATCGAAAATACAGCTACAACAATTGTCAATTTTTGAACTTCAGCCCAAGCTGGCCAAGTAACATTTGACTTTAACTCTTCGAAAGCCTCTGATAAATAATTAGTAACTTTTGTCATTTGATATATTTTTTATTGCACGGGCGGAGGGATTCGAACCCCCATCAACGGTTTTGGAGACCGCTATTCTACCCTTGAACTACGCCCGTAATTAAAGCCAGTGATTAAAAAACAATCACTGGCTTCTTATTTATTTTAATAGAATTACTCTACGATTTCAGTAACCTGACCAGCACCAACTGTTCTACCACCCTCACGGATAGCGAAACGTAAACCTACGTTCATAGCGATTGGGCTTAATAAAGCAACCTCAATAGTTAAGTTATCACCTGGCATTACCATCTCTACACCTGCTGGTAAAGTAATAACTCCTGTTACGTCAGTTGTACGTACGTAGAACTGTGGACGGTAGTTATTGTGGAATGGAGTGTGACGTCCACCTTCTTCTTTTTTCAAGATATAAACCTCAGCTTTGAATTTAGCGTGTGGTTTTACTGAACCTGGCTTAATAATAACCATACCTCTTTTGATATCAGCTTTATCAATACCTCTTAACAATAAACCTACGTTATCTCCAGCTTCACCTCTGTCAAGGATTTTACGGAACATCTCAACTCCAGTGATAGTAGAAGTTAATTTCTCAGCTCCCATACCAATGATTTCAACAGGATCTCCAGTGTTAGCAACTCCAGTTTCGATACGACCTGTAGCAACAGTTCCACGACCTGTAATTGTAAATACGTCCTCAACTGGCATCAAGAATGGTTTAGCAACGTCACGTACTGGCTCTTCGATCCAGTTGTCAACAGCTTCCATTAATTCGATAATTTTAGGTACCCAGTTTGGATCATTGTTTAATCCTCCTAAAGCAGAACCTTGAACTACAGGACCATTATCTCCATCATATTCGTAGAAAGATAATAAATCTCTAATTTCCATTTCAACAAGCTCTAATAACTCAGCATCATCAACCATATCCACTTTGTTCATGAAAACAACGATTCTTGGAATACCAACCTGACGTCCTAAAAGGATGTGCTCACGAGTTTGTGGCATTGGACCATCTGTAGCAGCAACCACTAAGATAGCTCCGTCCATTTGAGCAGCTCCAGTAACCATGTTCTTTACGTAATCCGCGTGACCTGGACAGTCAACGTGAGCGTAGTGACGGTTAGCTGTTTCATACTCTACGTGAGATGTATTAATAGTAATACCTCTTTCTTTCTCCTCTGGAGCGTTATCGATTTGATCAAACGATTTTGCTTGACAGTAACCAGCATCTGACAATACTTTTGTAATTGCAGCAGTTAATGTAGTTTTTCCGTGATCTACGTGTCCAATTGTACCTATGTTTAAGTGCGGTTTGGAACGATTAAAATTCTCCTTTGCCATTTTACTTAATTTTTAATCTTAGTTATATATTAATTTTCAATTTCCTACTTACTTGAGCCAATGTCGGGATTTGAACCCGAGACCTCTTCCTTACCAAGGAAGCACTCTACCCCTGAGCTACACCGGCAGAGAGTTCTGATTTTAGATTACCAAGAACCTAAACATCTTTTTTTTGTGGGGAGAGCAGGATTCGAACCTGCGAAGTTCACACAGCAGATTTACAGTCTGCCCTCGTTGGCCGCTTGAGTATCTCCCCTAATTCCTTAAAATTCAACACCTTAAAAGAACTTATTTCAAATCGCATTTGAAATATTATTGAGCCGATAGAGGGACTCGAACCCACGACCTGCTGATTACAAATCAGCTGCTCTAGCCAGCTGAGCTACATCGGCGAATACATTAAAAAAGTCCGCTATTTCTAACGGACTGCAAATGTAGCTATTTTATCTTTTAATCAAAACATTTTTTAAAAAAAATTTCAATTAAATGTGTGCTCTTATTTTTTCCTTCCTTTTTACTAGCAAACGTTCTAACGACTCTGCAGAAAGCTCAACAGCTTCCTCAAATGTTTTACACTGTTTTTTTACCAAAAAATCATCACCAGGAACATTAATCTTTATCTCCACCACCTTATTCTCCTTATCACTTGTTCTTTCCACTTTTAAAAAAACATCTGATGAAACCACTCGATCGTAGTATTTCTCTAGCTTACCCATTCTTTCTTGGATAAAATCGACCAATTTTCTGTCGACAGTAAAATTAACTGCATGAACATCTACCTTCATAATAAAAATTTTAGGGTTAACATTTAGAACCGCTATTTACTTCTCGGATGCGCACCTCCATATACCTTTTTAAGCTCCGCAAGACTATTATGAGTATAAACCTGAGTAGACGCCAAACTAGAATGCCCTAGCAATTCTTTAACTGAATTCAAATCTGCCCCATTGTTTAAAAGGTGAGTTGCAAAAGTATGACGAAGCACATGCGGACTTTTTTTTACCTTTTCTGAGACCCTACTAAAGTATGAATTTATTAAACGATAAACAAAAGATTCGCTCAATTTTAACCCTTTTTTCGAAACAAAAAAATAGTCAAAATCAACCAAACCTTCCAATTCCTCCCTTTCCTTTATATACAAGTTAATTTGATCTGCAATAATTGGCAAAATCGGAATAATTCGCTCCTTATTTCTTTTCCCTAAAACTTTAATCGTATTATTAGAGCAATCAACATTTTTAATCATCAAATGAATTAATTCAGCCCGACGCATTCCTGTAACATAAAACATCTCCACGATAAGCTTGTCCCGGATTTCTTCAAAACCAACAGGAGTTTCCATCACACCCAACAAATCTTTTAATTCTTTTTCCGAAAAAGGAACCTGAACCACTTTTGGAGTTTTCAAAGACTTATGCTTCAGCATTGGATTAACCTCTATTTGTTTTGACTTCAAAAGAAACTTGTAAAAAGCTTTCAACGAAGCCATTTTTCTATTAACCGAAACATTTGAAATATTCTGATCTACCAAAAAAACAATCCAGCTTCTAACTTGACTATAATTTACCAAATCAATACTATCCTGCTCGAAAGACTCTTTAACAAACAACTCAAAAGACATTATATCATTTAAATAAGCACCAACAGTATGGGCAGAATATTTTTTCTCCAACAAAAGATAATCCGAAAAAGCTTCTTTATTCGTTTTCATAAAATCTAAAAATTAAGCATAAAAAAACCGTTAGCATCAAAATTAAAACATTTTGACCACTAACGGTAATTATTTTCGAAAAGCTGATATTAACTTTCTAAACTATCTTTCAAGCCTTGAATGTAAGCCGCTTTTTGGATTTGAGCTCTTTTGATAACAGAAGGCTTAATAAAAGCAGTACGTGCTCTTAATTGACGAACAGTTCCTGTTTTATCAAATTTTCTTTTATAGCGCTTTAATGCTCTATCGATATTTTCTCCGTCTTTAATTGGTATAATTAACATAATATAGACACCTCCTCTCGTTAAGGCTGCAAATGTATATATTAATTATTAATTATAAGTTATAAATTATGAATTATTTTCTCCCTAGAGGTTAAAAAATAGAAATGCAACCGATTACTCAGACTTTAAATCCTACTATTTCAGCAAATTTCTTGAAATAACTAACTTTTGTATTTCAGTTGTTCCTTCTCCTATAGTACATAATTTAGAATCTCTGTAAAATTTTTCTACTGGAAAATCTTTTGTATAACCATAACCTCCGTGAATCTGAACTGCATCATTTGCAATTTTAACACATGCTTCTGATGCATACATTTTTGCCATAGCTCCAGCCGTTGTCACTTGTTTATGTTGCTGTTTTAAAAATGCAGCTTTGTGGAGTAATAATTCTGAAGCTTCAATCTCTGTTGCCATATCGGCCAATTTAAAAGAGATTCCTTGAAAATTGCTTATTGGCTGACCAAACTGATGTCTTTCTTTTGAATATTTCAATGCAGCTTCGTACGCTCCTTTTGCGATTCCCAAAGATAGAGCTCCGATAGAGATTCTTCCTCCATCAAGAATTTTCATAGCCTGAACAAAACCTTCACCTACTTCTCCTAATCTATTTGCATCAGGAACACGGCAGCTGTCAAAAACCAATTCAGCAGTTTCGCTTGCTCTCATTCCTAATTTATTTTCTTTCTTCCCAGACGAAAAACCTTTCATACCTTTTTCAAATACAAAGGCGGTCATTCCTTTAGAATCTCCTTTTTCTCCCGTACGAACTATTACAACAGCAATATCTCCAGATATGCCATGCGTAATAAAGTTTTTTGCACCATTTACAACCCAATGATCACCATCTTTAACCGCAGTTGTATTCATTCCTCCAGCATCAGAACCCGTATTATGTTCTGTAAGTCCCCATGCTCCTATATGCTCAGCTGTAGCCAGTTTTGGAAGCCATTTCTTCTTTTGCTCTTCGTTTCCAAAAGTTAAGATATGATTTGTGCATAAAGAGTTATGTGCCGCAACCGACAATCCTATTGACGGATCTACTTTAGAAATTTCTTCGATTATTGTAACATATTCATGATAACCTAAACCTGAACCGCCATATTCCTCTGGAACTAAAACCCCCATAAAGCCCATTTCGCCAAGTTTCTTAAATAACTTAATTGGAAAAATTTGCGCTTCATCCCATTCCATTATATAAGGTCTAATATTCTTTTCTGCAAAGTCTTTTATAGACTGCGCAATCATTAGTTGTGTTTCGTTGTAATCAAAGTTCATGAGTTAGTTTCTTTTTTAGAACTCCAAATATAAACTAATTATTTTTGCTTTTTCAACAGGAAAATCTTTAATTTTTGCTAAATCCTCAATATTATTAAAATTTCCATTCATACTTCGGTAAGTCACTATTTGTTTTGCTAGACCATATTTAAAGTATGAAAACTGAGCTAACTCCTTTAATGACGCCTCATTTACGTTTATTTTCTTCAAGGTTGAAGGAATCACAGCTTTAAAATGACTGTTTAATTCATTTATAACTTCTGGCGAAAGTCCCCAAATCTCTTTCATTTGTTCCATTGACACAAACGCCCCTACTATTTCTTTTTGCTTTAAGATTCTAGATGACAACCCTTCGCCTATTCCGTAG
The DNA here is from genome assembly GCF_040538975.1 of Flavobacterium sp. UW10123. NCBI lineage: Bacteria > Pseudomonadati > Bacteroidota > Flavobacteriia > Flavobacteriales > Flavobacteriaceae > Flavobacterium > Flavobacterium sp. UW10123. The sequence continues at coordinate 68,877 of NZ_JBEWQE010000004.1, forward strand.
ATTTTCATCAAATCTTCTTGCGTCGCCAGATTAATATCCAATATTTCAATCTTCTCTTTTTTTGGAAAACTCTTAATGTTGAAATCCTTTTTCTCAGCATTATAATTGTTTTTATTTTGTTTCCAATCTGGAAATTTAAACAGAGGGGAAATTTTATTTAATAAGGAATCTGAAATGCCAGTCACTTTCTGAAACTCTTCTGCTGAGTTTACATATTTATTCTCTTTTCTAAATACCATTAAACGATCAATTTCTTGCACCGACATTCCTAGTTTATATCCTTTATAATCAGAAATAAAATTAGGATTAAAAAGATAATTAGTCGGCTTCGCATTTTTATAGGTTAACTTCTCCTGATCAATCTCTGATTGTAGAGCAAGCCACTCTTCTTTTTCATGACTTTTGGCTTCTGAAATATTAAAATCAGATGAAAAATAAAACAACTGTAATCCTATCATTATAGCGAAGAGTACAAAAATGCCTATTCGTTGCTGTTTTGTAAAATGAAAATAACTATTTAAAAACTTAAAATTCATCGCAGAAAGTACTTTAAAAAAAAATAAATAAAGAAAAATCTTTCAAATTTATCAAGAAAATAAGTAAGAAAAGTAGTTTTTAAAAAATTATCGAATATCTTATAAAAGACCAATTAATTTAATGAATATCAATACTTAGAGAAAGTTTCTTACGACTACTGTAAAAAAATCAAAGATTTTATAACTTAAAAGATGATAATTGTTTTTATTTTTTGCAAAAAACAATACATTTGGCACTTAATAACAAATAAACCAATAAAATAATATGTCAATTTGGAGAGTTAAACCTATATCAGCCTTTGAGGCCGATATGAAAAAAAGTGATTTAAAGAGAGTCCTAGGAAAATGGAGTCTTACTGCCATTGGTGTTGGTGCCATTATCGGCGGTGGAATTTTTGTACTTACAGGTACTGGGGCTTATTATCATGCAGGTCCAGCATTAGCAATTTCGTTTATCATCGCAGGTATTGCGTGTGTTTTTGCGGCTCTTTGCTATTCTGAATTTGCTTCTATTTTACCTGTTGAAGGATCTGCTTATGCCTATGCTTATGGTACTATTGGAGAAGTTTTTGCTTGGATAATTGGATGGGGACTAATTCTCGAGTATGCAATGGGATCGATGACTGTAGCGGTTTCTTGGTCCGGATACTTTAATAAATTGCTTAAAATATTTCACATTCATCTTCCTGATTGGTTAACTACAGATCCTGCAAGCTATACAGGAGAAGGTTTTTCTATGAATCTTCCAGCTTTCTTGATCGTTATTTTGGTTATTTCATTACTTATTAAAGGAACAAAAAGCGCTGCAAAAGCAAATAATGCTATTGTTATACTTAAAGTATCTGCGGTAATCTTTGTAATTATTGCTGGTCTTTTCTTTATTAACACAGCAAACTGGAGCCCATTTATTCCTGAAGCAACTCAAATTGTTGAAAAAGAAACTACACACAATGCTTACGGAATTGGAGGTATTATCTCTGGAGCTGCAGCAATTTTCTTTGCTTACGTTGGTTTCGATGCCGTTTCTACACAAGCTGGAGAAGCTATTAATCCTAAAAAAGATGTTCCTTTTGCAATTATCGCTTCTTTATTAATTTGTACTACTTTATATATTCTTGTTTCTTTAGTATTAACAGGAATGATGAATTACCAAGACTTTAATCCACTAGGAAAATATCCTGAAGCTATCAAAGCTCCTGTTGCTTATGCATTTGATATTGCAGGACAAGGCTGGGCTGGCTCTATTATTACTGTTGCCGCAACTATTGGTTTGATTTCTGTATTAATGGTAATGATCATGGGACAATCTAGAATTTTCCTTGGAATGTCTAAAGATGGTTTAATTCCGCAAGTTTTCTCTAAAGTAAACCCAATTTCTGGAACGCCAAAAACGAACTTAATGATTCTTGGAGTTATTATTGCAACTGTTGCTGCTTTTACACCAATCAACAAATTGGCAGATATGACAAGTTTTGGGACTTTGTTTGCCTTTACAATGGTTTGTATTGCTGTTTGGATTTTAAGAGTAAAACAACCAGGATTAACCAGAACATTTAAAGTTCCTGCTTTACCAGTTATTGCGGTATTAGGAATTGCAATCAATTCTTATTTAATTTTTAATTTAAGTAAAGATGCACAGTTATTATCTTTTGGATGGCTTCTTCTTGGTATAATTGTATACTTTGGATATAGCAAAAAAAGATCTAGACTTAATAATACAGATGCGGATATTGAATAATTTTCAATTCTAGTCATAAAAAAAGCTCCAAATTTTCATTTGGAGCTTTTTTATTATTACAAATCGAATACTGATGTTCTTTTTGACCGAATTAAATCTTTCAACCTAATCCAGAATGCAAGCGTTAAATAAACTCCAAATCCTAAGCCAGCAGTAACAAAAGAAATGTAGATGAAAAACAATCTAACACTTGTTACACGCATACCTAATTTATCTGCTAGTCTTGAAGAAACATGAAATCCATATTTTTCAAAAAAAAATTTAAGTTTTAATATTGCTGACATTTCTATATTTTAGATTTAGGACTTTAGAATTTTAGATTCCTGACCGCTCAGGATTACAAAAGTACAAATTATCTAATTATTTTTAAGCAATTCTAATCCGATAGCACATTTTAAACATGCTTTACGTTCACAATATTCATTTTTGAGTTCTAATAATGCTTGACTTTCAAATGCATTTTTTGATTTTACTCCAAACGAATTAAATTTATCAATAATGGTATTTTTCTCGAAAGCAACTTCATTTATAAAATCGATTAAATCTTCATCAATTGATTCTCCTCTAATATTTGAATAAGCAAATTGAAGCGGAACTATAGTATTAATAATCAGTAAATCTATAAATGACTTCGAAAGCATTTTAGATTTTTTAGGACTTTCTTTATCAAACTGATAATGAATTTTCCAATACGAGCTTGTCGAAACATTCAGTAATTCATACACTTGTTTAACAGATTTTAAATCAATTATTTTTGAAAACAGGTTTTGATGTTTATGATATAAAGATGCTAATTGGGAAAGTCGAATTGTCGGGAAATTATCTGGTCGGAGTTTGAAAAACTGAACAGGATCTGCGTAGCTCTTTTCTATTTGGTATTTATGCAGCAAATAGAAATATCGAAACTTTAAATCTTTATAATAAACATCTTCTTTTTCTGCTTCTAATAAACCTGAAGAACCAAAAAGCAATGCTTCTAGATTTTCGACTTCAAAACTTTCTTTTCTGATTACTGAAAACGGAATTGCTTTTGAAATTTGCAGAAAAGAATTTCCATTAGAATTTAACCCAAAATTCTTCGCCATAAGGCAAAATAAGACCGCTTCCCAATCTTTATTGGTTTCTTCTAGCAATTGATAAATAAATTTAGATTTTCGCTCTAAGCGCTCAAAGAATAATCTTTCCTGCCAGTTTTTAAAAACAAATCTATCAATTTCTTTTAATTGCCTTTCGCAGAAAATCCAGGTTTTTGGAGAAACTAATTTGTTGTAATTTTCAATTATTTCTTTTGAAACATAATCTTTGAGAACCAAAACAGGGATTTCGGTATTATTTTCTCTAAAAATAGCAGTATCATTTTCCCATACTACATGAAGAATAACATTTTTATAAGCAGGATCTTTTTCATGATTATGCAAATACCAATCTGAAGATTTTAAATGAATTTCGACATTGCCAGCCCACTTTTGAGTTCCAATTTCAATATGTGCGTTAAAAAAATCAGGTCCTGACATCTCCAGATAATCACCTGTCTTAAGAATAGTTATCAATTCGCCTTGGGCAGATCGCAAATTCAACACATCAAATTTCTTGAATTTCCAGAGATAATGAATGAAGTCTTCTCTCATTTTAGATTTAAATAAAATAATTATAAAAATCTAAAATAACAAATTTAATATTATTCTTACAAATAAAATAATTTTAACGAAGGATATACAATTTTGCACAAGCTCTCGCATCAGATAATGCTTCATGATGATTTAACTGAATATTCATTTCACGACAGCAATCACTTAGTTTTGTAGGTTTAATGCCTTTTGCTTTATAAATTTTCACCGTACATTCCCATTTCGTTGCAATATTCAAATCATCGTAATTTAAACCATGAAGCAACATTGTTTTCATTAAAACATTGCGGTCAAAACTTTCATTGTGCGCCACGACAACTCTATTTTTTAGTCTCTTTTCAATCTCAGGATATATCTGAAAAAAAGATTTTGCATTGACAGTATCTTTCGGATAAATTCCGTGAACACGAATCGTAAACGGATTATATTCGTTATTTGGCGGTTTAATTAAAGAAACATATTCGTCAACAATAATTCCATTTTCGACTGTAACAATTCCCACCGAACACGGATGATAGCCTGTTGCCGTTTCAAAATCAATAGCAGTAAAATTCATATTCTATTTTTAAAAGACAAATCCATAAACCTTATTAAAAAACAATTAGGTTTATGGATTGTTATTATTTGAAAAGGCTTACTTTATTGAGCCAATAATATCATATTTAGTAATAATGTGATGATGTCCGTTTTCTAAATCTACCAATACAGCATCATTTTCTTTGCTGAAAAGTTTTGAAACTTCTTCAATTGGTGTTCCTAATTTTACAATTGGAAAAGGTTTTCCCATCACCTCTTTAATTGGTTTTTCAGCAACATTTTTATCAGCAACATAGCTTCTAAACAAATCTGTCTCGTCTACAGAACCAACAAAACCATTGATATCTACCACTGGAATCTGCGAAATTTTGTATTTACGCATACGCTCAATCGCATGTGAAACTAATTCTTCTGTACGCACCACAATTAATTCTTTATCAATATGATCTTTGATAACATCTTCTGCTTTTGTTACGTTTTCTTCTAAGAATCCACGCTCACGCATCCAATCATCGTTGAACATTTTACCTACATATCGGCTTCCAGAATCGTGAAATAATACCACAACAACATCATCCGGTTTAAAGTGCTCTTTTAGCTGTAATAGACCTTTTATACAAGCTCCTGCAGAATTCCCAACAAAAATACCTTCTTCAAGGGCAATCTTTCTGGTATAAACCGCAGCATCTTTATCAGTTACTTTTGTAAAACCATCAATTAGAGAGAAATCAACATTTTTAGGCAAAATATCTTCTCCAATACCTTCAGTTATATAAGAGTAAATCTCGTTTTCGTCGAAGATTCCTGTTTCATGGTATTTTTTAAAAACAGAACCATAAGTATCAATTCCCCAGATTTTAATATTTGGGTTTTTCTCTTTTAGGTATTTTCCAACTCCAGAAATAGTTCCCCCTGTTCCTACTCCAACAACAAAATGTGTAATTTTTCCTTCTGTCTGTTTCCAGATTTCAGGACCAGTCTGCTCGTAATGCGCCAGTGAATTTGACATATTATCGTACTGATTTACATACCATGAATTTGGTGTTTCTTCTGCCAAACGCTTTGAAACAGAATAATAAGAACGTGCGTCTGTAGGTTCGACATCTGTAGGACAAACAACAACTTTTGCACCAACAGCACGAAGAATATCCATTTTCTCTTTTGACTGTTTGTCTGAGATTACACAAATTAATTTGTATCCTTTTACGATTGCAACAAGTGCAAGTCCCATTCCTGTGTTTCCTGAAGTTCCTTCAATGATAGTTCCTCCAGGTTTAAGTCGGCCATCTGCCTCTGCATCTTCAATCATTTTTACCGCCATTCTGTCTTTTACAGAATTACCAGGATTAAAGGTTTCGACTTTTGCCAATACTAACGCATCAATTTCAGCAACAATTTTGTTGAGTTTTACCAATGGCGTATTACCAATTGTTTCTAAAATGTTATTTGAAAAGTCCATTTTTATTTAAGTTTAATTAAGTGGTTCTAAATAAAGAAAGCCAGCTTTATTGGAAGAAATTCCAAACCAGACCAAAACGCAGTACAAAATCACGATACGGATTACTTGGCGTTGAGTAATAATTGCTTTGTGTAAAAGCCGCATTAAAATGCTCTGCTTTTAAATAAAAACGCGTCTGGCGTATTCTGGCATTTACAAAGAAATCGAATGTTGCAAATCCACCGATTTTTTTATCTTGCTGTACAAAAAACTCTGCAATAACAGGGTTATAATCATCTCCATAGTATTTCGTAAGATAATTGAACACAATTCCTGTTTGAAGAAATAATGCTTTCTTAAAGAAATGATTGGAGTAATAAAATGTATTTCTCGTTACAAAATCAGGCACATTTAAAATCAAATCTGACTGATCAACTTTTTGGTATAAAAGTGTATTATCTAATGCAAAAGGGCCAAATTTAAACTCTCTACTTGCTTTAATTTCTAGATAATTAATGGTATTTCCATACTGCATTGGCTTCACAATCTGTTCACTTGCTTTTTTTTCAGCATCTGTAGCCATATCAGTAAAATACAAATGGTCTTTTAGCACTGTGTATTGAACTTGCCCAGTTAACCAAGGTGTTGAAATTTCTGCGCTTAACGAATTGATTTTTTCGTTTTTAAAATTATTCGACCAGTTATACGAAATCCAGCTACTTTGGTACAAATTATAATTATTGTTCGGCAATTTATTAATGTTGCGATATCTAAAATCAAATTTGATTTTTTCGTTCATATCATATCGCAATTTAGCATCGAAATCTGAAAGCGATTCATTGGTTATTGATCTTGAATACAAAAATCTACCATTCCATTTATTCTTCTGATATTCGTACTGAGCGCCGAAATTATTAAACTGCAAAAACAAATTATCAGGAACCGCATTTCCATCGGCATCTATAATAATTCGGTTATACTTGTAATTAGATCTATAGTCGTCTACAAAAAATATAAATTTACCTAAAAGCGAATTTTCGTAAGCCGCTCCTACTTTATTATATAGTCTTTCATATTTAGTCTGATCGTTAATATTACTTGCCGCATACGATTCGCCAAATCGTTGTATACGTGTAGTCGATCCATCATTAGCTGTTATAGTCGAAATTACAGTTGGCTGTTTATACTCGTAATCTTTGTACTCATAATTAAACTGATGCGTTATATACAAGTTATTGCTTCCATCACTTGGATTTACTCTAAAAGCATGATCAAAAAACAATCTTCTTCCTTTTAAAAAGGACTCGGCATCAGTCAAATAAACCTGCAATCTTTGTCGGTTTTTATAATCTTGATTATCACTTTCAAAATCTGCATCGTTTGTAATTCCTCCATTTTCTTCATTCAGTATATCCTGATTAGTAAAATGTGCATTTATTGCATAGCGCCTGTTGGTTGTAGCATAACTGGTTGTAATTCTCAAATTTCCAGCACTAACCAATTGGTTATTATAATCTCCTTCGGACCTCAGTCCTCTATAGGCAATAGAGAAATTAAGATTTTTAGAAGCATTTAGTGTGATGAAAGAATCTACATTTTGTCCTTTTTTTATAGTTGTATTAAAAAATAACTCTGTTAATGGCGTTGCAACAGAATAATATCTAATTTGATCTGCTTGCATATAAAGAGAATGTTTCCCACTAAAACCAATTTCGGGATAAGGAGAAAAACTCGTCAAGCTATATTGCAGCGTATTTATGGGCTGTCCAATATTAGATAACTCCTGAAGTCCGAAAAGATCTTTCCTAAGATGATTCTGCCTGTAAGCGCTTTTAATAGTCAACGATGTATCGGCATAAATTGTATCGTGTTCTAAAGTGACAATTTTATATTGGTCTATTGTAGCTATTTTTTGTTTTTTCTTTTTTACGGTATCTGTTATACTAGAATATTCCGTATTCATATCTAAATTATTTTTAGAAGCAGTTTTTTTTTCTTGCGAAAACAATAAAGTTGGAACAACTAATAGATATAGAAAAATGAATATTCTCATTTGATGGCTTTGTATAAATTTATTTTGACAAAATTTGCTAAGCAAAGGTAAATTATAAAAACAAATAAATAAAAAAACAGTTCATTTTATACAATTGCCTTGGCTGACAGTACGAAAACGAATATTTTTGCTGAAAATTTCATCTTATTTGTTATTAAAAACCTAAAAAATGCTCGAAAAAAAATTCTCAGGATTTATTTTAGAAACTGGAACTGATGAAGCCGGAAGAGGATGTCTGGCTGGGCCAGTTACTGCCGCTGCAATAATTTTACCCGAACATTTTGAAAATAAAATTCTGAATGACAGTAAGCAATTGTCTGAAAAAACTAGGGCGCTTTTAAGACCTATTATCGAAGAGCAAGCAGTTTGTTTTGCCGTTACACATTTGTTTCCAGATGAAATTGATGAAATAAACATTCTAAATGCTTCGATGAAAGGAATGCAGGAATGTATTTTGAAACTAAAGCATGTTCCTGAATATATTATTGTTGATGGAAATCGTTCTTTAAATGCTAAACTCGGACTTAAAAATACTTTTGGAAAACAGTTTTCTCAAGATGAGATTACACTTTTAAAATCGATTCCAAACCAAAGCATTATAAAAGGAGATGGAAAATATCTAAGCATCGCTGCTGCATCTGTTCTTGCAAAAACGTATCGTGACGAATATATGGATCAAATCCATGAAGAATTCCCGATGTACAACTGGAAACAAAACAAAGGATATCCAACCAAAGAGCATCGAGAAGCAATTAAAGAATTTGGAACTACAAAATACCACAGAATGAGTTTTAGACTTTTGCCAGAACAACTAGAACTCGATTTATTTTAATAAAAAAACGACCTATTTCTAGGTCGTTTTTTGTTTTTACTTTTTGCTTTTTAAAAATTCAGCAAATGTTTTTGTGTCATAATAAAAAGGTCTAACAGAAGTAATTTTTCCTTCCTTTAGATCGAAATGTTCTGAAATCGGAACTAACATCGTTTTACCTGATTTTTTAGACTTACAGTTTATTGTAAAATATATTATTACCTCGTTTTTAGAAGTATCACTAAAATATATGGGTTCTTTTTCTATCTGCAAATCAAAAAATTCTGTTGATTTTGTAAACATTTTTGTCCATTCGCTAAAACCTACATAAGTTCCTCCGTAAGGCAAACCAATAGCTTGATTGTAAACTGCGCCATCTGCCACTACAGTTGCCAAAGCATCAAAATCTCTTGTTTTAAAAAGGCTTTCGTAATATTTTGCCACTACTTTCAAATTATCAGACTCTAGATTTTTCAAAATATCTGCTTCAGACAAAGTCGCTCCTTTATCCCAGAAACCAATAATTTTACTGACCTGACCTTTACCATTTAAACGTGCAAAGTCACGTCCAGCCATTACAAGATTATTTTTAGAATCGAGAACCTTCCATTCCCAAGTCACATAATTGTCTTTTACTATTTTTGGCCCCGATGTTAATACGGCATCTGGATTTTTTTTGTAAAATTCATTGATAACGTTGTTAAATGCCGTAATTCCTTTTATTGAAGCCGAAGGATCTTCAAAAGTGCTGTCTTCCAACCAAATTGATTTAATCATCTTTAATCTGGCATCGCTGTTTTTTTCCTGCCACACCTTTTCATAAACTGCAACTGGATATAGTTTATCTTTCTTTTGGGCAAAAAGACCATTAAGCACAAAAAGGAAACAGAATAAGTAGATTTTTCTCATAAGCAATCAGAAATAAAATGAAATTTAAATTTAATAGTATAAAACCAAATTTAGCATAAAAAGCTAAGAGAATTACAAGAAGTCTAGAATTTACCATCCCATCAAAATCTTAACTTCTGATAAATGGTTTTTCGGTTTTTTGAATATAAATTTAAGAAAAAAACGCTTTCTATTTAAAAATAAGCTTTATTTCCTTGCTTAAGTGAACCTATGATGATCCTAAAAAAAATATTTACCACTTAAAATAAAAAACCCGTTTCAAATAAACACTTGAAACGGGTTTCTCTTTATTAGAAATTCTTTTTAAACAAATTCCGCTTCAAAGAGTTCGGTTAAATGTTTAATGATTTTAGATTTTACTTCTTCTTCATCTACTTTTTCCACGCCAAGTTCAACATTTAAGGAAGTAACTCCTTTTCCACGAATACCACATGGAATTATATTGTCAAAATATCCTAAATCAACATTAACGTTTAAGGCAAATCCGTGCATGGTAACCCAACGTGAAGCACGAACGCCCATTGCACAAATCTTGCGGGCAAACGGAGTTCCAGCGCCAAGCCAAACACCAGTTTCTCCCTCGCTTCTACCCGATTCTAAACCATATTCTCCCAAAGTCAGAATAATAGATTCTTCTAACAAACGAAGGTATTTATGAATATCAGTAAAGAAATTTTCTAAATCTAAAATCGGATAACCTACAATCTGTCCCGGTCCGTGATACGTAATGTCTCCGCCTCGGTTAATTTTGTAAAAAGTCGCTCCTTTGGCTTCGAGTTGTTTTTCGTTTAACAATAAGTTTTCAAGATCACCACTTTTTCCTAGTGTGTAAACATGTGGATGCTCAACAAAAAGTAAATAATTTGGCGTTGGTAGATCTAGTTCTTCTCTTCTGTTTTTGATTTTTAAATCGACTATATCTTTAAAGATTTCTTCCTGATATTCCCAAGTCGACTTATAATCTCTATTACCCAGATCTTGAAGTTGGATTTTTTTATTCATTTTAATTATTTTTCAAACTCAACATCAAAGTTCAGTTTGTCGGGATTCTCCATATAATCCGTAAAAGAGTATTGAATTGTAATTGATTTTCGATCGTCGCTAAACAATGCATTTGGATTAGAAACTTTCTTAATCTTTTTTGGGAAATGATAATTCACAATATAACTAGATGATGCGAACATCATTTTGGTCATATCAGCAGCCGTATCTTTTGTCTTTGTAGCCTGTAGTTTCTCCTGATCGATTACTGCTTTTCTTGTAAATTTCTTTCCATCATAAGTATAGCTTAATTTACTTTTGTTATCTCCAAAACCATTTCCAAGTGGAGATGCATTTGCTCCTCCCTCTAATTTCTGAAACGTGCTTAAAGTCTGCAAAACGTCCTGAAGTTCATTCACATTTTTAAAATCAGTTCCCAAAGTCATTAAAAACTGTTTTTTCTCTGAACTCATTTTGGTTTCAACAACAAAATTTTCCAGTTTCTTAAGTTCTTTCTGAGTTTCTGGTGACAGCTTAGCAATACTGTCTTTTTTTTCTTCAAATAGCTGTTTGAAAGTAAAAGTAGTATCTATATCTTTTTTAGCATCTCCCATTTGACCTGCAATCTGATCGCCAGCCATTTCCATTAAAGCAGAACCATCCATATCTACCGAAAATTTCCCGGTTCCGTTATCATTGATGTAAATGTTTTCAGTAAAAGTACAGCTGGTTAATGTGGCTATTAAAAAAGAAAAACTAAGTAGTTTATATAATCTCATCACAGTAATTTTTTATCAAAGATACGAAGACTATTTTTAAAAATACATTTTATTAGAAACCTCCTTTTATTGCTCAAATTCTACCTTGAAGCCAAAATCTACACTACTTTCCTGCATATTATCTAGTGGAATTTCTAAAGTAAAACTTTTTCTATCTGATGCTATTACAGCGTTCTTTACCGAAATAGTTTTTATCTTTTTAGGGAAGTGATATTCAGCAATATATTTACACTCCTTCATCATTTCTTCCATTTTTTTTGAAAAAGGATCATCGCTCTTTTCTTGCTTTGCTTCTTTTTTCTTTTTGACTTTCTTGTCGTCTTTAGCAGGCGTTACAGTCTTAATAAAAACCTTACCATCATAAAAAATGTCCATGGTTGATTTTTCTTCAGGTTTGGGTGCAGCACTTAAAAGTCCTAAATTCTTTTTGTCAGTAGCCGCCAATCCTTCTAAACTTTCTGCTGGAGTTGCAATAGTTTTATAGCCTGTTCCGCTAGGAAAATCAAATGCCATAGCATATTCGAATTGCTTTTTTTCGTCATTTATCTTTATGCTAACTTTAAAATTCTCTAAAATTTCAAGTTTCTCTTTTTCTTTCTCAAGTATCTCTAGTTTTTCTTTATCTCCATCTGGCAATTTAGAAATGCTGTCTTTTATTTTTGCTAGAACATCTTTGAAGGTAAAAGTAGTGTCTACGACTTTATTCACTTTAGTCGAATCTGATTTTTTCATTCCCATTTTGTACATTGGCGACATGTCAAAACCATAAGAAAAAGTTCCTGATCCATCTTCATTCATGACCATCTTTTCTTTAAGCGTACAGCTTGTAATACAAAAAACAATAAAAAAGCAAAGTAAAATTCTTTTCATAATTGAGGTTTAAGTTATTCAAGCGAAGATACTTTCTTTTAAGAATTATCCTAACGGCATTTTAAAACAACTTCAAATTTGCTATTTAAGACTTTACGTAACAACTAATAATCAATAACTTAGCATTACAACCTATTTTATATTTGCCAAAAAACAATTTATTCTAGCAGGCAGCGATGTCGACTAAAGATGATTGAAACCCAATAAATTGATGTCACAAAAAATCAAAAAAATGCATTCTAAAATCTGCATTCTTTTCTTTATCTTTGCACACTTAAAAAAAATAGCACAAAAATGGCATTATCAGAACAAGAAATCATCAGAAGAGAAAAACTTCAAAACTTACGCAATCTGGGAATCAATCCTTATCCAGCTAATCTTTTTCCTGTAGATCATACATCAAAGCAGATAAAGGAAACTTTTGAGGAAGGTAAGAAGGTTATCGTTGCAGGACGTTTGATGAGTGTTCGTGATCAAGGTAAAGCTTGTTTTGCTGAATTGCAAGACAGCGAAGGACGTATTCAATTGTACGTAAATCGCGATGTTTTGTGCGAAGGTGACGATAAAACTTTATACAACCAAGTATTCAAAAAATTAACCGATTTAGGTGATTTTATTGGTATTGAAGGTGAATTGTTTACTACACAAGTTGGTGCAAAATGTATTCGTGTTACTGGTTTTACTTTCTTGAGTAAAACGTTACGTCCGTTGCCATTGCCAAAGGTAGACGAAGACGGAAAAGTGCACGATGCTTTCAACGACGCTGAATTGCGTTACAGAATGCGTTATGTAGATTTAACAGTAAATCCGCAGGTTAAAGAAACTTTCCTTAAGAGAACAAAATTGTTCACTGCCATGAGAGAGTATTTTAATAATGCAGGATATCTTGAAGTAGATACTCCAGTTTTACAGTCAATCCCTGGTGGAGCTTCGGCAAGACCATTTATTACACACCACAACTCACTTGATATTCCGCTTTACATGCGTATTGCAAATGAGTTATACTTAAAAAGATTAATTGTTGGTGGATTTGAAGGTGTTTATGAGTTCTCTAGAAACTTCCGTAACGAAGGTATGGACAGAACGCATAATCCTGAATTTACTGCAATGGAAATATATGTAGCTTACAAAGACTACAACTGGATGATGGATTTTGCAGAAGGCTTATTAGAGCATTGTGCAATTGCTGTTAACGGAACAAGTGAAGTTACTTTTGGCGAGCACAAAATCAACTTTAAAGCGCCTTATGCACGTGTTACGATGACAGATTCTATCAAACATTTTACTGGTTTTGATATTTCTGGAAAAACAGAGCAGGAATTGTTTGAAGCTGCAAGAGGAATGGGAATTGAGGTTGACGAAACAATGGGTAAAGGAAAATTGATTGATGAGATTTTCGGAGCAAAATGTGAAGGAAATTATATTCAGCCAACTTTCATTACAGATTATCCAAAAGAAATGTCTCCGCTTTGTAAAGAGCACCGCGATAATCCAGACTTAACTGAGCGTTTTGAATTAATGGTTTGCGGAAAAGAAATCGCAAATGCATATTCTGAATTAAATGATCCAATTGACCAAAGAGAGCGTTTTGAAGATCAAATGCGTTTGGCTGCAAAAGGAGATGATGAAGCAAACGGAATTATCGATGAAGATTTCTTAAGAGCTCTTGAGTACGGTATGCCTCCAACTTCTGGAATGGGAATTGGAATGGATCGTTTGATTATGTATTTGACGAATAATGCTTCTATCCAAGAAGTGTTATTATTCCCTCAAATGCGTCCTGAGAAAAAACAAGCTCAGATCGAACTTTCTGACGAAGAAAAATTCATCATTGACTTGCTTACAAAAAATGAAAATAGAATGGATTTAACGCAGCTAAAAATTACAGCTAACTTAAGCGGTAAAAAATGGGATGCGTCTATGAAAAACTTATCTAAACACGGTTTGACTAAAGTTGTCGTTGATGGCGAGTTTAAATTTGTGGAATTAGTTAGTTAAATTCCAATTCTAAATTGGAATATATAATATATTTCAAACCCGACAGGTTTTAGAAACTTGTCGGGTTTTCTATTTAAAAGAATCTGATCAAAACGAATACTTCTCCAATTTCTCTCCTTGAATATCCAAAACCTTTGTACTTTCTTTTGGAACATCACCTTTTATAACTCCTTGAACAGATGGATTGGACGGATATTTTCCACCTTTCATTTTTAAGAGATGAAATTTTCCTCCGCTTTCAAATATGAGATCGTAAAATTTTTCAGTTACTGAAGTGGTTACATAGATTGGAAAATCGGTTATGGTGAAACGATTTATTACACTTCCGTCATTTTTCAAAATATATCCCGAACAGCCTCCGCTTCCGCAGAAATAAGAACTAGAGAAACCAACAAAATATTCGTTTTTCTTGTCATTATTTAAATCGAAAGCATCGTAATAAAAATAACGGTCATCTTTTGTCATGGCAGGAATATCTTGCTTTAATAAAAGGAGCAATTGCTTGCGAATTAATTCGACTGCTTTATCTTCTTTTGAAGCAACTTCACTCAAATCTGCTGTTCCTCCAAGTGTTTTAGACAATGTGTCTTGAACAATTGTTTTCACAATATTTTTCGAATTGTCTTTATTCTGACAAGAACTTAATATCAGAATTCCAATTAGAATCAAAATCTTATTTTTCATAATCTGATATTTTAAATTCATTATAATTTACACTAACAATGCCGCTTTATTTTCAATGTCGTTTTGCGTTAACAATGATTTTATATTATTGAAAGTTACCAAAGCAATTTGCGTTAAAGCTTCATTGGTGAAAAACGCCTGATGCGCCGTTACCAAAACATTTGGAAAGCTCATTAAACGTTGAATAGCATCATCTTGAATAATGTCTGCAGAAAGATCTCTAAAGAACAATTTTTCTTCCTGTTCGTAAACGTCAATTCCTAAATAGCCAATTTTACCTTCCTTTAATCCTTCGATTACGCTCGAAGTTTCAATTAATCCGCCACGGCTTGTATTAATAATCATAACGCTGTCTTTCATGAAAGAAATAGAAGTGGTATTGATAACATGTTTTGTTTGTTCATTCAGCGGACAATGAAGCGAAATAATATCGCTTGATTTAAAAATCTCCTCTAAGCCAACAAAAGAAACACCGTCTTTTTTCATTTCTTCATTTTCGACAATATCATAAGCCAAAACTTTACAGCCAAAACCTAATGCAATTTTAGAAAATGCTTTTCCGATATTTCCAGTTCCAATAATTCCGATTGTTTTTCCGAATAAATCGAAACCTAATAATCCGTTTAAAGAAAAATTCTGCTCGCGAACTCTATTGTAGGCTTTGTGTGTTTTCCTATTTAAAGTTAAAATCATTGCCATGGCATGTTCGGCAACTGCTTGCGGAGAATATGCGGGAACACGGCAAACTTTTATGTTGTGGTTCTTCGCTGCTTCCAAATCGACGTTATTAAATCCAGCGCAACGTAAGGCAATTATTTTTACTTTCTTTTCGGCTAATTGTTTAATGACAGTTTCGTTAACAATATCATTTACAAAAACACAAACAATCTCGCATTCTTCAATTAAAGCGACAGTCTGAGGATTTAATTGGGTTTCAAAAAAATCCAATTGAAAGCCAAAATCTTCATTGTATTTATAGAAAAACGTTTTATCGTAAGGCTGAGTCGAGAAAAAAGCTATTTTATTTGCAACAAGATTTGAGCTCATAATATTAAATTATTTATGTTTTGTTATTTCGAAAATTCCCTTTTGGCAGATAATACAGCCATCCAAAACCAATTAAAAATAAAATAAGCGAACCTATAAAAGCAGGAATTAAAATTTCTTTATTGTTGTCTAATGCATTGTTTAAAGCGGCATACAATAACCAAATCTGGATGCTTACATTTAAGATTAAAACAAATATTAAAGTAGACAGAATAACATTCAACTTATTTGGATTTGCCTGATTTTGGCTTTTTCTAAATGTACTCATAATATATTTCTTAAACAATTAACTCGCTTTATTTTCAAAAGCTTTTACAAAAATCTTTTCTCCTTTTAAAACTACTTCTAACTGAGGCAATGCTCTTGGCGGAGGTCCCGCAATTACGTCTCCTGTCAAAGCATCAAAAGAACCTTCATGACAAGGACAATGAATAATTCCTGTTCCCGGTTTGTAATAAACGGCACAAGAAAGATGAGTGCATTTTTGTTCGTAAGCTCGAAACATGCCACTTTCTAAATGCACCAAAATGTACGGAATGGTACTTCCTTCAATCACAAAACCTCTTGTCCCGCCTAACGGAATATCTTTTATTTCACACACAAAATGTTCTCCAACAACTTCTTCGCTAGGCAATAAATAAGCTTTTGCTGCAACCAATCCGCTTCCAACCATTAAACCTCCAGAAACGAGTGTAAGGAATTTGGCAAAATCACGTCGGCTGACTTGTGTCGATTCTTGCTTTTTATATGGAAAATCTTTCTTCCAGTTTTCTTTTAAATTATCTTCTTTAGACATGGATTTTAGATTTAGAATATTCGTAATTCGCTGCTTCCTTTTGGCATCATGATATTCACTTTTGTGTTTACACGCTCTTTCCCGAAAACAAATGAATTTACAGGAGTGCTGTTTGGACGCATTTCTTCGATCTGAGCGCGGGTTCCATAAAACAGTGCACCACTTGGGCAAACTGTAGCGCACATTGGCTTTTTACCAACGCTTGTTCTGTCATAACACATATTGCATTTCATCATTAAATCGTATTCTTCCATTTTCTTCGGAACTCCAAACGGACAGGCCATTACGCAATTAGAGCATCCTATGCAGCGTTCTGTATTTGCGGTATGAACTACTCCAAATTCGTCTTGCGAAATAGCATCGGCAGGACAGACATTAGCACAAACTGGATCTTCGCAATGCATGCAAACTTGCACTGTAGTTTGAATCGTCACGGCACGCTCGACGTAATTAACATGAATCATCGATTCCTGACCATTTGTTTCACATTCCGAACACGCCATTTCGCACGCTTTACAGCCTATGCATCTTTGTAAGTCTACAAAAAACTCTTCGTTTTTATTATAATTAGTTAAATTCATAATTCTTGTTTTTATAGATTAAACACTTGCATAAGCATTTGATTTGTCTGATGAATTTTCTATTTCTCCCAAAGGTTCCAACTTACATGCACAAACTTTGAACTCTGGAATTTTTGAAATAGGATCTAATGTTCCAGGCGTTAACTGATTGGCTGATTTTTTCCCCGGCCAGTGATACGGAATAAAAACAGTATCTTTTCGAATGGTTTCTACAATATTGGCTGGGAAAACACCTTCTCCTCTTCGGGTTGAAACTTTTACTAATTCTCTTTGCTGAATATTATATTTCTGAGCCATTTCTGGGTGAATTTCCAGTAAAGGTTCAGGAAACTGATCTACTAGTTTTCCTATTCTTCTAGTTTGCGTTCCGCTTAAATATTGAGAAACGACACGGCCAGTTGTTAATGTTATTGGATATTCTTCATCTGTAACCTCACCAGGCAGTTTATAAGGAGCAGGATTAAAATGTGCTTTTCCGTCTGGAGTTGCAAACTTTTTATCTTCCCATAATCTTGGCGTTCCAGGATGATCTTCGGTTGGACATGGCCAGAAAACGCCCATATTGTCTTCTACTTTTTTATAAGTTATTCCGTTGTAATCGGCTGTTCCTCCTTTTGAAGCGACACGTAGTTCATTAAAAATGGCTTCGCTATTTGCGTAAGTAAATCTTTCTTCTTCCCCTAATCTTTTAGCCAATTCTAATAATATTGAAGTGTCTGTTCTCGCATCGCCTGGAGGAGTTACAGCTTGGCGAATTCGGATGACACGTCCTTCAGCTGAAGTAGTCGTTCCCTCCTCTTCTTCCTGCAAAGAACCTGCTAAAACAATGTCAGCATGACGTGCTGTTTCATTCAAAAAGAAATCTATTGCCACATAAAACTCTAATTTTTCAAGAGCAGAACGCACATAATTATTATTCGGCAAAGACACTAACGGATTAAAACAAATCGAAATCAATCCCTTTATTTCACCGCTATGAATGGCTTCGATAATTTCATAGGCTGTAATACCTTTGTGAGGCATATCTTCTTCTTTTATTTTCCAGACATCAGCAATGTATTTTCGATGATCCATATTTTCGATATCACGATTTCCAGGCAATTGATCGCATTTATGACCGTGCTCTCTTCCGCCCTGACCGTTTCCTTGTCCGGTAATGGTTCCGTAACCGCAATAGGGTCTTCCAATTCTTCCTGTTGCCAAAACCAGATTAATGCATCCGATTACATTATCAACACCTTTAGAATGATGTTCTATTCCTCTTGCGTGGAGTAAAAAGCTCGTTTTTGCTTTTCCCCATAATTCAGCTGCTTCTTTAATTTTTTCTTTTGAAATTCCTGTAATCTCTTCTGCCCATTCTAAAGTATAATCCTTTACAGCATCAATCGTTTCCTGAAATCCTGAAGTATGATTATCAATAAAATCATGATCCAGCATATCGTGATCTACGAGATATTTCAACATTGCTCCATATAAAGCCGAATCGGTTCCTGGTCGTACATCCAAATGAACATCAGCAGTTCTTGCCAATGGAATAACTCGTGGGTCGACAACAATTAATTTAGCGCCGCGATCTCTGGCTTTCCAAATCCAATGGGTTAATGTTGGAAACGTCTCACTAATATTCGCTCCAGCAACAATAATGACTTCAGCATATTCTAAATCAGAATAATTGTTTGAAGCCCGATCTAAACCAAATGCTTTTTTATTTCCAGCGCCCGCACTTACCATGCAAAGGCGTCCGTTGTAATCTAAATTTCTTGTTTTTAAAGCTACTCTCGCAAATTTTCCGACCAAATAGCTTTTTTCGTTAGTAAGCGAAACTCCAGATAACATCGAAAATGCATGTTTACCATATTTCTCCTGAATTCTTTTGATTTCAGAAACGGTTTTATCCATAGCTTCATCCCAAGTCGTTTGTTCAAAACCTTTACCTTCTACCCTTTTTATTGGATGCAATAATCGGTCGGGATGATTGTTCTGCATATAACGCTGAACACCTTTTGGACACAAACGACCTTCGTTGAACGGAAATTCCATCCAAGGTTCAAAACCAACCACTTTATTGTCTTTTACAGATAATTGAATTCCGCACTGCATGCCACAGAAACAGCAATGCGTTTTGACCATTTTATCTGGTTCATCGCGCCCTGAATATCCTTCTTTTGGCGTATAATTCAGATGCGGACCAAATGCTTCAATTATTTTTTCAGTTGATACAGGTAGTTTTGCCATGATTTTTTTTGTTATTTTTTGGTTTCTTGTTTCATGTTTCACGTTCTGCGACGAAACTTGAAATCTTAAACTTGAAACTATAATTTTATCCAAATAAATTTCCGCCTTCGATTCTTGCTTTTAAATGCGCTTTCGCCAAACGATCTCGTTTTCCTTCGGGACTTAAATCCAAGTGTGAATTTCCTTCATCATCACTAAAGTCAAAACCTAATTGTTTAGTTACTATTTTTAAATCATCGATATGAAGTTGTGTCGTAAATGGTTTTCCTGTTTCTTTACAGATTGCCATTCCTTTTTTCATTCCTTCTTTTTTGTAAATGTGCGCACCAATCTGAGCAGGTCGCTGAATAATATGGAAGAATTTTCCAAACGGAATCCATATTAAAAACATAATAACTGTTACGGCATGAACTACTGCGAGAAAATCATACGCAAATCCTTTCATGAATTGATAAGAATAAGTCAGGCACAAACCCGTAACAGAAATTGCAATTAATAAAAGAAGTGGCAGTAAATCGCCTTCAAAAGTCTGTGTGGCAATTAATCCAGGATTGGTTAAACGTCTTCTTAAATAATAAAGTGAACCAAAAATAACCAGATAAGAAGACCAGTTTAAGGCATGGAAAGTCAAAAATGCCATGATTGAATCCAATCTGAAATCCATTACTTTAAAACCAAAAAAATGAGCTTCGTAAACTGAAATAGAATTTGGAGCCAATGTAAAGTTAATCCATCCAAATGTGAGCGGAAAAGTAATTGCAAAAGCAGAAAAACAGCCAATTGCAATACAAAAATGAGCCAGCCATCTGTATTTACCTCTTGGATAAATAAACTTCTGAAAAGCAATATTCTGAACAGATTCTTTTCCTAAAAACCACAAATGCGAAAATACTTTTCCTGTAAAGAGAAAATGAATTCCGCGCTTGAAATACATCCAAGTTGGCGGTCGTTGCAACCAAACCGTATAGCGATACACAACTCCGAAAAATGCAAACAGAGTTCCGAACAGATAGGTAACCAAAGCCGCATCAAAATTTTGCAGTTTTCTTGATCCATAGAAAACCAATACGACCATAAAAACCGAAGCTGCCGTTGCAATTAATAAAGCTTTCGTATTAAATGTTTTTTCTTTCATGACAGATTATTTTCGATCAATATCTTTAGCCATTTCAGGCAATCTTTCTTTTGTCATTTTCACAATTACACGGTGCATCCAGATTAAACAAGTCAGAGATAATGCTAAAATAAAAAGCCAAGAGCTTGTCCAGAATCCGGTAAATGATAATAAATACCCGAAAATAATTGGTCCGAAGAATCCGCCTAAACCACCTAAGAGTCCGACCATTCCGCCAATTACACCTACTTCATTGGGAAAATAATCTGGTATATGTTTGTAAACAGCTGCAGAACCAATTCCCCACGAAATTCCTATTAGAATTACCAAAACTAAATACACCCACATATTGGCTTCAAAATGAATTTGTGTAATTCCTTCTGCCAATAAATCTTTTTTCTGTATTTTTTGATTTTCTGCTACTACAACTTCCTGCCATGTTTTTTTGGATGGAAAAAACTTAGAATGCGGCTGACTTTCATCTTTCTGACTTATATCATATTCTTTACCATCAACCACTATTTTATCAGGCGAAACTGCTGTAACAGTTCCTGCTTTACTCGCTAAAAGACCGCTTCCTGAAGTCGTTATATCCATTTTTGGAAACAATAATAAGAAGCTTAATACGACCGAAGAGCTCAAAACCCAGTACATTACTTTTCTAGCTCCGAATTTATCCGACAAAAAACCTCCAAAAGCACGTACGACACCCGCAGGTAAACTAAAGCAAGAAGTAAAAATTCCGCCTAAAACTAAAGTTGTGTGATAGACATTCATAAAATTTGGCAGAAGCCATTGCGAGAAAGTCACAAACGAACCAAACACTAAGAAATAGTATGTTCCGAAACGCCAGACACGAACACTCTTTAAAGGCTGTAATAATTGTTTTACCGTTTTGGATTGTGCTTCGCTTTTTTTGTTTTTGGCGAAAATCAGAAATACAATTCCCATCAATAATAAAGCTGAACCATAAAGGACAGGAAGCCATTTCCATCCATTTTCTGGATCGCTTTCTGAGAATGTGCTCAAAAGTGAAGGTGCTAAAAAAGGCGTGATAGAAGCTCCTGCTGTCCCCATTCCGAAAATTCCCAAAGCTCTTCCCTGCCATTCTTTAGGATACCAGACAGAAGTTGAAGCTACTCCTACAGCAAAACTGGTTCCTACCATTCCGAATAAGAAACTTAGGATGGCAAAAACAGTAAAAGAAGTCGCAAATGGCAAAAGAAATAACGGAATTGAAGCCAAAATCAATAAAGCAGAATGTACAATTTTGCCACCAAACTTATCGGTTAAAATTCCCATTGGCAATCTCATAATTGATCCCGTAAGAACAGGAATTCCCAAAAGCCAGCCAATTTGTACGACGCTCCAGTTAAAAATTTCCTTATCAACTAAAAAAGTAACCAATACTCCGTTGAGTGTCCAGCATGCAAAACAGATTGCAAATGCCAAAGTGTTTAAAAAAAGGATGCGGTGTGCTTGGGAAAGATCTGCCATAGAATAAAGTATTAAATTGTGTTTTTGAAAATCTATTACTGAAATATGGGAATCATGGGAATTGCTTTTCATAAACAACAGAAAAGCAATAGTTTACTAAAGTTAAAAAAAATATTCAAAGCAAAACACTTATAGCCAAACATTTAGCGTTATAATAATCTTATTTAAAATCATTCTTCAAAAAAAACTGAAAATCAATCTGTTAAATAAAACACAATTTTAAAAGATTGATTAAACCAGTTTTAATTAATAAAGTCTAATCTGAAAAACAATTAAAAAACTTGAATATGAAAAAATTATTTATCGCAGCTATGTTATTTGTTGGAGTAACGAGTTTTGCACAAGACATGGATCAAAAACCAGCGCGTGAGCAAAGAGAAAGAATGACTCCAGAACAGCGTAATGAGAAACAGCTTCAAAAATTGACCACAGAATTAAATTTAGATGCTAGTCAGCAAGCACAAGTAAAACAGCTTTTAGCAGATAGAAGCGCAAAAGCCGAAAAAATTAGAGAAGCTAGAAAAGAAAAAAAAGACAGTAACACAAAACCAACTGCTGAAGAAAAAGCGGCTTTCAAAAAACAAATGGAAGACGAAGTCGCAGCAAATGATGCTAAAATGAAATCGATCTTAAAAGCAGATCAATACACAAAATGGAAAGCCCTCCAAGAAGAGAAAAAAGACAAAATGAGGGATAAAATGAAAGAGCGCCAAAAAGATAAAATCTAATTTGATGCATAAAAAAAAGAGGCTTATGAAGCCTCTTTTTTGTTATTTAAAATGTTTTCGAAACTTTATCGATCGCATTGATTGTGAAATCTAAATCCTCGTACGTTAAGGCATCTGTAATAAACCACGTTTCGTATGCAGATGGCGCGATATAAACACCTTCTTGCAATAATCCATGGAAGAATTTCTTAAACGTTTCGTTGTCTCCTTTTGCAGCCGTTTGAAAATCAGTAACCGGATTTGCATCAAAATGAACAGAAATCATAGAACCAACTCTGTTGATTGTAAACACAACATTATTCGCTTTTAAAACTCTATCGATTCCTGCTTCTAAATAAGCTGTTTTTTCTTCTAAACGAGTAAAAATTTCTCTGTCGCTGTCTAAAGCTTTTAACATTGCATATCCCGCTGCCATTGCTAACGGATTTCCTGATAATGTTCCTGCTTGGTAAACTGGTCCAAGAGGCGCTAAATAGTTCATAATTTCTTCACGTGCAGCAAAAGCTCCAACTGGAAGTCCGCCGCCGATTACTTTTCCGAAAGTTACGATATCAGCATCAATTCCATACAATTCTTGAACTCCACCACGAGCTAAACGGAAACCTGTCATTACCTCATCAAAAATCAATAAGATTCCGTTTGTAGTACACAAGTCTCTTAAACCTTGTAAGAAACCTTCTTTAGGTACAATACATCCCATATTTCCAGCAACCGCCTCAATAATAATGGCTGCAATTTCTCCTTTATTGGCTTCTACTAGAGTTTTTACATTCTCTAAATCATTGTATTTGGCTAACAAAGTATCTTTTGCAGTTCCCTCTGTAACTCCAGGACTATTTGGTGATCCAAAAGTTACTGCGCCACTTCCTGCTTGAATCAAAAATGAATCAGAATGTCCGTGGTAACAGCCAGCAAATTTGATGATTTTATCTCTTTTTGTAAATCCGCGAGCTAGACGAATCGCGCTCATACAAGCTTCTGTACCAGAATTTACAAAACGTATTTTATCAATATTCGGAACCATAGAAACAGCTAAAGCTGCAATTTCAGTTTCCAATTCTGTTGGCATTCCGAATGAAGTACCCAATTTTGCTTTTTCGATTACAGCATCAACAACTGGCTGATAAGCGTGACCCAAAACCATTGGTCCCCAAGAGTTGATATAATCTATTAATTTATTTCCGTCTTCATCATATAAATACGCGCCTTTGGCACTTTTTACAAAAATCGGAGTTCCGCCAACGGCTTTAAACGCTCTTACTGGTGAATTTACTCCTCCCGGAATTACTTTTTCTGCTTCAGCAAAAAGCTGACTACTTCTTTTATATAACATTTAATTTTAGATTTTTGAGTTTAGATTTTAGATTTAATTTATCGACTTAAACCTTGATCTAAAACAAACTCATTGAAATATTTTTGTTCTATTTGTTCTTCTTTTGAAAGATCTTCCATTTTTTTATCTGACATTCCAAATGGTGAATAAAAACTCCATTTCCAAGTTGGTCGATGTTTTATGAAAAAATTTGTCCCTCCAAATTCATCATGTGCATAAACTCCACAAAAAAGTCTAACAGCTACTACAATTATTAAAATAAAAATTACGGTTTTCCTTTTCATTCATAATTTATAATTAACAACTAACCATTATTATTATTTCACTTTCAACCTCTGCCCAATCGAAATCGCATTATCTATCAGATTATTTTTCTTTTTTAAATCTTCAACCAATAAATTGAATTTCTTTGAAATCGAATAAAGCGTATCTCCTTTTTGAACCTCATACGTATTCGGATCGTATTGATTCATATTGATCTTTGGATCAGAAGCGACATCATAAGATGATTTTTTTGGCGGAGCCGTCGAAGTATTTATTGGCACATAATTTCTTCCTGTAACCTGACAATCGTACTGATGCAGATTGTAGCGTTCAATATAACTGATCAATTTATCAGGATATTTTGGATCTGTCGCGTATCCGCAAGCTCTAAGTCCTTTTGCCCAAGCTTTGTAATCGTCTTTTTCGTAAGTGAATAAGCTAGCGTATCGTTTTTTTCCAACCAAAAATAAAGCGTGATCTCTATACGATTCTGATGCCTGAGGATATTTTCTAAAACATTCTTGAGCCGAGTCATCGTCGTGGCGAACACTTTCTCCCAACCAATCATTATGACATTTTATTCCAAAATGATTATTAGCATCTACAGCTAAATCTCCTCTTCCTGCACCAGATTCTAAAATTCCCTGCGCCAAAATAATACTTGCAGGAATTCCGTAAGTTTTCATGTTTCCCATTGCAATTTCTTTGTACTGCAATACATAATTATTAATTAAATCGCTGGTAACAACTGTTTTTGATGTAGATTGAATAACCTCAGTTGTGTTATTTGTAGAAGGATAATTTTTACCGATTGGTTTAGCGGGAGTGCCTCTTTTTGTTGCCGCCGTTCTAGTTTGAACAGCTGCCGCTTTTTTAGTCGTCGCGATGGCAGGCTTACTAGAAGAGCAGCTTGCTAAAGCTAATATTACGAGAAGTAATACAATTTTTTTAATCATTGGTTTTGAGTATTGGTAATTTCTTCTGCTTCAACTTTATATTCATTCCGTCAATTCCCTGCAATCCGCCTGTGTGAATGAGTAAAATTTTTGAATGTGCAGGAAAATAATTTTTGCTGATTAAATCTATAACGCCAAAAACCATCTTTCCTGTATAAATTGGATCTAAGGGCACTTTTGTCTTTTCGAAAAAAGAATTAACAAATTCAATTAATTCTAAGTTTATCTTGCCATAACCTCCAAAATGATAGTCAGAAATTAAATTCCAGTTATCTTTTTTTGCAAAAATACGAATTTCATCGGTTAAAAAGTTACCTTTTAACGCTGGAAAGCCCAAAATTTTCTGATTTGACAGCGAATTATTAATTAATCCCGAAATTGTTCCGCCTGTTCCAACTGCACAGCAAACGTAATCAAAAACTGAATCTTCGCCTGTCAAAATTTCTTCGCAACCTTTTACAGCGAGTTCATTTGTTCCGCCTTCTGGAACCAAATAAAAATCGCCAAACTTATCTTTGAGTTTTTCTATAAAAGATGCTTCACTTTTTAATCGATAGTCTTCTCTCGAAACAAATTCAAACTGCATTCCGTTTTGCTGCGCAAATTTAAGCGTTGGATTTTCTTCAATTTTATCGGAAAGTTCGTCTCCGCGAATTATTCCAATTGTCTTAAATCCCTGCTCTTTTCCTGCATAAGCCACCGCTGCGATATGGTTGGAAAATGCTCCTCCAAAAGTCAGTAAAGTGTCTTTATTTTCGGCTTTCGCCTGAAGTAAATTGTATTTCAGCTTTCTGAATTTATTTCCTGAAACGAAAGGATGAATTAAATCTTCTCGCTTAATAGTCAAAGAAATATCATTCGGAAAATCGATGTTTATATTTTGATTGAAAACTGGATTCATTTTAATTTGATATAATGCAGAAATTGAAAAAAAGATCTTTTTTTGAGATAATTAAAATCGGTTTCTTTTGCGTAAGCTTCTCTTTCAAAACTAATATTTCTATATGCTAAATCTTTGTTTCTATATTGAATTAAACGAATTAAGAACTCTAATACATACCAAATAAAAAATGGTAGAATCAGCATTTCCAACTGTTGCCTCAAATGTATTTTTTCATGATTGACAAAAACTCCATTTGCTTTATCAAAATCATATTTTATCAAAACAAACGGAAATACAGCCATTCCTCGATAACCTTTCGGAATTAAATATTTGACAACAATCAGAAACATTGGCTGTAAAATTTATAAATTTGTAGCTATAAAATTGTTCGATTTCAATAAAATCATAATCAAATATTTTTATTTTTGATTTTTAATTATTCGAAAAAGAACGTGAAGCAGGTTTATGAAAGAACAAAGTAATGAAAATAAATTAATCGAAGGAGAAGATTTTTACTATACGCCCGAAGGTTATAAATGCTTTACTGAAAAACATCATCTAAAACGCGGTTACTGCTGTAAAAGTGGTTGCCGTCATTGTCCGTACGGATTTGATAAACGAACAGGAGAGATAAGAAAGAAGACAAATTAGATAATTCTAAAATCTAAAATCAATAATTTAAAATATAATATGGATATCCATTCACGAAAATTCAGGATTAAAATCCACAAGTCCTATCACAGGTCGGATATCCGTTATCCCTAGTTTTTTTAATTAGAAAATGTGGCAATGTGGCAATTTGAAAATTAGATAATTTAAAAATCAATTATTTCACTAATAGCTATTTCGCTCCGCTTTTGCATTGGGTTATTATTATTTTCTATAAATATTCCGCCTTTCCAAGGCTTTACATTTGATATTTTTATATTTAATAAAGCTCCGCGAGGAGCGACATATTTATAGAAACCATTTTACCGTTTGTCACATTTAAGCCCCAGCGGGGCGACATAATCAAAAAAACAAAAAATTAATCTGCTGTTAATCTAGCCGCGATACCTTAGCATCTTAGATCCTCAGCACCTTAGAATCTTAAAAAAATGACTTTCAAAGAACAAATACAACAAGGAATACCTTCTATATTACCATCAAAGCAGGCATACGATCCAGCTATTAATCATGCTCCGAAACGAAAAGAAATTCTTTCGGCGGAAGAAAAAAAGCTGGCATTGAAAAATGCTTTACGTTATTTTGATCCAAAACACCACGCCGAACTACTTCCTGAATTTTCAGAAGAATTAGAAACTTACGGACGTATTTATATGTATCGTCTTCGTCCAGATTACAGAATGTACGCAAGACCAATTGATGAATATCCAGGGAAATCATTGCAGGCAAAAGCGATTATGCATATGATTCAAAACAATCTGGATTATGCTGTGGCGCAACATCCTCATGAATTGATTACCTACGGAGGAAATGGAGCGGTTTTCCAAAACTGGGCTCAATATTTATTAACAATGCAGTATTTGTCTGAAATGACAGATGAGCAAACTTTAACGATGTATTCGGGTCACCCAATGGGATTATTTCCTTCTCATAAAGAAGCGCCAAGAGTTGTGGTGACAAACGGAATGGTCATCCCGAATTATTCTAAACCTGACGATTGGGAAAAAATGAATGCACTTGGTGTTTCTCAATACGGACAAATGACAGCGGGAAGTTATATGTATATTGGCCCGCAAGGAATTGTACACGGAACAACCATTACAGTTTTAAATGGTTTTAGAAAAATAAAACAAAATCCAGAAGGAAGTTTATTCGTAACTTCTGGACTTGGCGGAATGTCTGGCGCTCAGCCAAAAGCAGGAAATATTGCTGGTTGCATCACAGTTTGTGCTGAGGTAAATCCGAAGATTACTAAAATCCGTCACGAACAGGGATGGATTAATGAAGTCGTAACTTCTACTGACGAATTGGTTGCCAGAGTTGCTTTAGCGAAAGCAAATAAAGAAACCGTTTCAATTGCTTACTTAGGAAATGTAGTTGATGTTTGGGAACGTTTTGATCAGGAAAATATCAAAATTGATTTAGGTTCAGATCAGACTTCACTTCATAATCCGTGGGCTGGAGGTTATTATCCAGTTGGAATTTCTTTTGAAGAAGCAAATGATTTGATGGCAAATAATCCAGAATTATTCAAAGAAAAAGTTAAGGAAACTTTACGTCGTCATGCAGCAGCAATCAACAAACACACCGCAAAAGGAACTTATTTTTTTGATTATGGAAATGCCTTTTTATTGGAAGCTTCTCGTGCAGGTGCAGATGTAATGGCAGAGAATAATATCGATTTTAAATATCCGAGTTACGTTCAGGATATCATGGGACCAATGTGTTTTGATTACGGATTTGGTCCTTTCAGATGGGTTTGTACTTCAGGGAAACCAGAAGATTTGCTAAAAACAGATGCAATTGCTTGTGAAGTTTTAGAAAAAATGGCTGAAACTGCTCCAAATGAAATTCAGCAGCAAATGCAGGATAATATTAAATGGATTAAAGGTGCGCAAGAAAACAAATTGGTTGTAGGATCTCAAGCTCGAATTTTATATGCTGATGCCGAAGGACGAATTAAAATCGCTAAAGCTTTTAATCAGGCTATTGCAAAAGGCGAAATTGGCGCTGTGGTTTTAGGGCGTGATCATCATGACGTTTCTGGAACCGATTCTCCTTACAGAGAAACCTCTAATATTTATGACGGATCTCGTTTTACTGCCGATATGGCCATTCATAATGTAATTGGCGACAGCTTTAGAGGAGCAACCTGGGTATCAATTCATAACGGTGGCGGCGTTGGCTGGGGAGAGGTTATAAATGGCGGATTTGGTATGGTTCTTGATGGTTCTACAGAGGCTTCAAAGCGTTTAGCTTCAATGCTTTTCTGGGATGTTAACAACGGAATTTCAAGAAGAAGCTGGGCAAGAAATGAAGGTGCTGTTTTTGCTATAAAAAGAGCAATGGAAGTTGAGCCGTTACTAAAAGTTACGCTGCCAAATTTGGTTGATGAAAGTTTAATTTAAAGTTTGTATAAAATTTTAAAATAACCGTAATGTCATCCTGAGCGAAGTCGAAGGCTTATAAAAACGAAAAGGCTTCGACTCCGCTCAGCCTGACAAACTTAAAACAAGAACATTTAATTCTTAGAAATATGAAAACACTAAAGTTAATTCCGTTTTTACTGCTGTTTGTATTTGCTTCTTGCAGCACTGTGACCGTTTATTCTGATTATGACAAAACTGTCGATTTTACGCCTTATAAAACGTACGCCTACTTTAAGCCCGGAATTGACAAGGTTGAAATATCAGATTTAGACAAAAGAAGAATTTTACGCGCGATTGATGATCAAATGCAAGCCAAAGGCTTTACAAAAAGCGAAAATCCCGACTTGCTGGTAAACATTTTTACTAAATCAAGAGAGCAAGTAGATGTAAACCAATTTACCGCTGGCTGGGGTTATGGCTGGGGCTGGGGTTGGAATCCTTACATGATGTACGGAGGACAGACTACAGTTTCTACTTCTACTGAAGGAACTTTATACATTGATTTAATCGATGCTAAAAAGAAAGAAATGATTTGGCAAGGTGAAGGAGTTGGAACTCTAACCAGAAACATCGACAAGAAAGATGAAAAAATTGCTGAGTTTGTAGGCAAAATTTTAGCGCAATATCCGCCAGTAAAAAAATAATTATTTACATTTGTCCTTCAATCAGTAAAAAAAATGACAAACTTTAACAACATTATTATCTCTATTATTAGCATTATTGCAATTCAGCAATAATGGCGAGGTGCTATATAAGTTTGTAAAATATAATTTATAGAAACCTCCCAATTGGGAGGTTTTTTATTTTAAAAAAGTTCAGAACATTTTTTTGCCACAGATTTCACAGATTCACACAGATTAAAAATCATTATAATCCTTTTAATCTGTGGCAAAAAAAAAATAAAAACAAAACACCATGAGTTTATTTGAAGAAGTACTTAATGCCCAAAAGCATCTCGAAAATGTAGTTGCTGCAACGCCTTTAACGCAAAATTTGAATCTTTCAGACGAATTTGAATCTACTATTTTACTAAAAAGAGAAGATTTACAAATTGTTCGTTCTTATAAAATTAGAGGCGCTTATAACAAGATTTCTTCGCTAAACGAAAAAGAAAAAGCAAACGGAACTGTATGCGCCAGTGCAGGAAATCATGCTCAAGGTGTTGCCTATTCTTGCAATCTTTTAAAGATTCATGGTAAAATTTACATGCCAAAAACCACTCCAAAACAAAAAGTAAAACAAGTTCAGTTATTTGGAAAATCGTTCGTTGAAATTGTTTTGACTGGAGATACTTTTGATGATGCTTACGCTTCTGCAACTGCTGATGCTATCAAGAATCACAAAACTTTTATTCATCCTTTTGATGATGAAAAAGTAATTGCCGGACAAGGAACTGTAGGTTTAGAAATTCTAGAAAGTTTTAAAGAGCCTATCGATTATGTTTTTGTACCAATTGGCGGCGGCGGACTGGCTTCTGGACTATCTGAGGTTTTTAAACATTTAAGTCCACATACCAAAATAATCGGTGTTGAACCAAAAGGCGCTCCTTCGATGAAAACTTCAATCGAAGAAAATAAAAATACACCGCTAAAATCAATCGATAAATTTGTAGACGGTGCAGCGGTTAAACAAGTTGGCGATAAAACTTTTGAAATCTGTAGATACAATCTTGAAGATATTATTCTGGTTCCAGAAGGAAAAGTTTGCACCACAATTTTAAGATTGTATAACGAAGAAGCAATGGTAGTAGAGCCAGCAGGAGCACTAACAATTGCTGCTTTGGATTTTTATAAAGATAAAATTAAAGGCAAAAATGTAGTCTGCATTGTCAGCGGAAGCAATAATGACATCGAAAGAACTGCCGAAATAAAAGAACGTTCTTTACTTTACGAAGGCTTAATGCATTATTTTATGATTCAGTTTCCACAGCGTCCGGGAGCATTAAAAGAGTTTGTCAATAATATTTTGGGACCAGATGACGACATCACTTATTTTCAGTTTGCTAAGAAAAACAGCCGCGAAGTGGGTTCTGTTGTTGTTGGTTTAGAATTAAAAAACAAAAACGATATTATGCCAATCAAGTTGAAAATGACTGAAAATGGTTTTGAGTTTCAATACTTGAATGACAATCAGGATTTGTTTACTCAATTAATTGGATAAAATAAAAACAAAGGCTGTCAGATGGGATGACAGCCTTTTCAAATTCAATACAAATTACTAATTGAATTGTGGATGTAATTATTGCTTCAAGATTTTTTTCGAATAAGAACCTTTACTATCGTTAACTTTTACAACGTAAACGCCTTTTGGCAATCGAGATATTTCTATTTCAGCTTGATTTCCTTTTACAAATTTTACGTTTTTCTTTAAAACTGGCTGTCCAGTAATATTAAAAATTTGTACTTCGGCATCTCCCTCATGATTGGTATCAATTTTCAAAGAATCATTTGCTTCATCAACAAAAATCATCATATCATTTGAGCTTGTATTCTCAACTACAGGTGTTTGTGCAACTAAAGCGTTTTTTGCCGTAGAAGATTCAACTTGCACAAATTGCCATTGCTGATTTAAACCTCCTGTATACACCCAAACTTGAATATTAGCGCCATTTGCCGTAGAAACATTTTCAACATCTAACGATTTACCGCTGTTTACATTTATGATTTTGTAATATCCAGTGCCAAGGCTTGTTACTGCCCATTTAAATTCATTTGAAGAAGAGAATGTTTTCTGCTGTACTTTTAGTCCGTCAGCTGTTCCATTATTTTCAACCGCCAAATACATTCCTGTAGATTTTACAATGATGTAATAATTCCCACTTCCGTCAGAAACAAATTTCCAACGCTGGTTGCTTCCTCCCCCGTTTGTAATATCGTACTGTTGAATTCTGCTTCCGCTTGTTGTAGCATTATCAGCAACATCTAAACCTTTGTTACTGTTTCTTGAAATAATGTTATAATACCCAGGAAAACCTGTCGAGCCAGCCGTTACGGTAATTGCACTCGTTGCTGTTTTTGCTCCATCAACAGTAGTTGCAGTGATTGTAGCATTTCCTGCAGCAATTGCAGAAACCAATCCGCTTGAATTTACTGTTGCAACAGAAGTATTGCTTGAGCTCCAGTTTACTGCAGTATTTGTAGCATTACTAGGAGAAACTGTTGCTGTCAATTGCTGTGACTGACCCGCTGTAAGTGTTGCAGAAGTCGGACTCACACTAACTCCCGTAACCGCAACGGGATTTGATGCTCCCCAAGTAAAAGTAACCGCAGAAGATGCTGGAACTGCATAATTAAATGCTGATGATCCTGAAACTACTTTTATCGTATTTGATGATCCTCCTGAATTATAAATTACAAGTGCTGTTGAACCATCAGGGTTTTTAAATCCAACTGAAGAAATACTGCCGCTAGAACTTGAAGCACTAATTCTTACTGCACCTGGTTTCACATATTTAGAAATCTGACCAATAATATAATAAGCAACATTTTTAGTATAACTTGTACTACTATTAACTGTAATAGCGCCTAAACAAGTACTACATCCTCCGGGAGTACGAGGCCCAAGACTTGAATTGTTTGCAGCGTTCCATTCTAAAACTGTTTTAGACCAGTTGTTTGCACTTCCAATAACAACGTTTTGCATGTGCCAGCCAAAATCTCCGCTAAAACTTCCGCCCGAACCTGTGTATTGTTCTGTAAAATAAACGTTTTTATTCGTTTGAGTTTTTACCGTTGACATTGCTGAAATGTTTCCTAAATACAAGTGAAATGCTGCACCGTCAACATAAGAACTGTTATTTAAAACATCAATCGGATAGGCTGTATTATCGCAATTGTGGTCAAAAGCAATAATTTTGATGTTTCCGTAGCCAGCGGCAGCCATTTGAGGTCCAAGCTGTTGATTGATGAAATTCTTTTGTTCTGTAGAGTTCATCAGCATACTTGGTTCATTGTTTGGATTTTCTGGTTCATTTTGCGGTGTAATTCCCCAAATATTAATACCTTGTGCTTTCATAGCATCAAAATATTTTACAAAGTATTTTGCATACGCCGCATAATATTGCGTTTGCAGAGAACCTCCAACCCAAGAGCCATTGGTTTTCATCCATCGTGGTGCAGACCAAGGAGTTGCTAAGATTTTGATGTTAGGATTAATCAACAGAATCTTTTTAAGGATTGGAACCAAATAAGTCAAATCAGGCCCATTCAAACTAAAATTATTCATATTGGTATCTCCTGAAGTTTCGTTATAACTATAAGAAGAACTGCTTAAATCTGAAGCTGCAATACTAATACGAACTACACTTGCATTTAATCCTGTTGTCGGATTGTATAAATCATTCAACAATTGGTTTTGCTGAGTTGCTGCCATTCCAGAAATGACTTCGCAGCTTCTCTCAGTAAGTGTATAACCGAATCCGTCCATAGTTTGATAGGTCGTTCCTGCATTTACTGTTACAGTTGAAGGATTGGTTCCTGAATTGGTTCCGAAACTTACAGTAGCTTGTTGCTGTAATAATTTAGTCTGATCTCCTGAAGTAATAAATGGAGTTACCGTCTGAGCGTTTAAGCTGTTCATGAATAAAAGCGTACCGCAACATAATAGTTTCAACGCTTTACTTACCCGAATTGTAGGTGTTTGAGTAGTTTTGTGCATTCTTTTGTGGTTTTGGTTTGATAATTAGTTTTTCCTTATTTATTCAGTTTTATTTTACTAAAACATCACAATATTATGAGTATTTTTACAATATTCTCATTTTTTTAACTTTACAAATACACATCAAATTAAAAAAAATGATATAACAAAAACCAATCTTATTGTTTTTCAAACTACTGAAAAACAATATTTTAAAAAATTAAAAATCATAAAAAACTTACCTATTAAAATTGAAATAACTCATCATAAAATAAAAAATCTATACAATTCCTTACAAAATGTGATTTTACCTAGCAATTAAAGGGCATATGACAATTATCAGGGAACTAAAAGAAAGATATATTGTATTTTTGCAGCTTACTTAAAATACAATAGAATGACAGCTTTAAAAGATATTTCGACAATAGAAGACATTCAGCAAATGGTTAACAGCTTTTATGCAAATGTTAGAAAGGACGATTTAATTGGGCCGATATTTAATGATAAATTACAAGATCGCTGGGAACCTCATCTGCAAAAAATGTACAATTTTTGGCAAACCATTTTATTTGATGTTCGCGCTTATTCTGGAACACCTTTTCCTCCACACAAACAATTACCAGTAGACAAAACACACTTTGACCGCTGGATTGCTATTTTTAATTCTACAATAGATTCGCAATTTGCTGGGCCAATAACAGAAGAAGCCAAAATGCGTGCTACCAATATGGCTTTTATGTTCAGCCACAAAATTGAATATTTTAGAAATGCAGAAAATGAAATGAGAAATACCATCAAAAAATCTTAAAGAAATTCTTTCAAATAAAAAGCAGAACTTTATATTTGATAAAATGAATTAACCCCAAATCTATATTCTTTTATTTATGAAAAAAGTAATTTTCCTTATTGCAATCTGTTTCTCATTTTTAAACCAATTATCAGCACAATCTCAAACTTCAGCTTCTAATCTATATAAAGGAACTGTTGATGGTAAAACTCCTATAACAGTTTATATTAAAACCGAAGATAATCCTTGCACTGCAGATTTAATGTTTACTTCTATGTATCGCTACAATAAATCTAACAATTGGATTCAGCTGAATGTTACTCAGGGCAAAAAGAAAGAAAATGAATTTGTAATGGTCGAACAGGGTTTTAGCGGTGTTCTAATTTTGCAGAAAAACGGAAATACATTTACCGGTTTATGGATTAGTCCTGACACTAAAAAACAGTTAAAAGTGGATCTGAAAGAAGCTTCGATGACTAAAAAAGAATCGGAAAATTTCGAAAAGACAATGGAAAAAGTGAATTATGAAAACAATGACTGCTAAAATTCCATTTATGTCCACCTTTACAAAATCTACAAAAATGCAATAAAAGTTTATTTCGAATAAAAATTTTGTGATGGATCGTAAAAAATCGAGCCGTAAATTCGTAATTTTACATTTTAATCTACAACGTTTTCGAAATGAATCCAAATATTGAAACCAATCCGTTATTAGAGCGATTGCCTAAACATTTACAGCAATTTATTAAACCTCAAGATTATAGCGATTACACTCCTATCAATCAGGCGGTTTGGCGATATGTTATGCGTAAAAATGTAGATTATCTTTCTAAAGTAGCACATCATTCTTATTTGGAAGGTTTACGCAAAACCGGTATCGAAATAGATTCTATTCCAAGCATGTACGGCATGAACCGAATTTTGAGCGAAATTGGTTGGGCAGCCGTTGCCGTTGACGGATTTATTCCGCCAAATGCTTTTATGGAATTCCAAGCTTATAATGTTTTAGTTATTGCTTCGGATATTCGTCAATTAGAACATATTGAATATACTCCTGCTCCAGACATCATTCATGAAGGTGCTGGCCACGCTCCTATTATTGCAAATCCCGAATATGCTGAATATTTGAGACGTTTTGGTGAAATTGGCTGTAAAGCGATTTCTTCTCACAAAGATTATCAAATGTATGAAGCGATTCGTCTGCTTTCTATTTTGAAAGAAGCAGAAGATACACCACAGGAAAAAATTGATGAAGCTGAAAAAGCTGTTGCCGATTTGCAAAATGATATGGGTGAATTGTCTGAAATGGCACAAATAAGAAACCTACATTGGTGGACAGTTGAATACGGTTTGATTGGAACTGTCGAAAATCCAAAAATATATGGTGCTGGATTGCTTTCTTCTATTGGAGAAAGTGCACACTGTATGACAGATAATGTAAAGAAAATCCCTTATGATATTTCGGCGGCAAATCAGAATTTTGATATTACACAGCTGCAACCTCAACTCTATGTAACACCAAATTTTTCTTATTTAAGTTTGATTCTGGAAGAATTTGCCAATAAAATGGCTTTACGAACAGGAGGTCTTTCCGGAATTCAAAAACTGATTCAATCGAACGCTTTAGGAACAATCGAATTAAGCACAGGGTTACAAATCTCTGGTGTGTTCACGAATGTAATTGAAGAGGAAGGAAAACCGGTTTACATTCAAACTACAGGAAAAACGGCTTTGGCTTATCGCGAAAAAGAATTAGTGGGTCACGGAACTCTAACTCATCCACACGGATTTGGAAGTCCAATTGGGAAATTGAAAGGTTTTAATCTTGCGATTGAAGATATGAGTCCGAAGGATTTACAGGCTTATAGCATTGTAGAAAACGAAACCGTAAAATTGGAATTTGAAGGCAATATTATTGTGGAAGGTGAAATTATTACAGGTTCTAGAAATCTTCACGGAGAAATTATTCTGATCAGTTTTAGAAATTGTACCGTAACGCATGGCGAAACTGTTTTGTTTCAGCCTGAATGGGGTAATTACGATATGGCAATTGGTAAAAAAGTTATTTCTGCTTTCTCTGGACCTGCAGATGTGAATAGTTTTGATCTAATTAATATTGTTCCTTCAACTAAAACTATCAAAGCAAAACATACTGATGAGCGTGATGAATTGGAAATTCTATACGCCACAGTTCGAAACATTCGAAATAATAAAGACTCTAAATCGGAGTTAAAATCTGTTTTTGAGAAATTAAAAAGCAATCACTCAAACGATTGGCTATTATCTGTTGAAATTGTCGAACTTCTGAAGGATTCTGATGAAAAACAGCTTTTACAAGAAGTTTTAGTTCATTTGGATCAATTGAAAGAAAGACGTCCTGAAATTGCACATTTAATTTCTGGCGGTTTGGATTTGATTTTTGATAATTTGCCACAAAGGCACTAAGACGCGAAGTTTTTTTGTTAATTTTTTAATCTCGCAAAGACGCAGAGTCGCAAAGTTTCCTTTCAATTGCCTCCTGCTTTAGCTGGAGATATTTATAATGTAAGCAAAAAGGGCTTTAGCCAAAACATGAGATTTGGCTAAAGCCTTTTGATTTTGACTTTATTTTCCCTCCAGCTAAAGCAGGAGGCAATTCAAAAAATCATTTTAATCCTTTAATCTGTGGCAAAAATTCTTTGCGACTCTGCGTCTTTGCGAGATTCTTTTTTACAGCTTTGAATTCAAATCTTGCGTTAACTCTGTTTCAGATTCAATAGTTTTCCCGTTATATTGCAGTTTCCAGCCCATTGAATTGGTCATGATTAAAATCTTAGACAATTCGCTTATTAGTCTATTTTGAGCGTTTGTTTTAAGGGTAGAATTTTCGATTTTCTTAGCCAGATTCGCTTTTACCGATTTATTGATTTTATTGTAATCATCTCCCGTAAACGGATTCAGTTTACTTTGTTCCACATCATAAAACTGAATATCTGGGTTTATAGTGATTTCTTCTTTCGGAATATTCAAAATCGTAATGGTTTTATTTTTTTCATCAATATCATATTTCATTTGATGCAGATCATAAGCCACCGTTACGTTGGCATTGACCACAATAAGTGCTTTCTTCTCAAAAGAAATCATATCCATCAAATATTTCTGCTGATTTTTATAGGTAATGACTTCTGAGAAATGCCCTTCTGTAACAACCAATTTTCCAACATTAAGAATCTGTTGTTGAATTAAATTGGTATTATACTGAATATCAGAATCGTCTTCTTTTTTGAACTGGCAATATTTAAACCCCAGAACAATTATTAAAACAATAACTCCAACACCTATAATTCTTTTAATCAAGTTTTGCATTCCTCTAAAAAATTTTAGACCAATTTACTTCTTTTTATTCTTTTTTCCTGCCACGAATCCACGAATTTTCGCTAATTCTTTGTCTATTATTTTTTCCAATTTCACAAATTAAAAAATCCGTTTAATTCAATTATAAGCAACACATAGATTATAATAATTCGTGAATTCGTGGCTAAAAAAATTAAAAGGGATAACCAATAGCGATATTCAAAATCAGGTTGTCTTTTCTCCAAGAACTGCTTCCAAAATTAATATCGTCTATAACCCAACGTTGTCCATCTGGCAAGGCCGGATTTCGAAGAGGAATAGCTAAATCTGTTCTTAAAACAAAAAACGATACATCAAAACGTAAACCTACTCCAGCGCCCACAGCGATTTCTTTCATAAAATCTTTTGAAATTTCTGCTCCAGGTTTGTCCGGATCGGCATGCAAAAGCCAAATATTTCCCGCATCTAAAAACACCGCTCCTTTCACAATACTAAATAGTTTTGCTCGATATTCGGTATTAAACTCTAACTTTAAATCAGCTGATTGATCAGGGGTATAATTATTATTTGTTGGAGGCGGGATCACATAACTTCCCGGCCCTAAAGTTCTTGCTCTAAAAGCTCGAATACTATTGGTTCCTCCAACTACAAATTGTTTTGATGCGGGAAGTGTATTCGAATTTCCATAGGCAAATCCAGCTCCAACAATCAGTCTGCTGGCTAATTCGCTTTCTTTTCCTAGTTTTAAATAATGTCTGAAATCGGTTCTGATTTTTACGTATTGACTAAACGGAACATCAAATATCGTTTTAACCTTATTGGGATAATCTGCACCAGTAACCAACCCTGTAATATTTCCCGCCAAATCTAATTCGCCATTAAAATAAATAGTATTTTTTCGGCGTTTCTGCATCGTGTTGGTGTACGTATAATTGTAAGTTGGACCAAAAATCAACTGCTTTTCAATTACTTTTCCTAATGCTGGGTCTTCATCAATATCTGCTAAATATTCGGGTGTAACATGATTTGGACTTACGTACGTTACATCAATCACATTTAACTGATGTTCTTTTCGAATATTTTCTTTCCATAAATAACCAAAAGAGGTATTGAAGGAATTCAACGCATACAATTGGGTACGTTTTTGGTATTCATAACGAATTGTTGCTTTTGTTCTTGGAACATACTCGCTATTTCCTTCAATATGAAAAGGTGTTACAAATCTCGGCCAAGTTAAACTAACTTCTCCTCCAAGTTTATAAATATTTTTACCTTTATTAACGCCCCCTAACTGAAAATCTGCTCCGCCAAAAATTGATGCAGTAAACAATTCTGCTCCTCCCAGAAAGTTTCTATTATTCCAATTCAAATTTAATTCTGTACCAGTGTAACTCGCTGAATTGGTTTTTCCAATAACTTCAACACGAATAAACTTTTTAGGCAGAAGCGTTAAGTAATAATAAGAATCCAAAGCATTGTCGATACTATCTGAAGGCTTAAATTCGTTTTTAACAAAACTGAAAGTTCCAAGATTCACAAAACGGTTTAAAGTCAAATTATGATCAGTTCTATTGTATAAATCTCCTTTTTTGAAATAGATTGTTCTGTCATAAACTCTCGGTTTAAAAGTTTCTGCAGTATCAATAATCGTAAAATCTTTGTACTGTGTGATATTCTTTTTTCTGTAAACCATACTGTCGTTGGCCAGAGAATAATTCGGATACACGAAAATGTTATTTATCTTATAGGCTCTTAAGGCTTTTGCAGGAGTCTCGTCTTTGATAACCAATCTGATTTTTACTTCATGATCGCCTTTGCTGCTGTCTACTTTTGCCAGAAGATAATCGGGACTGAAATAATAATATCCTTTTTCTTTTAATCTGGCATCGATACGTTCTCGTTCGGCTTTTATAACATCCAAATCGTACGGTTTTCCCACTTTCAATAGACTGCGTCGGCTTGATCTGGCAATTATCTTTGACATTTTTAAAGAATCATCAGGAAAAATCACGCTTTTAATAATATATTGTTTTTTTGGAACAACAGTATATTCTGCTGTAGCTCTTTTATTGTTTACGGTAGAATCGGCGCTAACACGTGTTTTAAAATAACCACGGTTTTCTGTAAAATTTCGCAAAACTGAAGCATTATAATCTAAATCTACTTTACTGAAAAGCACTGGCTCTTCTCCGACTTTAGTTCGAAGCCAATATCTAAATCCTTTTTGTTTTTTAGGTTCTCCGGCAATATTATAAAACCATAATTTCGGGCGTAATCCTAAAAACGTTTTATTCGGTTTTGGGCGAAGAAGTCCTTCAAGCTCAGTTTCGAGTGCTTTTCTATCTTTCTTTTTCATAATAGAATCTTTCACTTTGACCGAACCGCCTGTGTACAACAAATCGCCTTCTGGAAGATATTTTGTATTACTGCATCCAAAAACAAAAAACAGGGATATCAGCACAAAACACTTTATAAAATGATTATTTATATGATTACGTTTTTTGTTCATTTCCTTCAATTTGATTTTCCTGCAATTCCTCCTTCTCTTTATCTTCCTTCTTTTTCTGTTTTTCCTTTTCTTTTCGAAGCTTTTCTTCCCTTATCAATTCTTTTTCTTTTTCTGTGCGATGGAAAAGTTCTCTGAATTTATTGTAACTCATCGTGATAATAAAAGCAACACCCGTTTCTATCACCTGTCCTTCAACGGCCACTTGATATTGATTTTTTCTGTAAGCACGAACCATATAACGGCCGTCTTTAGTTAATTGATAATCCAGAGCAACATCTCCTGCAATATTGGTACTTTCTTCATTGGCGCGCTCTGCTCCTTCCACTCCAAAACTGCTTCCAACAGTTACTTTCAATCTATCATCCAACAGTTTTTTAGAAACTTCTACATTTAAATCAGTTCTGTTTTGCATAGTTCCTGTAGTGTAATCTTCAGACGATTCTAAATCAAAATTGACTTCAAAACCTGTAATTAATTCTCCAGCCAGATTATTCAATTGTTGCGAAAGAATCTTGCTCACACTTTGTCTTGCCATCGTTTCGGCACTGATTCCACCGCTTTGACTCGCAAACGGATTTTCACCCACAAAACGATTTAATAATAAAAGGGCAAAAACCTGTTTGTTCAATTCTGCAGGATCTTGTTCTAACTGTTTCAACTTGCTTTGCGTTGTTGTAACCACATCTGTCGATACATTGTAATTTCCGTCTGGCAATACAATTCCAAAAGAAATTTCAGGCTTCATCAATTCGCCGTTCATTTTCAATAAAGTCTGAAACGGAAGTTTTTGTTTATAAGTGTTCTGAACTGCTTGTTCCATTCCTGATATTTGATTTCCAACTAAATCAATCGGTGCCGCATCAACTTTATAAATAGCCGTAATATTGACATTTGCCATAGTCGGTTCACCATTCCAAGTAATAAAACTGCCTTTCTGAATATCAAATTTTCTTTTAATTCCGTTAAAATTCATTTGATAAGCACCATCCGAAAATTCATATTTCCCTGTCAGAGTTGTTTTCCCCGATTTATCGATTCCCCCAACCAATTCAGCTTCTCCTTTCAAGTTCAAATAATCTCCGTTTGATTTATCAATCAGTAAAGTCAATTCTGCTTCCTTATCGATTGTAATGGCAACGTTAACATCCATTCCTTTTAATTCGGATTGATCTAATTTATTCTGAAGATCAACTGTTTGTTTTAGATACATATTATCTTCATCAACAAACTCCACAATCCCTTCACGATCCGCAATTGAAGGATCTGACTGTGGCATCACCACCGTAAATTTGGTTTCTTTATTTATTTTTAAAGTTCCATCTACTACCGGACTTTCTAAACTTCCTTTGATATTTAATTTAGTATCCAAAAATAAATCTCCGTAGAACAAATCATTGTCGGCAGCTTTCGAATGAATCGCTCTAAAATCGTTGGCTTCAACCAGCAAATTAAAATTATACTTTGTAAAATCAGCCGATTGAATAGTTCCATTCACGAACAGTTCATTATCATTTTCATCTAAAAGAGAAAATTTATCAAATGAAATTACTCCTTCATTGAAAGTGATTTTTTCTTGTCCTGTTTTAAAATAAGAATTCAGTTGTGTCACTCTAAAACCGGCATCATTAAAGTTCAATTCGCCATTCACTTTTGGAGCCGAAGTATTTCCTGTAACTTTAAAATTCCCTGATAAGAATCCTGTTCCTTCGGAAATATTTCCCATGCTGAAACCTTGAATACTTTTGATGTACAGTTTATTGATTGCCATATCTAAATCAAAACTGCCTTCCGCAATTTTATATTCTCCGGTAAGTTTTACATCATTTCCTTCATCGCTCAAAACGACATTAGCTGAAAGAGTATCTTCGGTTTTATTATCAACTTTTATTTCTAAATCGCCGACTTTCGAACCTTTAAAAGTAAAATCATCTATTTTTAAATCAGAGGTAAAAGTCGGTTTAGTCATTATATTTTCGACTAAAGCATTTCCATTTATCATACCTTGAATCATCGATTCATCTTTGGAAACCATATTCATAATGGTTCCCATTTTAAAGTTCACAAAATCAACTTGCAATGGCGAATTATTTTGAGTTCCCTGAGATTGAATTTTCAATTGATCTCCTTCCTTATTCAAATAAAATTTATTGATATAAAGTCTCTTATCTCCAAATTCAATTGCATTTTCTGGATCAACTGTCCATTTATCATAATTTAAAACAAAGCTGTCGGCATCAATTTTAAAAATGTTTTTGGCGTCTTCATGTTTTAGGTTTCCGGCAATAAAATACTGCTGTTTTTCTTTGGCATCTTTTACTTCTAAGGCATAAGTCAGTTCATTGTTTTCTACTTTTCCCGATAAACTTGTAAACGGAATTTTAAAAGATCCGCTTTCAATAGTTGCTACTGAGGCCAAATATTGAAGCGCATTTTCTTTGGTTTCGATATTTATTTTTCCGTCAGAAATAGTGTTTCCGCCATAAACTATACGCGGAATTGTTCCTTTTACTTCCAAAGAATCGGCTTGACTGTTATATTTTCCGTTTATGGTAAAAGGCTCTAAAGCGGTCAGTTTTGGTAATA
The DNA here is from genome assembly GCF_040538975.1 of Flavobacterium sp. UW10123. Lineage (NCBI taxonomy): Bacteria > Pseudomonadati > Bacteroidota > Flavobacteriia > Flavobacteriales > Flavobacteriaceae > Flavobacterium > Flavobacterium sp. UW10123. The sequence goes on from NZ_JBEWQE010000004.1 coordinate 112,215, forward strand.
ATTTCAAAAGCACAGGATCATTATCTACTTTCAAAGTAAAAGCTAGTCTTTGCTCATCTGATTCGGCATTTACTTTTGGATTTTGAAGGTTGATATATTTAGATAATGATTTTTGAATTGAATTAGCCAGAGTCGTCAATTTGTATTTTCCTGTCACTTCTGCTTTTAGGAATTGAGACGAAATCTTAATCGAATTGCTGTCTTTATCTGCAAAAGCAAAAACACGGATAGAATCTAAAACAATTGGCTCTTTGTCTTGCAAAATCTGAATATTGGATAAAAACACTTTTCCATTCAGAAAATCCGGATTACTGTTCGCAATATCGGCATCCACATTTCCGCGAAGTTTCATTGGGCCAGCATGAAGATTTAGTTTTTCTAAATCGGCTATATCAAGATTTAATTTCAGTTTTACGGTCGGATATTTGTCTTTTGTATCTCCGCTTGCTGTTAAGTTAAAATTCAGATTGGGATCTTCCATTCCTGATTTTACGGCGAAAGATCCGTTTTCTATGTTTCCTTTTAAGGTTAAATCTTTATAAGTATATCGATTAAAAACTGCTTTTTTTACAATTCCGTCAACCACAGCATTTGCCGTTTTAGGGTCTAAACCGTTTCCTTTTACTTTCGCGTTAAGCGTAATTTTTCCAATTGAATCGTTTTTGATTAATCTGCCTAAATCAAACTCATTTAAGGAAACTGTCGCATCGTATTTTTCTCTTTTTTTAATACGCTGATCAAATAAAGCATCAACTTTTGCATTTCCGAAACTGCTGGTTAAAGCCATATTGGTTTTAAAATTCTGAACAGAACCTTTAAATTTTCCCTGTAAGCTTAATTGCGATGGAATTTGAATATTTTTCGGAATTGTTCCAGCCGGCACAAACATATTGATATCTTTTGCCGTGCTCGACATCTTTTTAATGTTCAAATCGTAATAGGCTTTTTCAGCATCTGGCAATCCAGTTATTTTCCCCGAAAGGGAAACTTTTGTCGTTCCGACACCGCTCATTTCAAACTTCGAAACATTCAAATCTTTTACTTTTCCACTCACACGGCTGTCCACATACAAAATCGCATTTGGATTGCTCTTAAACGGATTCGTGTTTTGAAGCGTTGGTACAAACAATAAAATATCTTTAAAACCAATTTTGGATTCTTTCAAGTTGGCAACAATAGCCAAATTTCCTAAATCTTTCTGCAATGCATCAAGCGATTTGTATTCAGCTTTAATTTTATCTTGAACGAGCGTTTGCGGTGTCTTTAAATACAAATTTTCTAAAGATGCATTTTTTGGTCCGTAAAAGAAATTGGTTTTTAAGGACTGAATCTGTAAACCGCTTTTTTCGTTTACGGTAAGCTTATTTATATTTCCCGAAATCGTATTGTTTCCATAATATAATTTCTCTGCTTCAAAGTTGAATTTACTTAAATCCAGATGACTATAATCTAAGCCTTTTACAACAGGTTTTGACTGCATATCATCAAATTTGAAAGCAACATTTTCGATATTGACTTTGTTTAATTTTGCTTTCCAGCCCGCTTGTTTTATAGCAGTTGTATCTAAATCTGGTGTTTGAATTTGTTTGTCTTGAACTCCTAATCGTAGATTTCCGCTTAAATCTTTAACTTCGAAAGTATCGAAATCTAAAAGCTGTTTATTGAGGTCGATTTCATTTACGGCTAAGTTTAGATTTCCTAAACGAATGCCCGAATTTAGTTTTGAATCTTTATTATCGTATAAAACATCAATTTTAGACAAAGCAATTTTATCTAACGCTAATTTAAAATCTGGTCGTTTCGAAATAGTATCGACGGTTTTAACAGAAACCTCTGCAATTTTCTCTACCACATCCTGATCTAAAACTACTTTTAATCCATTTAGATTAATCGTCGGAATATTAAAATCCATTTGATCCAAATCGAATTTCTTGAATTTGGTATCAAAATGGGTCAGATTTACACGAATGTCATTTTTAGCAAAATCGTCTTTAAAATTGAATTTAATCTGATCGAGATTTACTTTGACAACAGAAATTTTAAACGGTTTTGCATCTGGATCTTCCACTTTTGGTTCTTTGGATTCGAATGCTTTGATGATATAATCGAAATTGAAAACGCCGTCTTTGTTTCTGGAAATATTGGCTTTTACATTTTCAAGCGAAACCGAATTGATTTCAAGTTCACTGCTAACGAGTTTAAAAAGATCAACATCAACTTCTAATCGTTTACCTGCCAGCAAAGTATCTTTTTTTTGATCTTCAAAATAGAAACCTTCCAGAACTACATCTTTTGGGAATTTTATCGAAATATAATCTAAAGAAACTTTGGTCTTTATTTTATCCTGAAGATAAGAAACTGCTTTATTTTTAACGAAATTCTGAACAGAAGGAACCTGAATTAAAATGATAAGAAGTAATAAAAGTGCAACTATAGAAACCACACACCACATGAGGATACGGAGTGTTTTTTTAAGAAAATAAACTGGTTTCTTATTCATACGTCAACAAAATCGGATTAGATTAAAATTGCTTCTGAAAAAAGCAAGGTTGCACATCTTACAAAAATGTAAATTTTAAAGCTTAACAATTTACATAATTATGAGGAATTATTCTAAAATTTTACTGCTAAATGATTTGTGAAGACCAATAAAAAAGCCAAACAATAAAATTATTTGGCTTTAAAATTTTCCTAAATCGCTAGATATTTTCTAATAAGAATATGTACATATAGAGGATAGTGCTTTGTAATTAATTACGGTTGGAAAATTACTTCCATCATAAGTGTATGTTATCTCATTGGTATAACTAGAATTATTTGCTAAAGTAACAGTATAACTTGTTACATTGTTAACCGATGAACTAACTTGTGGCTGCTCCTCAAAGATTTTATTAAACCCTAAAACATTTCTCATCGGATTATTTTTATTATCATACTTATATGTTATTACAGATGATGAAGTTTCATATTTTATGATATTTCCATCCTTTAATGTATAAATATTCTTTGCAGAAATGACCTCTTCTGCTCCTGTTGAAATAGTAATTCTAGTAACTATAAATGAAACAACGCCATTAGATTCATAAGTATAAGAATATTTGTCATAGTAGTCTCGTCCAGTGAGTTTTCGCAAATAAGTTGTCAATTTTCCATCAGTATAAGTATACTCATTTCTCAAATCTGAACTCTCTTTCTTTGTAATTAAATCTCCCGTATAAGTATATTTTACAACATAATTGCCCGAATGAGTACTAGTGACAATTTTATTTCCATCAAAAACGAAATCAATAGTCACAGGGCTATCAAGGCTAGAAATAATTTGTTTTTTTGGCACTCTACTTGTCTCAGTATTCTGAGAAGTGTCGCCTTCGCTTGAACAAGATGTAAAAATAAATAGCGAAATGCAAAGCAAATAAGTAATTTTTCTCATCATATTTAAAGATATTTATTACAAATAAACATAATTTCAAAATCAAAACATAACAATTTGTTTAATTTTTGCTTTGAATATTTTTAAATCAAAACTTAAAAAAACATTTTTTAAACACTAAAATACAATATGAGGCCACTTTTCCTCAACCTTTTTCATTTTTAGCTGAAGATTAGATAAGAATTTCTGATGTTGTTCCGATTCTGGATTAAAACTTCTATGACGCAGACTTTTTTGGATTTCGTCTACTTCTTTCATCACGGCAGTACTTTCTTCTGAAACATAATTTTCGCTGAAAAGTTTCCAGATATAATCTATTGCAATCTGATTCGGATGAAGCATATCTTCGTTATAAAAGCGATAATCACGCAGTTCATCCATCATAATTTCGTAGGAAGGGAAATAGTCAAAAGTTGAAAGTCGAAAGTCAAAAGTCTTATGCAATGCTGTAAACAAATGCGACTTACTTAATTGATTTTCTACAAAACCATCTTTTATGTGGCGTACTGGAGAAATAGTAAAAATGAAATTTATATTGGAATTCAAAGCCAGAATTGCTTCAACTATATTTTCGATGCTTTTTTGAATTGTCTCTACTGATAATAATTCTTTTGAAAATTGTTTTTGAGGCACTTTATGGCAATTAGCCACAATTTCGTCTTTTTCAAGATTTTTGTAAATCCATGAAGTTCCTAAAGTGATAATGATATGTGACGCTTCTTTTATTTGTTTGTGCGTTTCTGTAATTGCTTTATTTAATGACTCCAGCAACTCTTGTCGATCTGAATTACTCAAATCGGAATGCACTTCGTAACTGTGCCAACGTTCATTATGAAAGAAAACATCCTTTTCTCCAAACATTTCTTGTTTAGAAATTCTATCAAATAATTTTTCAATTGAAACTGGATTAAAAATAATTCCAAATGGATTAGTTTCATTCTGAAATTTAAAATAATCAAATTTCTCCGCCATATTTTCTGCAAAACAAGAGCCAATAGAAAGTATTTTCGAATTATAATCGATTGGATTGTTGCTTTTTGAAATTGGAATTTGGGTTCTGAATTGCATTTTTTTAGCTTTTAAACAAATTTCGGATATTTTATTCAACAAAAAAACCAAATACTAAAAGCATTTGGTTTTTATGGTTTTGGATCTCACGTAAATTAGTAATTATATTCAATTATTTCGTTTAAATTATCCAATGCAAAGATTATTTTTTTAGTTGGATAGCCTTCTTTATTGTATTCATATTTAAAGCCAGAGACATAATCATTAATAGTATAATCAGATTGATATGTTGTATAGTGAATCGTCTCCTTTAAATTATTTATTGGAGAAAAAGATCCTACACTATCAAAACTCGCTTCACCCAATAAGTATTTTATTCCTGAAACATTTTTAAAAGCACTATTACTTGTATCGTATCTGTATAAAAGGGTTTCAACAGTACTCACAGAATCGGATACATAATATGATTCTCTTTTTGTCAAATTCCCTTCAGTAAAAGTCAAAACTTCATTTGCATTTCTTTTTAGTTCCTTACCTGTTTTACTATCAACTTCATATATTTCTCTCGTAATAGTTCCATCTTCATTATAAGAGTACAGATATTTAAATTGAATTCTCTCAGAAATTTTATTTACGACAATCAATTTATCATTTTCATAAGTAAATGATGTTTCCAAAATTTTCACTTCTTTTCCCGATTCATAATTGTATTGTATTTCTTTTACTATTTTATCGCCCTCATATTGATAATCATTTCTTTTATTTTTATTACTAATACTTAAAATCTTATTACCGTCATAAACCAAGTTTGTTACACTGGTGTATGAACCATTTTCAGCTTTATAAATTATTGATTTAGGCAAGATCAGTTTGTTTTCAAAACTTTTTTCCTCTTCATTAGTACAAGAGGCTAAGACAGTTAAACAGCATAATAGAAAGAAGTACAGTTTTTTCATAACACCTTTTAGATTAAAAGTTTATAACAAAAGGAATGTTTTTCTATTCTTTTAAACTCCACAAGAAGACATTTTTATAACAGAATAAGACACAATTTAAATCTAGACAGGATAAGACATTCTTTTTTCATTAAAATTGCATTTCACTTAAATCAAAATCTTATGAAGAAATCAGCTTTAATAATAAGTCTTATCTGTTTATTATGTTCATGTATTTCTGATAGATCAGAAAAAACTATTCAATCAAATGATGACAAGGATCTTATCTGCACTTTCGATCTAGATAATAATACCTCTAAACCAGCTGCAGCAATTATAACTTGGCCACGCTGGCAGATAGGCCAAACAATTAAAGTAAAATTTTTAGATGGCAATGAAATAGAACAGGAAAAAACAAAAAAATACGCAAGCGAATGGCTAAAGTATGCCAACTTAAAATTTGAATATGTTTCGTCTGGATCTGCAGATATTAGAATCGGTTTTAAGCGAGCAGGAGAAGAAAATAAGGATTATGGAGCTTGGTCTGAGTTAGGAATGAGATCTGCCTATGGCAATAATCTTGAACGTCAATCTATGCGTTTAGGACCACTTAATTCTGCAGATGAAAATTCTATAAGAAGAACCATTTTACACGAATTTGGCCATGCGTTAGGACTCATTCATGAAAATGCGAGCCCTGCTTCAAAGATTAATTGGAATTTGGCTAAGGTTTATCAATACTACTATGATTTAAGCGGTTGGTCTAAAGATCAGGTAGATCAATATGTTATCAAAACTGCAGAATCTACAAATTATAGCGAATATGATGCTCTTTCTATTATGCATTATTATGTCCCTGCATCTCTTACAACAGATGGAAAAAGCGTAAATGAAATGAGTGTTTTATCGGATATTGATAAAAAATCTATAAATGAATGGTATCCTTTTCCTATTGTATCGGTTATGGAATCTGGACAAAGCTTTAATGATCTGCGTTGGAAAGATCGTATTCAGTCGAACAATAAAAGATATTCTTTAGAATTTACCCCTGGTTTTTTACGAGTAATTGATCTAGTTGAAAAAAAAACAATTTGGGAAGTTGGAGATATTCGATATCCGCGAAGAGCAATTTGCAATTTTGAATCAAATGGAAATATCGTGTTAAAAGGAGCTAAATATACTGCAGCAACTATAGAAACCATCTGGACTAGCAATACTTCTGAATATTCTGGAGCAACATTACATTTACAAGACGACGGAGATCTTCAATTAATCTATAATGGAGTTGTGAAATGGTCCTCTAAAAAAGGAAAAGTCTAAAAAGCAAAAAAGCCAAATACATTAAGCATTTGGCTTTCTATTTAGTATAAATATTTTGTTGTACTTGAGACTTGTTCTCCGCCACCTTTATAATAGGTTTTTAAACTTGGATATCCTTCATCATTATATTCATAAGTATTCTTATCGTAAACAAAATTTGTATTACTCGAAATGGTTAAAATATTATTGCTAGAGGACATTTCGTCAACAATTAATAAATTGATTCCTTTAATATTTTTAAAGGGAGAATTTTTATTATCATACGCATAAATCTGTGCATACGTATCAAGTGCCGTTTTGGCGTTTACAGTAGTTTTTCTTGTTACATTTCCATTTTTATAGATCAGCATATTATAGGTATCGCTTTCTTTTTCTATATTGGTAAATTGATCTGTGTCAAATCGTTGCTCTTTAATTAATGTATCCGATACAAAAGTATATACATTTCTACCTGCAAATTTCCCATTCGGATAATCTATACTAATGCTACTAATAAATTTGCTGGATGCTAGTTTTCCGTTTTCATAAAAGTAAGTTACAACTGTAGTCTTGCTTTCTTTACCTTGAACAATCTCATAATACTGTTTAGACTGAATTAATCCTCCTTCGTAAAAAAAATAAATTTTGTTTTTTTTAGTGCTCATACTTTCAATTTTATCATCTTTATAGGTGATAAAAGTAGTATCGGCCGGAGATCCTGAGTAAGTAGTTATAATACTTTTTGGAAATGTATCATCCTTTGCTTTTGGAGAAGAATTTTCATCACTCGAACATGATGAAAATAATAATGCTAAAGCTCCAAAAAGCGGTATTAGTTTTTTCATAATTTGTATTTGCTCTTGTCTTTTTTTTAGATTCTGAGAATTCTTAATAAGTATATTCAATTTCGTATTCAATATCCTTTCCACCTCCGTCAAATGATATATGTCTTGTCGGATAATTATTGTCGTTATAAATGTATTTTGTCAAATATACAGATGTGTTATCAAATTCGGATGAAGTCCTAGTTGTTTTTAAAATATTATTTTTTCCAAAGCCATCAATTTCATTTAATAATAAATTGAATCCTAATATATTTTTTAAAGGATTATTTTTAGCATCATATTCGTAAACCCGTGTCACTATTACAGAATTAACTTTTTGTTCCTCTTTTATCAGATTCCCTTCTTTATATGTTAGTCTACCTTCACTACTTTTAGTTTCCTCTTTAGTATCTTTATCAACCGAATAGTTTATATAAGAAATAGCTTCGTTTGAAGTATGAGTAAAAACTGCTTTAACGATGTAATAACCATCCGGATATTCTGCACTGAAATCTTCTTTTATTACTCTCGTTTTAAGCTTTCCACTTTCGTATATATATGTAACTTCCTCATTTTTAACTTCTTTTCCAACAACGTCTATATCAAAAATTTCTTGCTTAACAATTACATTTCCATCATAAGTAAATACTGTTTTTGAATCCTCCCTTAGAAGGCTAACTATTTTATTTCCATTATAAGAAGCTGTAGTCTTCGTATTGGTTCCTAATTCTGGAGAAGGATAAATATAAGAGATTGTTTTAGGAAGAGTGGAGTCCATTTCTTCCGAAGAAGATTTCTCATCACTAGAGCATGAAGATAGTATTAAAATCAAAACACCAAAAAGCCATAATTGTTTTTTCATAATTGAGAGGTATAATTATATTCTTCAAAAGTAAGAAAGCCAGAAGCATTTGCAACTGGCTTTTATATATTAATAAATGTTGTTCAACATTAATAAAAATATTCTGTGGTACCCACACTATCAGATCCTGTATTAACTTCTTTCGTTGGGTATCCTTGATCATTATAGGTAAAAGTGCTGTTTCCCCACAAATCACCATCTGCTGTATCTGTTAAAATGTTGAATTTAACTCCATTTCCTTCTCCATCAACAAATGCAATTTTATCCATACCTAAAATATTTTTCGTAGGATTGTTTTTATTGTCATACGTATATTTATGATCTGGTTGATTTGCAGTAATTGCTAGGATTTCACTTACTTCGCCATTTACAAATTTAATTGTTGATGTGACACCTTCGCCCGTTTGGGTTTCACTATCTCCAGAATATGACGTAACAGAAATTGTACCATCAGTATTATATGTATAAACTTCTTTATGTCCCCAATCCATATTTGGTTCTACTCTCACAAAAGTTGTCAATTTACCTTCAGCATTATAAGAAAAAGTATTTATCTGGTCTATTGTCCCGTCAGGATATTTAAACTCTATTTTAGTAATTAAATCTCCTGTATAAGTGTAATACAGATTTGCATCACCTGTATCGTCTATGGCACTTACTATTTTATTACCATCATATTTATAGTTAGTAGTGTATTTTTCCCCATCAGAATTTGTAACAACCATTTTTTTTAGTAATACATTATCCGAAGAATCTGAAGAAGAATCATCGCTCGAACAAGACGTTAACAGTAACGTCAAAGCTCCGAAAAGACATAAAATTTTTTTCATTTGTGATTTGGTTAAATTTGTTATTTAGGCAAACGTAATGCAATCAAAAATTAAAACCTTACGGGATTCCACATTTAAAACAATTAGTGCACTTTAAACACTTTGTAAAATATTATTTGGTAAACAGAATAAGCACATACTAACCTTACTTTAAAAAAATCTAAAAGTCAAAAACAGGTATAAGTACTCAGCTTTTTTCTTGCATTTCAAATTACTTTAAAGACTTTTAAAAAAGTGCATTTTAATGTATAAAAAAATTACATTTTTAATAACAAAAACTGACAACACAAACCCAAACAATTCCTTATTTTTGCATCTTCCATTTTTTTAAAATCTTATATGAAATTATTATATACTTACATTATCAGACACAAAATGCTTTTGTTTTTTGCATTGATAATGGCTACTATCAACATTTGTTTCAGTTTATCAGACTCTGTAATTACAGGAAAATTAATGCAAGATTGCGGTGTTGGTCTGGCAAAATACAAAGGAAATGAGATCGGATTTATAAAATCTTTAGCTTTCTGGCTTGGTCTTTCGCTTGGTGCAGCCATGATTTCCAGAATTACTAAAAACTTTCAGGATTATTTTACCAATGTGGTCATACAGAGAACCGGCGCGCAAATGTATACTGATGGAATCAAAAAATCTCTAGACCTTCCTTATGCAGAATTTGAAGATCAGCGAAGCGGAGAAACTTTGAGCAAACTGACAAAAGTTAGAATCGATTCAGAAAAACTGATCACGCTTTCGATTTCGTTAATTTTTCAAACTATTATAGGTTTCATTTTCGTAATTGTATACGTAGCCCGAATCGATTTTAGAATTTCTATTATCTTCTTAATCACGGCTCCAATTATTGCTTTGGTAAGTTTATATTTAGGGAAAAAGATTAAAATCGTTTCTCGAAAAATTGTCAATCAGACCAATGCACTGGCAGGTTCTACAACTGAAAGTTTACGAAACATAGAATTGGTAAAGAGTCTTGGCTTGACGTATCAAGAAGAAAAGCGTCTAAACTTAAATACTTTTAAGATTCTTCAATTAGAATTACAGAAAATACGTTTTATTAGAAGTTTAAGTTTCATCCAAGGAACAACCGTTCATTTCTTGAGAACTTGTGTTGTTTTTGCTTTGTATTACTTTCTATTTGGCGGAAAAATTATTGTTGGAGATTTATTGACAATGGTATTCTTTACCTTCTTTATTTTTGGCCCTTTACAGGAATTAGGAAATTTTATTATTGCTCTAAATGAGACAAAAGTTTCTATGGAAAATTTCAAAAACTTACTAAATGCTCCAAAAGAATTCCGCCCAAAAACTCCAAAACATATTGGTGCAATTCAGAAATTACTTTTCGAAAATGTTAGTTTTCAGCATAAAACAGCCAAATTTAAGGCTGTTGAAAATATCAATTTCGAGATCAAACAAGGTCAGACTGTTGCCTTTGTTGGTCCGTCTGGATCCGGAAAAACGACGTTAGTAAAATTATTAGTTGGATTATATACTCCCGAAGAAGGTCAGGTTTTATATAATGATATCGATTCAACCGAAATTGATTTATTAGACTTAAGAAAACAACTTGGTTTTGTTACCCAAGATGCTCAATTATTCTCCGGAACAATTCGTGAGAACTTGTTATTTGTTAAACCCAATGCAACCGACGAAGAACTTTATGATGCTTTAAAACGTGCAAGCTGCGACAAACTTCTTAGACGTGCTGAAGATGGTTTAAACACTACAATTGGCGAAGGCGGAATTAAAGTTTCAGGTGGTGAAAAACAGCGTTTATCTATCGCGAGAGCGATTCTTAGAAACCCTAATTTATTGATTTTTGATGAAGCTACTTCTGCTTTGGATTCTATTACCGAAGAAGAAATCAATGATACGATTAGAAATATCTCAGACAAAAATAGAATTACAGTTTTAATTGCGCACCGTTTATCTACTGTAATGCACGCTGATAGAATTTTTGTTTTAGAACAAGGTAAAATTATTGAGCAAGGTAAACACGAAGATTTAATTGTGGAGAAAGGATTGTATTATGCTATGTGGCGCCAGCAGATTGGTGAGCGTAAATAGGTTTTTTAAAGCTTCTGAGGTGCTAAGTTGCTAAGGTTCTAGTTTTTTATGCATTATTTGTCTATTTCTCCTTCGTCGAAATAACAAATATAAAATACTATAAATAGCAATCTGTTACACGCATTATTTGTCATTTCGACGAAGGAGAAATCTCCACAAGTAACTCCGCAACGAAAATTCAATCTTTGTCGAGCTTCTCGCGAAGATTTCTCCTTCGTCGAAATGACATAAAATAAGAAAACCCTATAAATACAAAACCCGACAGATTTTTAAAATCTGTCGGGTTTACTTTTATAAAAAACTCAGAACCTTAGTATCTTAGATTCTTAGCACCTTTAAATTATTTCACGAAATCCACAGCCTTAGCTAAAGCCTCACCAATTCCATCAACATTTTTACCTCCTGCGGTTGCGAAGAAAGGCTGACCTCCTCCACCTCCTTGGATATATTTTCCTAATTCGCGAACAACTTGTCCAGCGTTTAGGTTTTTCTCTGCTACGATTTCTTTAGAAATGTAACATGTTAACATGGGTTTTCCTTCATGAGCTGTAGCGAAAACTACGAATAAATTATTATAAGAACCACCCAATTCGTAAGCTAAATCTTTTGCTCCTTCTGGATTTAAATCTACTTGTTTAGCTAAAAACTGAACTCCATTGATTTCTTGTAATTCTTTAGCCAAATCAGCTTTCATATTTTTAGCCTTATCTTTTAATAAAGCTTCTAATTGTTTTTTCAACTGAGCATTTTCATCTTGTAATGCCAAGATTGATTTTACAGGATCTTGAGCATTTTTAAGCGCTTCTTTAATTTCAGCTAAAGAAACAGCTTGAGATTCAAAATATTCTTTTGCAGCTTCACTTGTAATCGCTTCAATTCTTCTGATTCCAGCTGCAACTGCACCTTCTGAAACAATTTTAAAGTGCCAGATGTCAGATGTGTTCGCAACGTGTGTTCCTCCACATAATTCGACAGAATCACCGAATTTAATAGTACGAACTAAATCTCCGTATTTCTCTCCAAACAAAGCAATTGCACCATCTTCAAGTGCTTGTTCTTTTGGAATTGCTCTTTTCTCGATTAATGGCAAACTCTCACGAATTCTTGCATTTACGAAGTTTTCCACTTCTACCAATTCTTCATCAGTTACTTTAGAAAAATGAGAAAAGTCAAAACGTAAAGATGCATTTCTTACCATCGAACCTTTTTGCTCAATATGAGTTCCTAAAATCTTACGTAACGCTTGGTGCAACAAATGCGTAGCCGAGTGATTTGACGAAGTTTTAGCTCTTTGGTTTGCATCAACAACCGCATTAAAAGTTCCTGTAAGGTTTTCTGGTAACGATTTTGCCAAATGTATCGTTTGATTATTTTCTTTTTTAGTATCAATAATATAAACGATATCTCCATTTTGAGCTTCTAAATATCCTTTATCTCCAGTTTGTCCTCCGCTTTCTCCATAAAAAGGAGTTGCATTGAAAACCAATTGGAAAATCTCTCCGTCTTTAGCACTTTCAACTCTACGATATTTAGTAATTTTTACCTGCTGAGATAATCTGTCATATCCAACAAATTCCTGAATATCATCTTCTACAAGCACATTCCAGTCACCAGCAGTTACTTTAGACGCTGCACGAGATCTTTCTTTTTGCAATTGCAATTGTTCCTGGAATCCTTCTTCGTCTAATTTCAACCCTCTTTCAGAAAGAATCAAAGCTGTTAAATCGATTGGGAATCCGTAAGTATCATACAATTCAAATGCTTTTTTACCATCAACAGTATCTGTATTGTTATTTGAAATTACAGCATCTAAAAGAACTAATCCTTGATCTAACGTTTTTAAGAATGAGTTTTCTTCCTCGCGAATTACATTCGAACAAAGTGCTTTCTGTGTTCTGATTTCTGGGAAAGAATCTCCCATTTGCTCGCTTAAAGTCTCAACCAATTTAAAAATAAACGGCTCTTTTGTTCCTAAGAAAGTAAATCCGTAACGAATTGCGCGACGTAAAATTCTACGAATTACATATCCCGCACCCGTATTAGAAGGCAACTGACCGTCAGCAATAGCAAAAGCTACCGCACGAACGTGATCTGCCACTACACGAATAGCGATATTCATTTTATTTTGTTCTTCACTAATGCCTGTTACGTCATTAGTTGTATATTTTGCCCCTGTAATGGTTTCGATTTCTCTAATTAAAGGCATGAAAACATCAGTATCATAGTTTGATGTTTTTCCTTGTAAAGCCATACACAAACGCTCAAATCCCATTCCGGTATCAACGTGCTGTGCTGGAAGTTTTTCAAGAGAACCATCAGCTTTACGGTTGAATTCCATGAATACATTATTCCAGATTTCAACTACCTGTGGATGATCATTATTTACAAGGCTTTTTCCTGAAACCAAAGCTTTCTCTTCTTCAGAACGTAAATCAACGTGAATTTCAGAACAAGGTCCGCATGGTCCTTGATCTCCCATTTCCCAGAAATTATCTTTTTTATTTCCTAAAATGATTCTATCCTCGTCAATTAAGGTTTTCCAGATATCCCAAGCTTCTTGATCAAATGGAACGTTATCTTCTTTGCTTCCTTCAAAAACAGAAACATAAAGATTCTCTTTTGGAATTTTGTATACTTCTGTCAATAATTCCCAAGCCCAGTTGATTGCTTCTTTTTTAAAATAATCTCCAAAAGACCAGTTTCCTAACATTTCGAACATGGTGTGGTGGTAAGTATCAATACCAACCTCTTCAAGATCATTATGTTTTCCTGAAACACGAAGACATTTTTGCGTATCGGCTATTCTTGGACTTTTTGGAGTTCCGTTTCCTAAGAAAAATTCCTTAAACTGGGCCATTCCCGAGTTATTGAACATTAGGGTTGGGTCGTCTTTAAGAACAATAGGAGCTGAAGGAACGATAGTATGCCCTTTACTCTCAAAAAAATCTAAAAATTGTTTACGTACGTCTTGTGATTTCATATTTAAATTAGAAAAATGTGTCTGTTTTAATGTGTCAATTTGATAACTAGATGATTAGCTAATTTATTCATTTGATGATACGTTAAGTTTTTTATAATGAAATTAAAAAACTTATATTTTAAACAATAAATTGCCTATTTTGCGCATTATCTAATGATAAAATAGCCCCAATATCTAATCATTAATCCTCGTAAAAAAGTGTCGAATAACTGAAACAATTAGCAGTTTTATTCGACTAACTCATTTTACAAGGTGCAAAAATAGCGTATTTTAAAATATGGCGAAAGTAAAATATTATTACGACCCAGAAAATCTGGCTTATACAAAAATAAAAACCAGAAAAAGAATAAAAATAGGTTACGCATTACTGTTTTTAACTGCTTCAGCATTGTTCGGTTTTTTAGTTTTTGTCCTCTTAATTAACACGCCATATTTCGAAACTCCAAAAGATCGTTTACAGGCACGCGAAATTGAAAATTTGAAACTTCAATATGCCATTTTGAATAAAAAACTGGATGAAATTGATGAAGCTGCAGATGCTTTAGAAGAACGTGATAATAATATTTATCGTGTTTACTTCAATAAAGCTGAAATTCCAGATTCGATTCGAAAATCTGGTTTTAGAAATTCTGACCGATATAAAGCTTTAGAAGGTTACAACAACTCCCAATTGGTTTTGAATGCCACAAAAAGAGTTGACAAACTTTCGAAACAATTAGCAATTCAGTCTAAATCTTTAGATGAAATTTTAAAATTAGCTGGAGCTAAAGAAAATTTATTATTAGCAATTCCTGCCATTCAGCCAGTTCGAAATGAAAATTTAAAACGTGTCGCGTCAGGTTTTGGATACCGTATTGATCCTTTCACGAAAGTGAGAAAAATGCATAACGGGATGGATTTCACCGCCAATACAGGTGCTCCAATTTATGCAACAGGAGACGGAGTGGTAGATAGAGCTGACAACACAGCCTCTGGGTATGGAAACCACATAGTGATCAGGCACGGTTTTGGATATGAAAGTTTGTACGCGCATTTAAGCAAATACAACTGCCGACCAGGACAAAAGGTAAAACGCGGCGATGTGATTGGTTATGTTGGAAGCACAGGAAGATCTGAAGGTCCGCATTGTCATTATGAAGTGCATAAAGACGGAAAAGTGGTTAATCCGCTAAATTTCTATTACGGAAATATTTCGGCTGTCGAATATGTCGCAATTTCACAAATGGCAAACCAAGAAAATCAATCATTAGATTAATAGTACAAAAAATACTATTTTTGAAGTAAAATAGAAAAAAACGAACCATGCATATTGAACTTTCTAAAGACAAAAGATATTACAGTATTGGCGAAGTTGCCAAAGCTTTTAATGTCAATGCTTCTTTGATACGATTTTGGGACAGCGAATTTGACATTCTAAAACCTAAAAAAAATGCAAAGGGAAATAGAATGTTCACTCCAGACGATATTACCAATCTTCAATTGATTTATCACTTAGTAAAAGAAAGAGGATTTACACTTGAAGGCGCCAAAACACACTTAAAAGAAGGTCAGAAGAAAACGTTAGATAAATTCGAAATAATACGTAAATTAGAGTCGATAAAAACACAACTGAATGACATAAAAAACGAATTGTAATTAAAAATAGAAATAAACTTAAATCAAAACAAACATGAAAAAGTGGTTAATCCCTGTAGGAATTATTGTAGCACTTATTGCTATTATCGCATTTTGGTCGATTGGTATTAAAAATACTGCTTTACAACACAGTCAAGCTGTAAATAAAGAATGGGGAAATGTTCAAACGGCTTACCAAAGACGTAATGATCTTATTGGGAATTTAGTAAACACTGTAAAAGGTGCTGCTGACTTTGAAAAAGGAACTTTAACTGCTGTAATCGAAGCTCGTGCAAAAGCTACTTCAGTAACAATTGATCCAAGCAATGTAACTCCAGAACAATTAGCAGCATTTAACCAAGCTCAAAGTGGAGTAAGTTCATCATTATCAAGATTATTGGTTTCTGTTGAGCAATATCCAACTTTAAAAGCTAACGAGAACTTCTTGAAATTACAAGATGAATTAGCAAGTACTGAAAACCAAATTTTAACAGCGAGAACACGTTTTAACGAAGCTGTACAAGTTTACAACGGATATGTTTTAAAGATTCCAAACAACTGGTTCTTGAGCGAATACAAAGAGAAACCATACTTTGAAGCTTCTACTGGAGCAGACAAACCTGTTGAAGTAAAATTCTAAAGATTTAATATTTTTGATTAACGATTTTAGATTTCAGATTTAATCTGCAATCTAAAATCTACAATCTAAACTCTAAAATAATATCCATGTCAAAAGTAGAAGATTTTTTAACCAAAGAAGAAGAACAAGAAATTGTTGAAGCTATTCGCATGGCCGAAAATAATACTTCTGGCGAAATTAGAGTACATATAGAAAAAACAACTTCTAAAGTCCATTTTGATAGGGCTTTAGAAGTTTTTCATGAATTGCGAATGGATGAAACTAAACTGAAAAATGGAGTATTGCTTTATTTTGCCGTTGAAGACAAAAATTTTGTGATTTGTGGAGATAAAGGAATTAATGATTTAGTTTCTAATGATTTTTGGGATTGCACCAAAGACATTATGGTGAATCACTTTAAAGCTGGCAATTTTAAACAAGGAATTGTTGACGGTATTTTGAATGCCGGCGAACAGCTTAAAAAATATTTTCCTTCTCAGGAAGATGATGTAAACGAACTATCTAACGAAATCTCAAAAGGATAAATAATGAAAAATTCCAAAATTAAAATCCCAAATTCCAATAGAATTTTTCAGATTACTTTTTTATTTATCGCATTATTTATCAGCAATGCTATTTTTGCGCAATTTGAGATTCCACCAAAGCCAAGTTTTCAAACATCTGTTTACGATTATGCTAACATTTTAAGCTCTACAGAGAAAGCACAATTAGAAGAAAAACTAATTCGCTACTCGGATTCTACCACTACTCAAATTGTTGTTATTACTATTGAAAGTTTAAAGGGAGAAGATGTAAGCCAGTTAGCAACAAAATGGGGCCAAACTTGGGGAATTGGAGGAACTAAAGAAGACGATAATGGAGTTGTTATTCTTTTGGCAAAAAACGAAAAAAAGATTGCAATTAATCCTGGATACGGACTTGAAGATCGTCTAACGGCGGGAATCGGCGGAACAATTATAAGAAACATAATTATACCAGAATTTAAAGCTGGAAGTTTTTACAACGGTCTTGATAAAGGAACTGATGCCATTATTGATGTCTTTAAAGGAAAATTTAAAGGCGAACGCAAACAAGCAAAAGGACAAGACTTTCCTTTTCTGCCTTTCATAGTTATTGTTGTAATTGTTTTAATCTTACTTTCTCGAAATAAAAGAGGCGGAGGAGGAAATTCTGGCAACAATGGCGGTGGCGGCCCTAGCCTACTTGACGCTATTATTCTGAGCAATCTTGGAAGAAGCAGCGGTGGATTTGGAGGCTTCGGCGGAGGATCATCTGGTGGTGGTTTTGGCGGAGGCGGTGGCTTCGGCGGTGGATTTGGCGGTGGTGGTTTCTCTGGCGGTGGATCTAGCGGAGGCTGGTAATTTATTCTGGTTCTAATTTTCTTTGTTTGAGGTTTCAAGTTTAGGTTTCAAACTTAAAATATCATACATTTACATTTTACAATTTATTAATAGATGTTATCACATAAAGCAAAATACGCCCTTAAGGCCTTACTTTATTTAGCAGAACAAGATGAAAATCACATTTCTAGAACTGTAGAAATTGCTGATGGCGCGAATATTCCTAAAAAGTTTTTAGAGCAGATTTTATTAGATCTAAAACGCGGTCGTTTTGTGAGCAGTAAGCAGGGAAAATTTGGTGGTTACTATCTAATTAAATCCAAAAATGACATCACTCTGGCAGAAATTCACCGATTATTTGACGGTGCAATTGCACTTTTGCCATGTGCTTCTTTAAATTTTTACGAGCCTTGCTCTGATTGTAAAACCGAGTCAGAATGCAGTCTGCGTCACGGTTTGATGCTTATTAGAGACAAAACTTTGAAGGCTATGGAAGGTATCACAATCGCTTCACTTGTAAAAAAATAAAAAAATATTTTATAAAGTCTAGTAAATCGATAGAATTAATTATATATATTTGCCAAAAATAATTAACTAATCATTTACAAAATTTTAACTCATGAAAGTACATTCTAGTCAATCAGGTGGACAAAATCTTTTGCAAAAAAAACATAATTATAATTTCACAACTGTGAATACTGTTTCATCTATGATGTGTATGTGTTGGTAAAAAAAAAATTTAATTTTAAATTCTACTAATCACATATACTTAATATAAAAATGAAAACATCTATAAAAAATATACTTACAATACTTGCAGTTTTAACGTTCTCAATCTCATTCGCACAAAAAATAGACGGGGTTGTTACAACAGATCAAAATATACCTTTAGAAGCTGCCAATGTGGTAATTAAAGGAACAACTTTTAGTACAATTACAGATTCTGAAGGACGCTTTTCGATAGAATCACAAGGAAAATTACCTATTACACTTTTAGTTCAGTACATTGGTTACAATACTGCTGAACTTGAAATTACGGCTATACCAGCTTCACCTCTATTAGTCACTTTACGTGAAGAAAACAAACTAGTAGAAGTTGTAGTTTCTTCACGAAGAAGAATCGAAAAAGTACAAGATGTGCCAATCGCTGTTTCTGTAGTTACAGGAAAACAAGCAGAAGCAGCAGGAGCTTTTAACGTAAACCGTATTAAAGAATTGGTACCTTCTGTGCAATTGTATTCTTCTAACCCTAGAAATACAGGAATCAACATTAGAAGTTTAGGTTCTCCATTCGGACTTACAAATGATGGTATCGATCCTGGAGTTGGTTTCTACGTAGACGGTGTTTATTACGCTCGTCCAGCAGCAACTACTTTAGATTTTATCGATGTAGAACAAATCGAAGTATTGCGCGGACCACAAGGATCTTTATTTGGAAAAAATACTACTTCTGGAGCTTTTAATATTACTTCTCGCAAACCAAGTTTTACACCGGGTGCAGATTTCGAAGTAAGTTATGGAAACTATGCTTTTTTACAAGCTAAAGCTTCTATCACAGGAGCATTAGGAAAAAAAGTTGCTGGTCGTTTATCTTTTTCAGGAACTCAGCGTGATGGTTTAATTGATAACATTGCGACAGGAAGACCAACCAATACTTTGAACAATCAAGGTTTTAGAGGACAATTATTATGGACTCCTACAGAAAACACAAACGTCACTTTTGCAGGAGATCTTACAACGCAGCGTCCCGACGGATATGCTCAGGTTGTTGCTGGTGTTGCTCCTACTCAGAGAGCTGCATACCGTCAGTTTGATGCTATTATTAAAGATTTAAATTACCAATTGCCAAGTTTAAATGCTTTTGACCGTAAAATAGATCACGATACTCCTTGGCGTTCTGGACAAGATTTAGGAGGGGTTTCGTTAAACATTGACACCAAAATTGGAGGCGGAACTCTTACTTCTACAACTGCATGGCGTTTCTGGAACTGGGATCCATCAAACGATAGGGATTTTACAGGATTACAAGTTTTAGCTAAATCTCAAAACCCAACAAGACAAACTCAGATTACACAAGAAATTCGTTATGCAGGACAATTGACTTCAAAAATTAGCGGTGTTGCAGGCGTGTTCTTCATCGATCAGACTTCTCAAACAGATGGTACAGAAGAATCAGGAAATGCACAATGGAGATTCTCTCAAAGCACAACAAGTCCGTTATGGAAAACTCCAGGTCTTTTTGAAGGTTACGGAATTAAAACTGATGCGAGAATCAGAGCTTCGAGCGCTGCTGTATTTGGACAACTTGATTGGGCCATTACAGAGAAATTCCACATCTTACCAGGTCTGAGATATAATTTTGACAAAAAAGATGCAAGTTATTCTCGTAAAACTTATGGTGGACTTCAAACTACAGATCCAGCCTTACTGGCTTTGAAAAAATCAGTTTACTCAGATCAAGCATTTGATTCAAATACAGACAATACAGACTTTTCTGGAAACTTAACGCTTACCTACAAAGCATCAGATAAAATTAATGCTTATGCAACATTTGCTAAAAGTTACAAACCAGTTGGAGTTAACGTAGCTGGGCTTCCAACAAACTCAGCAGGGCAGCCAATGACTGAACTTGCAGTAGTTAAACCAGAAAAAGTATATCATTACGAAGTTGGAGTAAAAACATCTCCTTTTAAGAACTCAATTTTAAATTTAACGTTCTTTAATACTGACATCAAAGATTTCCAAACTAACGTTCAAGCTGCTGAATTGGGTGTAAACCGTGGTTATCTTGCAAATGCAGATAAAGTACGTGTAAGAGGTGCAGAATTGGATGCAAGTTTTGTTATCAATTCGCATGTAACAATCAATGGAGCTGCAACGTACACAGATGGTAAATATGTGAAATTTACAAATGCACCGCTTCCGTTGGAAGAAACTGGAGCGCCAGTTGCCTTCAAAGATGTTTCTGGAACTGAATTACCAGGGGCTTCAAGATGGGCAGGTTCTCTTGGAGGTGAGCTTTCAGACAATGCAAGATTCTTTGGTAACGCTGGAAAAATTTTCTTTGCAGCTGACGGATACGCTCGTTCTGAATTTTCTTCAAGCCCTTCGGCTTCAAAATATTTAGTAGTACAAGGTTATGCTATCTTTAATGCTCGTTTAGGTTTCCGTGCTTCGCAAGGTCTATCTATTCAGTTTTGGGGAAGAAATCTATTCAATAAAGATTACTATGAGCAATTATTGCCTGCAGGTGGTAACTCAGGTCAATATGCTGGAGTTCTTGGTGATCAAAGAACTTACGGGATTACTCTTAAGTATGCACTGTAAGATGGTTAGTTAGTTTTAGTATTAAAAAGAGATGCATTTAAAAATGTGTCTCTTTTTTTATTTCACAAAAAAACTTTCAAAACAAATTTTAAAATAGAAAGAAATAAGATCATTTGTATAAATTCGCAGCCTGAATTTATAGTTTTTGAACAGATCTTTTAGATTACTTTTTATCATAGTCTTTGCTTTCCAAGTAATTACAGGGCAAAATCAAAGAAATATCGACCAGCAGACTTTAACCTGGATTCGATACTATAATATTTTCCCATTATCCGAAAAATGGGCTCTACATTCTGAATTTGATAATCGAAGTTTTGTAAATCCTGTACATGAGAATCTTTTTGTTATAAGATCTCAAGCTCGTTACAGGGCTACTAAAATGGTAGATTTAGGAGCTGGATTTGCTTTTTTTAGTGTGAATACTCAAAACCCAAACATTGATCCCGATTATTCTGTTCCTGAATATCGTGCACAGCAAGATCTTACTTTAATTAATGATATTGCCAAAATAACTTTTCATAATCGCTTTCAACTTGAAGAACGCTTCATTCAAAAAGCAGATAAAAACGGACTTTTAGATGAATTCTCATTTGCTTACCGATTTAGATACCGATTACAATCTATGTTTACCCTTTGGGAAAAAGAAGGAAGGAGTATAAAAGGAACTATTTCAGATGAAATTCTATTTAATTTCGGAAAAGATAATCGCAAAAATACATTCGATCAAAACCGTTTTTATATTGCGCTACGTTATCATTTCAATCCAAATCTTGGTTTGGAATTGGGTTATTTAAAGAACTTTCAAAGGCGTGCCAGCGGTTTAGATTTCTATGATCGTGATATTATCAGATTCACGGTTTATCATAGAATTAATCGGAAAAAGTTATGAGTTATGAGTTATGAGTTATGAGTTATGAGTTATGAGTTATGAGTTATGAGTTATGAGTTATACAAAAAATGCCTGTCAAATTAAATTTGACAGGCATTTTTTGTAACCTTTGAACCTTTGAACCTTTGTTACTCTGAACCTTTGCACCTTAAAAATCAAGATCCTCTCTGTCTTCTTCCTCCTTTTTTGCTTTCGGCAAAGTTTCCAATTTTATAAGCTAAAGAAAACATTACATAACGTTTTAAAACTGTATTTTCTTCATCTCGAATTGAAGTTGGCGAAATGGTTCTTGTGGCACTCTGATTCTGATTCAGAACATCATATACCTTTACTTTTGCATATAATTTTTTATCTAAAAATCCGTAAGACAAACTCGTATTCCAAAGGAAGAAATCTTTTTTGAAATCGTCTGAAATATTTGAATTATAAGTATATCCAAAATCATTTCCGAAGATTAAATTAGCTGGCCAATATGATGTTGTCTGCATATTAATTCTGTGAATTACGTTTGAAGTGGCGTCTCTTGAATAGTTTTCATATCGCGTTTCATTGTACGACAAACTATAAGATGGCGCAATCGAAAGCACTTCTCCATAATCATAAGACGCATAAACACTTGGAGTAACTACAACCGATTTTGCGTAATACAAAACAGCATTGGTAAATCCTTTGTCAAAATTATAGTTACCACTTAAACGCAACCCGTATCTTAAAGTATGGGCATCTTTTTTAATCTGCTGATTCCAGTTTCCTCCAACCGAAGCTGAGTAGGTTCCTGAAATATTTACATAAGTCGTATTTCTTTTTCCGCTATCATCATAAATCGAAGTAGAAACAACATCATTATTATAATAATCTCCTTTAAGGAATAAACTATATCCAGAACGTGTTCTAAAATCGAAGTTTTTAAAATCGATACCCGCTGTGCTTTTTTCAATCGGATTCAGATTTGGATTTCCAATAACACTATTTAACGGATTATTTAAATCTGCAACCGGCATTAATTGCGTAGCCGACGGAAGTGCATTTGAATAATCGTATTTAAAAGTTAAGTTTCTAGAACGATCAAATTTATAACGAAGCTGAGCTGTTCCATAAGGCAGCATATATCTTTTATTCAAATCTGTAGCTTGATTTAAATAAAAAGAATGATTATCAAACTCCACAATTGATGTTCTCGAATTTACATTCAGCGTAAATTTACTTTTCTGCCAAGTAATACCCACTTTTGGTGTAATTGAGTTTTGTTTTGATGTGGTATAATTGGTCAGCGATAAGTTTAAATCTGAATATTCTTGTGACGCATCATCAAAATTGAATGTCTTTTGATCATTCATAGAACTCTGCCAATCAAAATCGGTTCCGAAACGTAACCTAAGCGAATCTGTTACAGGCTCGGTATATTCTAAATCAAGCGAATAAGCATCGCTTTTAGATGTATTTTTTGCATTCTGGTTTCTTTCATCATTTGGTTTATTATCCTGATAAAAAATAGTCTCAGAAATATTGATTCCGTTAGAATCATTTTTAGTGTTATTATTATTAAAAACTACACTTAAATTTCGCGATTTCTTTTCGAAAGTTTTATTGAAATTAATGCTGTTTGCAAAACTTGTATTAGAGCTTTCAGAATGTGATGTTGCTGTACTTTCGTTCAATGCATCACCATTTTCATTTTCAGAAAAAGTCGAAGAAGAAGAATCGCTGTTTGATTCGGATAAATTCAATTTAGGAGCAAAAACAATCTGCATAGAAGGATTGATTTTGTATTCTAATTCAAAATTCACCTTGTTTCCCGTGTTTTCATTTCTAGTTTTAGAATCGGCTTCGGTTAAAATATTTCCTGTTGGCAATAAACTCAACTGGTTCGATTTGCTATCGTTTTTAGTCACAGCATTTGTAAAATTATAACTGCTCATAAACTCCAAATCTTTGGTCCAATCATCAGAATAATTAATTCCAGCCAAAGTAGACTGTGTAATTCCTTTTCCTCCACTGCTAGCGCCTTGGCTTCCTCCTTTGGCATTTCGTCCGCCTCCCATATTATCAAAAACCTCATCCATAGAGAATCCAGTTGAGTTGATATTGTTTGACGAAGCCAATACGCTTATTTTTTGTTTATTTTTGAAAAAGTTCATCATTAAACTGCTTTCGTAGCGTTCGTCTGAACCATATCCGCCAAGAACTTTTCCGAAATACCCTTTATTTTTCTTTTCGTCAATGGTAATATTTATACTCGAATAATCTGAAGTCGATTCTTGTTTAGCCAGTTCTTCTTTTTTGGTTTTAAAATCAGAAACTTGAACTTTTTTAATGATATCAGCTGGAAGATTTTTAATAGCAATAGCCCCATCTTTATCAAAAAATGCTTTTCCGTTGACTAAAACCTGATTGACTTCTCGCCCATTTACAGTAATTTTCCCTGTATTATCGACATCAAATCCAGGGAGCTGTTTCAGCAGCGTTTCCACATTTGCATCTGGACGCACTTTATACGAGCCAGCATTAAACTCCAAAGTATCTTTTTTAATGGTAATTGGCGGTGCTTCGCTCTTGATTATCACTTCGTTTAAGACGTTTGCATTTTCAAGCAGATACAATTTACCAAAGTCTTTACTTTCTGTAAGCGCTTTTTGCTCTTCAAAATAAGCTTGATACCCTGTATAATTTACTTTTAAGAAAACTGGTTTATCATACTTTTTAGTATTGATGATAAAATTCCCGTTTTTATCGGTCGTAGCATATTCGATAATAGTTGAATCTTTTACTGCGGTAAAATAAACGGTGGCGAGTTCAAGCGGAAGCTGTGAGTTGATATCAACTACAGTTCCTTTAATAACGATATTGTTTTGGGCATTTGCCGAATAAACAAAAGCTAAAAACAATAAAAACGAATAAATCTTGGTCATAAAATTAGGTTAGTTAGATCAGTAAGACTTAAAAAAACGCAAAAGGTTTAATTGTATTTTTTACATTTATTCAAATATAATGCCAATAAAAAATCAATCTTTTAATTTTATAGACACCAAACATAAAAAAATCCCCTATTCTAGGGGACTTTTTTTTTATTTTTCTCTTATGTAAATATCGATTGGAACTCCTGCGAAATCCCATTTTTCTCTAATTTTATTTTCAAGGTATCGCTTATAAGGCTCTTTTACGTACTGTGGCAAGTTAGCAAAAAACACGAATTGTGGTGTTTGAGTTGGCAATTGCATACAGTATTTAATTTTTACATATTTACCTTTTGTTGCTGGCGGCGGATAAGATTCAATCACCTTCAACATATATTCATTGAATTTTGAAGTCGCAATTCTTTGTTTTCTGTTTTCGAAAACCTGAACTGTTGTTTCTAGTGCTTTTAACAAACGTTGTTTCGTTAAAGCAGAAACGAATAAAATTGGCACATCTGTAAAAGGCATTAATTCTTTTTTGATTTTCTCTTCGTAATCGCGTGTAGACATAGTATCTTTTTCTACCAAATCCCATTTGTTTACCAAGATTACAACACCTTTTCTATTCTTCTCAGCCAACCAGAAAATACTTTGGTCTTGACCTTCAAATCCACGAGTTGCATCGATAACCAAGATACAAATATCTGCATGTTCAATTGCACGAACAGAACGCATTACAGAGTAAAACTCTAAATCTTCTTTTACTTTTGCTTTACGACGAATTCCCGCTGTATCTACCAAATTAAATTCGAAACCAAAACGGTCAAATTTAGTATCAATTGCATCACGAGTTGTTCCTGCAATATCTGTAACCATAAAACGGTCTTGACCAATCAAAGCGTTGATAAAACTAGATTTTCCTGCATTTGGACGACCTACAACTGCAAAACGAGGCAATTCAACTTCTGGCGTAACAGGCTCAGGTTTTATAGGGAATGCTTCAATTAAAGCGTCTAATAAATCACCAGTTCCGCTTCCAGAAATACTTGCAAAAGTATAATAGTCGCCTAAACCAAGGTTATAAAACTCTACAGCGTCTTTTTCACGCATCGCGTTATCAACCTTATTTACAGCCAATAAAACTGGTTTTGTTACTTTACGAAGCAATTTTGCAACAGTTTCATCCATTGGCGTAATTCCTTCTTCAACATCAACCACAAAAATAATAACATCGGCTTCATCGATAGCAAGTTCTACCTGTTTACGAATTTCACCTTCAAAAACGTCATCAGACCCTCGAACGTATCCACCTGTATCAATGACAGAAAACTCTTTTCCGTTCCACTCGCTTTTACCATAGTTTCTATCACGGGTAACCCCAGATACTGAATCTACAATAGCTTCTCTTCTTTGTATCAGCCTATTAAAAAGGGTCGATTTCCCTACATTAGGTCTTCCTACTATCGCAACAATGTTATTACTCATTTTATTGAATTTTAGATTTTAGACTTTAGATTTCAGATTCTTAGCTTCCTAAAAACCTAATCACTTGTAATCCAAAATGCCTTATTTAAATTTTTTGCAAAGGTAGTTAAAAAAAGTTGCTAAGACGCTAAGTTTCTAAGTACCTAAGTTTTTATTGTTTTTTTGTATAATTTTCAGGAGCTAATCCAGCTATCCGCTATATCTTTTCCTGACTAAAGAAGCCAGAAAAAGGATACCGCTCCTATCTGGGCTAGGACACCTGTTTTCAAAAGAACTTTCGTTTAACGATTAAACAAATCAACGATTAACCGATTAAACAAAAAAACTACTGATTATATCCGAAACGTTTCAGCATATTTGCGTTGCTTCTCCAGTTTTTGTTCACTTTTACATATAGTTCAATGTGAATTTGTTTTCCGAAGAATTTCTCTAAATCAGCTCTAGCATCGGTTCCTACTTTTTTAAGCGCAGCACCTTTATGTCCAATAATGATTCCTTTTTGCGTATCACGCTCTACCATAATTACCGAACGGATTCTGATAATGCTTTCCGTTTCATGAAATTCTTCTGTTACAATTTCTACTGCGTACGGAATTTCTTTAGCGTAATTCAATAAGATTTTCTCACGAATGGTTTCGTTAACAAAGAAACGTTCTGGTTTGTCTGTTAATTGGTCTTTTGGATAATAAGGTGGAGATTCTGGCAATAATTCGATAATTCTTCCGAAAACTTCAGGAACGTTGAAGTTTTGCAAAGCCGAAATCGGGAAAATCTCTGCATTTGGCACTTTCTCTTTCCAGAAAGAAACTTGCTGTTCTAATTGTTCTTGGTTTGAATTATCAATTTTATTTAAAAGCAATAAAACCGGGATCTTAGCATGAATGATTTTCTTGAAGAAGTCTTCGTCTTTCAAGTCCTGCTCGCCTATCTCGACCATGTAGATTAAAATGTCAGCATCTTCAAAAGCCGATTTCACAAAGTTCATCATCGATTCCTGCATTTCGTATGCAGGTTTGATGATTCCTGGAGTATCAGATAGAACCAATTGAAAGTCTTCTCCGTTTACAATTCCAAGAATTCTATGACGTGTAGTTTGTGCTTTTGATGTAATGATCGACAATCGTTCTCCAACGAAAGCGTTCATCAATGTTGATTTTCCAACATTTGGATTTCCAATAATATTTACGAAACCTGCTTTATGTGACATTTTTTGCTTTATTTATTTTGCAAAGGTAGTCATATCAAGTCAATACAGAAAATAAAACATTTTTTTAAGTTTTCGTTGGATTTCTAAAAAATCGGCGTATCTTTGCACCCGAAACATCGCGGGATAGAGCAGTAGGCAGCTCGTCGGGCTCATAACCCGAAGGTCACAGGTTCGAGTCCTGTTCCCGCTACACAGACAAAAAGCTTCAGAGAAATCTGGAGCTTTTTTTGTTTATATAGTCTTGTTTGTAGAGATTTGATTTTTATTTAGCTCGCGAGCTGGATGCTTTTGCCAACAGGAGCATAATATTTTATATTTGTTTAAACAATTCTATTAATGCATTTTTTGTTGCAAGATGATGCGCAGTGTTTTCTGATGTTTTCCAGTCACCGTCGACAACTGAAAATTTTAAAACAACATTATTGTTATTACTAATTGTCGATAAAACTTCGATAAATCTTAATATTACTGGTTTAATATATTCTTCAAAGTGTTTCGGAAGTTTTTCTTCTTTAGCTTCCCATTCATAAGTACAACAATTAATAGGATTATTAGTTTTATTATATAAATCTTGAATATATTCTATTTTTTCATTATCTCTTTCAATATCTAATTTTATTTTGACTTTACCATATCTACCTGCATTCATTCTGTAAATCTCATTTTCTCCGTACAAAGGAAGCTTTGACAAATCTATTTCTCTCAAAAGATTATCTAAAATTTGATGATATTCACTTCCTAAAATTATTTCGCTCATTTTAAAAAATTTAAATTTTATTAAACCATTAAAAGATGTTGTTTTAACAACTTAACTAAAAGACAAAATGACATTATTTTTGTATCATAGTTTAACTTTTTATAAGCGAATATAAGGAATGTTTCTAATACAATTTATGCAGATAAAATTTCATTAAAATCATAAACAAATCGGTTAGATATTTCAATGCTTCCCGCTACAAGTATAAAGCTTCAGAGAAATCTGGAGCTTTTTTTGTTTTACCTTTTTTAATACATTAAATGCTGTGCTTTAATAATACTACTTATAACATTGTTATATCCAGAATTTAGTTTAGCCAATATTCCAATCTCTTTTCTGAGTAATAAGGCCCATAAGAAATTTGAACTTCTCTTTTTCCTGCTTTCGGAATCAAAAATGAGACTTTTATTTTTCTAGTTCTATTATCAATCAAGGTTAATATTTTCACATATTCTTCGGATATTATTCCTTCCTTTTGAGCCATTTTCATTATTCTTCTTGATTTTCTTCTTGTCCTTTTGGTCGGCGAACAACCGAAAACCGCTTTGTACTTTCTTGGTCTTATTGAGTCCAAAGCTTTTTTATTGAGAGCAGGTACAATAAAGTCTTCGTAATCATTGAAACTTACACCAATTTCTGGAGTGTTATTTTCATATGAATATATGTGATCATTATCAAAAAGGAAATCCTCATAGATTCCATATTTTCTTTCCGAGAAATTATATCCCTCAACTATTAAAATAGTTGAACTTGTTGTATCAATCCGTTTTTGAGTTTGGTAATCTTCCCTTTTTGAAATCAATAATTTAAAACATTTGATTTGTTCTGGCTCTAATTCGTCTTTTATTGAGTCCAAAGTTTTAATTGTAATATCATTCCAATGGTCTTTCTTTTGTGAGAAAGATAGAATAGAAGTCAATAATATTAATACTAGGATGTTTTTTCTCATTTGACGATAACATTTGTATAATCCATTCTAAAGAATGTTCTTAAATTAAAGAAACTCGACACTACGCACAGTTTCTGACTTTACGCTTTTCAACAAATATAATTTAAAATTGAAAACTTCGAAAAACAGGGATCTAATGTTTTAGTATCAATTACGTCTTAATTTATCCCCATTATAAACACAGGCTAGAATAATAAAAAACACGCTGCATAAGGATGATAGGGATCTAATATCATTCCAAAAATTCCAACGGTCTTCGAAGATATTTCTCATTTGCTTCGCACTTGCATTTGTGGCATTTGCAAGTTCAAACAACTCCAGCTTATTATTTAGAGGAACGTTTATAAACGCCGTTACAGCAAACACACCAACTGAATAAAATAGTGTAGCCATAAAGAGCAACAGAAATGATTGCTTTTTATAGTAAACAAAACTGGTAATTGGGAGCATAATCAACGTTCCAAAAAAGCAAATGAAAAATGGTATATTCTGAATCTCTCGATTGATGTTCTGCATCGCATTTAGAAATTCCTTATCGTTTAGTTTTCCCAATCCCAAACTCACCGAAATCGAGTATGAAAAGAAAAGCCCAGCCATTAATGCTGCTGTCGTTGCCGTAATAATTAGTAGAATGTTTGATGCTCTCATTTTAATTGGAAATGCTAACTGCTCTTTTTAAATATTCATTGGTATTTAGTTGACGTATCATAAAATCTGCAACTTCTTTGCGGGCAATTTTTAGATTAAGTTTTTTATAATTTCCGTCAAAACCTATGCGATACGTATTGGTAATTTGATCATCTGTAAAAGCACTTGGCCTAACAATTGTATAATCCAAATTACTGTCCAAAATATATTTTTCTTGCAATTTATGGTCTTGAAATGCTCTTTTTAGCAACATTCCGAACATAACATGTTTCCAAATAAAATTAAGATTCCCATAGCTTTCACCCAAGCCGAGCGTCGTTTGGCAAATCAGCCTATTTAATCCTTTTTTTCTCATGGCCTCAATAATGATTTTTGTTCCTTCTGCACGTATTTTGCCTTTTCTACCATCGCCTAAGGCACAAAAAACTGCTTCTTGATTCTGCAACGCGTTTTCAACATCATTCAAACTCAAAACATCACCAACATGAATATGAAGGTTAGGATGAGAAATGGTTTGTAGTTTTTGGGGATCACGAACAAAAGCCGTTACTTGATCACCATTTTTTAATGCTTGTTTTACGATTTCAATGCCAACTGTACCTGTGGCTCCAAAGATTATTACTTTCATTTTGTATCAATTTTTAAGATTAGTGATACAAAATTGCAATAGATAAATCTTCTAAAATAGAATAAAAGCGACAGTGATTATTATTTCTCAAATGATTTTGGAGTTTTGCCGGTAAAAGCCTTAAAAACTTTTATAAAATGAGATTGATCTGAAAACCCATTTTGATAGACAATGTCAGTATGCTTTTCATAATTTTTAACGGTCAATTGATCCAATGAAGCTTGAAATTGGATAATCTTAGCAAACTGTTTAGGAGTAAGCCCTGTTTCAGCTAGAAATCTTCTTTCAAAGGTGCGTATATTGAACTTTAATTTGCTGGCAATCGAGCGTATACTTTCCTGACCTTTTGTTTGAAAGATGCATTCTATGCCTTGTCGTATTTCAAAATCAAGGTTTTCCTTTTTCTTTTCAAAGTACCGTAAAAGCAATTTTGATATAATTTCAATTTTATCTTTTATGCTTTCACTCAATTCCAATTGTTTTTTGAGCCACTTTATATCTTCCTCAGTATCATCAAAGTAATAACAATTATCGTTTATACTCTGGGGCTGTATATCGAAAAATGTTTTCAAGACAAAGGGATACAGCTGAAAAACGATAATAAGAAATGCGCCCGAAATCTCAAGTTCAATTGGTAGAATTGTTTGGCCGTAGAGAAAAACTTCTGGCATCGTTTTATCGTGAGGCTTTACGATCAATCCTTGATCAGTTTGCTGAAACATCAAACCTGGACAGCCATCTGCAAAAAAAGGCAATGTCGTATCTGTATTTTTATCTTCATTTTCAAATACCCATATGTTTTTCACAAAAAGCGAAATAGAGTCTTCGGGAACAATATTTTGATAGTTCATATTATTGTGATTACCGATTTTATATATATCAAATATCTGAAAATTTTCCAAAACGCAAATTTCGAGACATTTATGAAGCTTTTCAACTGTGAACAGCAGTAACACTAAAACAATCTATATCGATTATTCAGAACTAGCTATTTTGCAATAGCCTAGAAAACACGCTCGACAGAAATTTTTTTTCTATCTTCCCAAAATAAAATTTTCTAAAATGAACCAACTGTTTTCAATAAAAAAATCATTTTTATTCAGCTTCATTCTACTAACAAGCTATTTTCTAGTTTCTTTCCATATAAAAAATACAGAAGAAACCACTTTTTATAAAGCTAAAAAAGTGCTGATTTTTTCTAAAACTAAAGGTTTTAGACATGAAAGCATTCCTGCTGGAATCGCAGCGATAAAAAAACTGGGACAAGAAAATAATTTTATTGTAGACGCTACTGAAGATTCTCTGGCAATTAATTCCAAAAACTTAAAGCAATACCAAGCCGTTGTATTTTTAAGTGCCTCAGGTAATGTTTTAGGCGAAAATCAAAAATTGGCTTTGCAAAAATTCATTCAAAAAGGAAATGGTTTTGTTGGTATTCATTCGGCTACAAACTGCGAACCAGACTGGTCTTGGTACACGCAAATGATCGGCGGAATTTTTGAAGGACATCCTGAACCACAGAATGCTAAACTTATCATTGTAAATCATGAACATGCATCTACAAAACATCTTCCGTCAATTTGGGAACGAAAAGACGAATGGTACAATTTTAAATATTTGAATCCAGGCGTAAATGTGCTTATAAAAATTGACGAATCTTCATATAAAGGTGGTAAACATGGCGATAATCATCCTTTGGCATGGTATCACGAATATGATGGTGGCAGAGTATTTTACACCGCTTTAGGACACAGCTCTGAAAGCTACAGTGCCCCTCTTTTTGTACAGCATTTACTTGGCGGAATCACTTATGCTATCGGGAGATAAAAAGATAGCATAAATATCAAGACTTATGAACTTGTTATTTTTAATTTCACAGTCTTTCATAGTCCCTTCGTACTGAAAGTCAAGTTTAGCCATTGCGTTTTTACAATTCTTATTTTCTGACTCAACAAATGCTTCAATTCTGTTAAGTTCTAAATGGTCAAAGCCATAATTACAAATTAGTGGCATTGCTTCTTTCATAATTCCATTTCCCCAAAAATCTGGAATTAACCAAAAACCGATTTCTGCTTTTTTATGTTCTTTACTTAAATTATTTAATCCGCCCGCTCCGTAGAATGTGCTGTTATCAGCCGAGCAAATGGCAAACCAAATTCCTGTATCGTTTTTTTCAAGATTAGCAAAAAAAAGCATTTGTTCTTTAGTCGCTTCCAATGTTTGAAAACTCACTCCATAATACTTAATGACTTCAGGATTCGAAAGTCCTTTGAAAACATTTCCAAGATCACTATCTGAAAATTGCCGCAGCAAAAGTCTTTCGGTTTTTATAGTTGGAAATTCTTTCTTCATGATTTTTTCGACTGTTTCTGATTATCTGTTTTCGTTCTCAAAGACTGATCACTAACCTATCTATATCTGAAAAAAAATGCGCAAAGCCATCCAAATCTAGACAGATAAGCGTAATATATTTCAACATATTATTTGCTTTTAGCAATTCTAAATCCAAAACCATCATTTCGTGTCCCTTTTGGAGATTGGTATCTGACTTCGGGCATATGAATTCCAAATTCTAAAGGTTTCCCATCTGAATTTTGGGTTTCGTAAAACCAACTAACACCTTTCGAGATTTTATATACTCCATCTCCTTCCGACGGTCCTTGAGGATTCTGTTTGCTTACTAAACTATCTTTTTCAGGGTTATACCAATCAGAAACCCACTCACCAACATTTCCAGTCATATCATGAATTCCTAGTTCATTAGGCTTAAGAAGCCCAACTTTATGAAAAATGCTATCCGAATTTTCTTTTACCCAACCAATCTCGATTGGATTATTACTGCCACTATATTTGAAGTTTTTCGTTTCCTTTCCGCCTTTAGCAGCATATTCCCACTCTGCTTCTGTTGGTAATCTTCCTCCTGCCCATTTTGCATAATCATTTGCCTCGTCCCAAGTTGCTAGCATTGGATTTTCATCTATCCATTTATAATATACTTTTTTCCCGTAGGCACTTTCAGCAGGTGCATCGGGCATTTTTCTACCTGTTTTTTCGCAAAACTCTCTAAACTGCTTAACCGTTATTTCATATTTACTTATGTAAAAATCATCGAGTTCAACCATTCGGTGTGGACTTGTAAACCCTTTTATTGTATCTCCTTTGGGACTAACGATTATTTGATTTTTGCCTTGTTCAAAAGTTCCTCCTTTTACAAAAACCCAGTCAATATTATCCTCTTTACAGGAAGTGAATATTAAAAAGCCCAGAAAGATTATCAATATTTGTGTTTTCATAATGTATGTTTAAAATTACTGTCAAAATTTACAGTTACCTACACAAAGTTATTCAAATTTTCACTTTTTCCTCACAATTTGATCGGTAATAGGTTCGCCTCTTTCTGTAAAAACATCGTCGGCATAGTAGATATCTTAAAACTGGAGAAATCCGAACTTATTTATTGGTATTCCTAAAACTGTTTGGTGTCATACCTGTCGATTTTTTGAAGGCGTTATGAAATGTTGTCTTTGAAGTAAATCCAGATTCTAATCCTATTGCTAATAAGCTGTAGTTTTCATAATCCGAATCGAGAATCATTTCTTTTACAGCTTCGACCCGATAGTTATTTATATAATTGGCAAAATTATCTCCCGTAATTACATTAACGAGTTGCGAAACATATCCCGCACTTATTCCTAACTGCTCTGCTACTTTTTCTCTGTTTAGATTGCTGTCTCTGTAAATTTGATGCTCTTCGCAAAGTATTTCCAGTCGCTTAAAATAAGGGTTTTCTTTTGTAAAGATTTCTAAACCATTTGCATCATTTCCTTTTTTAAGGATTACTTCTTCGACAGCTATTTCATCGTCTGATAAAGCTTTTTTATTTAACAGCTCTTCTATTCCTTTTTTATTGTCTGCCAGCCTGTATCTAAACACGCCATAATAAGCTGTGCAATGAATTAAAAATGTAGCAAACAACGCCAGAATCTGCATAACATACGAAAGATCATATTCAAAAAGCAGCCCTGTCAGAATAGCCACCATCCAAGACAACATTAATGCATAAACCAAAAACCATAAAAAAGTAATCCATTTCTTTTCCTGTTTATCTTTTGAAAATTTAATAAAACCGAAAGTGTAAACAGCCATAAAGGGCATAAATACCAGAATAAGATAAAAATCAAAACCTCCTATAGTTTCTAGAATACTTTTAAGAAAGTGCGGAATTGTAAAAATATGCGCTACAGCATCGCAATCATAAAAAACATTTGTAATGGCTGAATATAGGAATGGCACATACAGCCATAGAATCTTTTTGGAATTTCTAATAGGATGATTTACCTGATGTACAACAAACATAAAAATAAGAACCGGAAAGAGAAATGCCCATTCGACATCATCCAGAAAACGCAGAAAAGGCATACTGCTATAAAGATCAATCATCTCAAATATGAGATTGGCAATAAGCACTGAAAGTGCAAATATTGCATAAGCCAGATATCTGTTGGCATTACTCTTAAATAGTGGTGATTTTAGAATAATTGCTCCAAGAACTATTCCTTGAAAAATTGCCGTGTTAAAAAAAATAGTAAAGTTCAATCTATATCGTAGTATTTAGTTAGGATACTGTTTCTGTTTTTTTTAGGTAATTACCTATAATTTTCCATGACGAAACTATACTTAATTGACTTTATTTACTGTTAAAGGAATTACAATTAAAACTAAACAAAATGACAATTAATAAGATCTGAATTACAAATCATCATTCAATTATTCTCTAAAATCTGTAATAGAGTTGGTTTATTTCAACCTTTCATGCTGCTAAGAAAAAGTTAACAAACTGCTAAATAGTAATTGTGGCATATTTGATAAATTATAAATCCAATAACCGAAAATAGCTTTACTAGTCGCAATTAATAATTATAAAAACATCAGTAAATAAGTACCAATTTATCCACTTTTAAGCTTTTGAAACCTTTCGTACTTTTTTTTACATCAATTTTGGCTTCAAATAATTCAAAACAATTTTTATGAAAAAAATTTTATTGTTAGCTGTTTTTACAGTTTTAGGATTTGTGAATGTAAATGCCCAAGAAATTAAATTTGGAGCTAAAGCGGGTTTAAACTTTGCAACTATCAGTGAAGATAATACCGAAAATGCTGATCTTGTAACATCGTATAACATTGGTGTTATGTCAGAAATTCCATTGTCCGAAAAGTTTTCTTTTCAACCCGAAATAATGTACTCCCGCCAGGGTTATAGTTTCAATAATGATATAGTTGCCTTAAATTATCTGAACATTCCTTTAATGGGAAAATACTATGTAACAAAAGGATTGAGTCTTGAAGCAGGACCGCAGATAGGTTTTTTAGTTTCGGCTAAAAATGAAAAAACAGATGTAAAAGATTCGTTTAATACTGTTGATTTTGGTGTTAATTTTGGTATAGGCTACAAACTTGAAAACGGACTTAATTTTGGGGTCAGATACAATCTGGGACTAACTGACATTAATAATGTAGAGGGCTCTTCTATTAAAAATAAAAACAGCGTATTTCAGGTATCCGTTGGTTACTTCTTTTTCTAAAATCTCACAATAACAAAAAACACCATTCATTTTTGAGTGGTGTTTTTTCATTTTTATTGATTTCAAATGAAAACACTACTCCTTTCAATTAAAGATATTTCTTATATTGCTCATTCATAAATTTTAATTTCAAACCAAATTATTTCTTATTTAAAAATTCTGTTTAACTATTTACCATAAGTCCAAAAATCAAATTAATTATGAAAAAAGTGAGAATTCGTTTAGCTTTATTACTTTTCCTTTGTTTTACCTCTTCAGCATCATTTGCTCAATTATCATCTGCAAAAATTGATTCTTTAATGCTAAATGCTTTGCAAAAATTTAAAGTTGCAGGTGCCTCAATTGCAGTAGTTAAAGATGGAAAAATAATCCATTCAAAAGGATACGGAGTTAGTTCTATTGAAACCCAAAAAGCGGTAGACGATTACACCAATTTTCAAATTGCATCTAATAGTAAAGCTTTTACAACAGCCGCATTGTCGATTTTAGAAGACGAAGGCAAATTGAAATGGACAGATAAGGTTAAAGATTATTTGCCTGAATTTAAAATGTATAACGATTATGTTACCGAGAATTTTAATATTCAAGATCTAGTAACGCACCGCAGCGGACTTGGATTAGGTGTTGGCGATTTGATGTTTTTCCCTGACGGTTCCAACTTTACCATACAAGATATAACAAAAAGTTTTCAATATTTTAAGCCTGTTTCTGCCTTTAGAACCAAATTTGATTATGATAATTTACTTTATATAATTGCCGGGGAAATAATAGCAAAAGTTAGCGGTCAGAGTTATGAGCAATTTGTGCAGCAAAGAATTATAACTCCTTTACAGATGAACCATACTTTTGTTGGAAGCCTGCTGAAAGATAAAACAAATCTTGCCGTTCCGCATTCTTCAACATCTGGAACAATAAAAACCGTTGATGCTTATGATATAGGCATAGCAAGTGCCGCTGGAGGTATTTATTCCAATGTTGCTGACATGGCAAAATGGATGATTGTGCGTTTAAATAAGGGCAAATATGGTGAAGATTTAAAATCTTCTCTGTTTTCTTTAAAAAATCATGACGAAATGTGGCGTTTACATACCATTATGCCTACAGATTCTGATCCAAGATACAATTCTCATTTTAATGGTTATGGTTTAGGATGGTTTATATCAGATTCAAAAGGAAATCTTAAGGTAGAACACACAGGCGGTCTGCCAGGAATGCTGTCTAAAGTAACTCTATTTCCTGATTTAAACTTGGGGATTGTGATTCTAACGAATACTGAAAATGGCGGTGGCGGTCTTTTTACTGCAGTATCAAATACTATTGAAGACAGTTATTTAGGACTTGATGATTTTGGCTGGACAGATAAATTAGTCCAATGGCTGAGTGAAGACAAGAATACAGGTGATGATGTAACCAAAAACGTTTGGAAAAAAGTAGCTTCTGTAAAAAATGTCAAAATAAAAAACGAAGACTTTATTGGTATTTACGAAGATAAATGGTTTGGAAAAGCAGAAGTGTTTTTAAAAAATAAACAATTATGGATCAAATGCCTTAGGTCACCAAAATTAAATGGCCCAATGGCTTTCTATAATGCCAATACATTTGCAGTAAAATGGGAATATCAAGCCATGGAGTGTGATGCTCTAGTTCTGTTTTCGCTTGACGAAACAGGTAAAGCCCAATCTATCAAAATGAAAGGCATTTCGCCAAATATTGATTTTAGTTTTGATTTTCAAGATTTAGACTTCAAAAGAGTAGAAAAATAGAAACTCCTTTTTATCATTCTTAAATGTAAGTACAGCTTCAGAGAAATCTGGAGCTTTTTTTACAAATATACTTTATTGAAATAAACCTCGTTATTTCTTTACAATAATTTAATATCATGTTTTCGTATTAACTGATTTTATATTATTAAATGTTTTCTTAAATTCGCAATTCCGTAATGAAACCATTTGTTTTCATTCTAAAATTGTGATTTTCACACTAATATCACAAAAAAGCAACTTTATAATCCATTAAAAAAATTATATTATAACTACAATTCAACACAATGCTTAAAAAACACAACCCCAAATTCTTATTTTTTACCCTTTTAACATTATTTTTTTCTGTCACTGCATTTTCTCAAAAAAGTGTTTATGCTGGAATCGAAATTGGCCGTAGAGCCATAAAAGTTTCGGTTATTGATGTAAGCAACATCAGAAAGGCAGACTATAAAATTCTTTCTTTCTGGACTGAGAGAATTCCGTTTGCTGATCATATTACTGCTAATGGCGAACTTACTCAAGAAGACATTACTAGAACTACTGTAACGGTTACCAATCAATTACAGAAAATTAGAGCTGAAAATAAACTTCTTGAAGAAAACATCTTTATTGTTGCGGCTCCTGTTTTTGCATCTGCGCGTAACTTAGATGTTCTAAAAAATAAAATTGCTCTTTTAACTGGAAAACAATTAGAGGTATTAGATGTTAACGAAGAAGCAAAAACGCTTGTAAAAGGTGCTATTCCTCCTGTTGATTTTGCTAATGCTTTCCTTCTTGATATTGGTGCTCAAACTACAAAAGGAGGTTATATCGACGAACTAAAAGATGGTAAATTAGAGTTTGTTCCTCTTGAACTTAGCTTTGGAACCATGACGCTTACTGATGCTGTAGAAAAAACAGTGGTAAACAAAAGTCAGGTAAACGACATGTCGACTTATCAAGAAAAATCTTTTGACTATAATGTCATTCTGCGTAAAAAAACAAAAGAGTTATTTGATGCGAATCCTCCTTTAGCAAAAAAAGATAAATTATACTTATCTGGTGGGGCTGTTTGGGCATTTTCGACTCTTTTTTATGACGAAACTGTCAATAAAGATCATTATGTTGCTTTAACACTTCAGGATGTTATTGATTATGATGCTATTCTTAAAAACAACTTTGGTAAGTTTACAAACCTTGCCAAAACAAACAAAGAGGCTGCTAGAGTTTTAAGCACTTACGATCAAAAATATTTGATTTCGGCAAACAACATTCTTGTAACTTGTCTTGAAAGTATTCCAGACTACGCAACAAAGAAAATTTACTTTGTAAAAGAAGGACAGGTAATTTGGTTGATCTCTTACATTGCAGATCGTTCAAAAAAAATAAATACTAATTTTTAAGTATCGACATTCACAAATATTAAAAGCTTCAGAGAAATCTGGAGCTTTTTTATTTTAAGCCACTTCATAAGAGCAAAATGGTTGCAACTTATAATTTGCAACCATGTTTGTCATTCAAAAAAGCATAATTTTTCTTTTAAACTCTAATTTTAAAATCAGGAAAAAAATCTTACATGAAATTAAACCGTCTGATTATGAAAAATTTAACTGCTTTTTTTATCGTCGCACTTTTGGCATTAACAGCCTGCAAAAAAGAACAATCAAAAGATAATTCAGAAAATGCAAATGCAACGTCTTCTGACTCCATAACTGCTATTGCAAAAGAAGCTTGGATATACGGATATCCAATATTTTACAATTACAAAACCATTTATGCCAATGCACTGAATAAAGGTGACAGAGCATACGCAGGTTTTAATAAATTTAAAAGCTTCGCGAATAGCGCTACTCCTGCAGATACTCTAGTTGTAACCATAAACAATGATACGCCATACTCTATGGCAGCGCTTAATGTTTCTGATGAACCTGTTGTTCTTGAAGTGCCTAAAATGGAAAGCGACCGTTATTACGTAATGCAATTGGTAGATTTATATACCTTTAACTACGAATATATTGGAACTCGTGTTACTGGAAACAATGGCGGAAAATATCTGCTTGCAGGACCAGACTGGAAAGGTGAAACGCCAAAAGGAATTGACAAGGTTTTGCGCTCAGAAACCAACTTAATATTTGTAGTGGGACGAACTCAGCTTCATGATCCTACGGATGTTGCTAATCTGAAAAAAATACAAAGTCAATATAAAATAACTCCCTTGCATGAATATACAAAACAGCCTGCGCCGACAGTTAAAAAATACAACTTAGAACTTCCTGTTTGGAAAGAAAGCGATTATGGCACTCCACAATTTATTAATGTATTAAACTCTCTATTGCAATATGCAAGCGAAGACAGCAGCGAGAAAGAATTGAGAGCCCGTTTTGCAAAAATCGGACTTGTACCAGGAACTGCTTTTGACAGCAGTAAATATCCGCCAGAAACGATAAAAGCAATCGAAAAAGGAATTGCAGAAGCAAAACAAGAATTAGAATCAAAAGTAAGCGGTCTTAAAGACTTCGGAAATCTTTTTGGCACTAGAGCCGAACTTCAAAACAATTACCTAAATCGTGCGATTGCTGCGGCTGCTGGAATTTACGGAAACACAAAAGAAGAAGCAGTTTATACTGGAAGCAGCAATGATAAAGATAATCAGCCACTTTTAGGAAATAATAAATATGTTATAAAATTCAGTAAAGATCAGCTTCCTGAAGCGAAATATTTCTGGAGTTTAACAATGTATAATCTTCCAAAACGTTTTCTTGTTCCGAATCCGATTAACAGATATTCTATCGGTAATAAAACAAAAGGCTTAAAATATGAGCCAAACGGAGATTTGGTTATTTATCTGCAAAGCACTTCGCCAGGAAAGGATAAAGAAAGCAACTGGCTTCCGACTCCAAAAGATGAAAAATTCATGTTTGTTATGAGAATCTATGGTCCAGAGCCTGATGTAATCAACAATGTTTGGAAAATGACTTTACCAGAAAAAGTAAAATAATCATTCTTTTGATAAAACATAAAAGCTTCAGAGAAATCTGGAGCTTTTTTATTTCACCTCATCACAAAATTCTTTAATCTGCATTTCATTAATAATATCCAAAAGCTCCATTTCATCGGTTGGAAATAATTGAAGTGCTTGTTCTAAAACCAATCCAACGTCTATTAAAGGTTTTTTATAATTATCATTTTCTAATGCCAAAATGCAAAGTTTTAGCATATTTGTTATCACACAACCTAATTCGGAGTAGCTCAAAACATTGATTTCTGCATTGTAACCTTTAACAGCCGATTTTAAAATATTTAAATATTGAGCTGATTGTTTTTTAAGATAATTTATTTTCTCTATTTCTGCCGTTTCCATTCTTTCAATTTTATATCATTTTTCAATAATTCAAATATCAGAATATACTTTCAATAAAAGGTTATCTTATATGATAACAATTGTTAATATTCCGCTAGGAATATCTCGTCGGTAGAAAAAAATATTCATCACATTGTGTCCTGTAGGGACACCTGATTTGCGAAACATTTAACCAATCAAACGTTCCTACGGAACGTGTATTCGGGATTCAAATTTCGTTTCTACCGATGAGACATTCCTACGGAATGAATAGTTGCAAAATCTCGTGTATATTATAAAATATAAAAACCAAAAATGCGTAAACCCAAAAGGACTTACGCATTTTTTTGATGAAACATTATAAAAAACGCCGTTTATCTTCTTCTTCCGCCACCTCCGCCGAAGCCTCCGCCTCCGCCACGAGAACCTCCTCCCATTTGTCCAGCGCTTGGTCTTGACGATGCTCCTCCTCTATTAAAATTGCCTCCTGAAGAGCTTCCTCTATTAAGATTTGAAGTCCCTGCACTTGGCGATGAACTCTGTCGTGTTCTTCCAGATGCACTAGTATTTCCCGCACGATTGGAATTTCCTGCTGATGGACGTGTACTTGCTGAAGGGCGGGAATTACCTCGATTGGTATTGTATCTATTATTGGTCGAATTATCTCGCACCGTATTAGATCTCGATCTATTGTTATTGTAATTATTAAAACTGTTTCTGTTATTTATATATACGTTGTTATGCCCGCCATGATAATGCCCTCCGTGATAACCATGATGATGGTAATAATGGTTGTGGCGATAAATCCCTACTGCCATTACAGTAAAAGCGGCAAAGTAAGGCGGATAAAATCCGTAATAATAAGGTGGATAATACGGCACGTAAGCTGGTGAATATACATATTGTACAATTGGCACCGTTTCTACCACAACTGCCGTAACGGCTGGCGAACTTTGTACGGGATCATCTCCTGCATAGGCAGGATTTGCTGTTTTTGCTGGTGAAGATTTAGCTACTGGTTCAATAACATAATCTTTTCCATACAGAAGCTCATCGCCTACAATCTGCATTTTCACCTTTCCGTTTTTATCTTTATCGACCAAAATAACAGCAACGTCTTGATTTTCCTTCTTGTTTACAGCAACCTGCAGAATAAAAGTAAACGAATTACCATTTTTCTTTGTGACTACTTTTATAAAGTCTACTTTTTTATCCAGATCCAAATCTAGGTTATTGATTCCTGTTTTTTCCAGATTCAGATTTTTTTCAAATTCCTCGATGGTTTTTGATTTCTGAAACAGGGACATCACGGCATACAAATCTAGATTGTCGCCAGGAAGTCCAAGTTCCGGACCATCATTATCAGATTGGCAAAAAATCAACTGGGCAGACATGATTAATGCAACGGTCAAATATTTTGTAAATTTCTTTATCATAGTAAGAGTATAAAATATTAATAAGCGGAGTAGAAAATGATTCTTTCTATACTTTCTACTCTGTACCCAGAAATCGTTTATTGTTTTTTGGTTTTATCCAATTCTCCAATAAAAGGAATAGCATCTTGAATTTCGGCTCGTATGGTTACCTGCAAATATTGCTCAAGCTGCACAAATTTTGCTGCATTGATTCCGCCAATAGCTTTCACCAGTTTAGAATGTGTTTTGGCAAGCAGTTTTTCAGCTTCTTGATTATACTTTAAATTCGAAGATGTTAATTCTGTAGCTTTAGCATCGCTCAGCGTAGCATAATTCTTTGCATAATCTTCAAGAATTTGAATCTTCTTTTGACTTAAAGCTTTGCGCTCCGATTCGTAATTGTCATAAATCGGCTGAAATGCTGTAGCCTGTACATCTGTCAAACCCAAATATTCTTTGACCACTTCTGCTTTAGATTTTCCGTAAAGATCTTGGATCAATTTTATTTCATCAACAGAACTTTGAGCAGTGGCATTCATTCCAAAAGCCAATGACAGTACAAATAGTATTTTTTTCATGATCTTTATTTATAAGTTACTCTACCAATCCATCAGAAGCGCTCATGTCTCTTACGCACACGTATTTGCCATCTCTTTTTTCGAAATAGCTCATGTAGTTTCCGGTATTAATTGGCGTTTTAGTAGAATCTATTACTTTATAATATCCTACTTCTAAAACCATATTTCCGTCATGCGAAACAAAAACTTCTTTGGTTTCAAATGATATCGTATTAGTGTTATTAGTCAAATCTGATTCTAAAAATTCATATCTAGCATCTTTACCAATAATTGGTGGCCTGTTCTGATAAAAAGTTATCGCATCGTCTGCATAATATCCTATTTCTTTTAGCTGTCCAGCATTGTACGTTGCGGCATATTCATTCTCTTTTGCCTGAATTTGCTTCTTGATTTCTTTTAGGTCAATTACAGTATTTTCGTCTTTTTTTGTGTTGCAGGAAACCAAAAAAGCACAAAACCCTGCGAGAACCGCTCTTATCACTATTTTATTTTTCATACACATTAAATTTTCAAGTTAATATTACATTATTCCCTTTTACTAAAAGACCTAAAAGC
Organism: Flavobacterium sp. UW10123; assembly: GCF_040538975.1. Lineage (NCBI taxonomy): Bacteria > Pseudomonadati > Bacteroidota > Flavobacteriia > Flavobacteriales > Flavobacteriaceae > Flavobacterium > Flavobacterium sp. UW10123. The sequence goes on from NZ_JBEWQE010000004.1 coordinate 156,058, forward strand.
AGATGTTGCCTTTAGCAGCGATTTTATCAGCATCAATAATAGTATTAGGATCATAAGTTCTAGATTTGCTTAAAAAATAAGATTAATATTCTTCGAATATCTTTTGAAGTTCTGCCAAGCTTCTCTGTTTCAACAATGCTACTGACAATAATATTCTAGATTTCTGCGGATTCAAAGCATATGAAGCAATCAGACCAAGTTCATCATCATTGCATTCTACATTACGGCTTACAAGTCCAGTTGCAACGCGCGTGCTTCGAACTACGATAATTCCTTTTTTACTGGCTCTTGCACAAGCATCTAATGAAGCTTTGTTCATGTTTCCGTTTCCTACTCCGGCAATTACAATTCCTTTGGCGCCACGCTCTATTGAAGCATCAATTAAATCTGGTTTCATATCTGCATCGGCGTAAATAATATCTACGCGAGGAAAAGAACTAACACCTTTTACGTCAAATTCTGAGTTTTTTCCAAATTTTTGACTAGGATAATTAAAGAAATCATTCGTCCCGTAAGAAGTTATACCGATAAGTCCACGAAGCGGAGACATAAAAGTCTGAACAGCCGTTGTACTCACTTTTGTTAAAGATTGTGCCGAATGAATCCAATCGTTCATTACCAAAAGCACTCCGCGTCCTTTTGCTTTAGGATCTCCAGCTACAGCAATTGCATTATAAAGATTTAAAGGTCCGTCTGCACTAATTGCTGTTGACGGACGCATTGATCCTACAAGCACTACTGGTTTATCTGTTTTTGTAGTTAGATTTAAAAAAAAGGCCGTTTCTTCCATCGTATCGGTTCCGTGTGTAATTACAAAACCATCTACATCATTGCTATTGGCTAATTCATTAATTCTATTGGCTACTTTCAGCATAATTTCAAAAGACATATCCTGAGATCCTACATTCGCAATTTGCTCGCCTTTTATATCGGCCACTTTTAAAGCATCAGGAATTGCATTTACCATCGCATCAATGGTAACCTGCCCCGAAGTATATCCTGATTGTACCCCAGTTTTAGCAGAACCTGCAATTGTTCCGCCTGTTGCCAATATTAGAACTTTCGGCTTAGCCTGTCCGAACATGCTGATATTTAGCGATAATATCAGCAGTAAAATTATTTTTTTGCAAAAGTTGATATTTAATTTCATCATTTTGTCGTTTTAGTTTGAGAATTATTTTTGGCCTGTTAAAGTTGCTGGATCAAGCAGTTTTTTAATTTGATCTTCTGTCAGCAATTTCTTTTCGCGTATAAGTTCTAAGATTCCCTTATTGGTTGCCAATGCTTCTTTGGCTAGTTCAGTTGTTTTTTCGTAACCCAAAACAGGATTCAGAGCAGTTACAACACCAACACTTCGATCCATATAATGCGCTAAAACATCTTTGTTTACCGTAATGCCATCGATGCAATTTTTTCTAAATAATGGCATTGCTTTAAAAAACAATCCTTGAGATTCCATCATAGCGATGGCTTGAACAGGTTCAAAAGCATTTAATTGCAATAAACCAGATTGAGCGGCAACCGTTACAGTCAAGTCATTCCCCATAACTTTAAAACACAATTGATTCATAAGTTCTGGCATAACCGGATTTACTTTTCCTGGCATAATTGAAGATCCCGGCTGAAGTGCAGGCAGATTGATTTCAAAAAAACCAGTACGTGGTCCAGAAGCCAAAATGATCAAATCGCTGCTTATTTTTGCCATAGCAACCGCCATACTTTTAAGCGTAGAAGAATACATTACAAAACCTTGCTGACTAGTTGTTGCTGCAATAAGATCTTTGCTCATTACGATTGGTTTTCCTGTAATTTTTGCCAGATGTGCTGCTACTTTTTCAGCATAACCTGGAGAAGCAGTAATTCCTGTCCCGATCGCTGTAGCTCCCATATTTTGTTCGCATAAATAAACTTCCGCCTTTTTTAAAGCGCTAATTTCTGCATCAAGCTGATTTCCGAAAGCATGAAATTCCTGACCTACCGTCATTGGTACAGCATCCTGTCCTTCTGTTCTTCCCATTTTTAGGATGTCTTTAAATTCATCCCCTTTTTTATGGAAAGCTTTAGCCAAAAGATCAGCCTCTTGAAGCAGTTTGTCGTTATGAAGCAGTAATGCCACTTTTATAGCTGTCGGGTACACATCATTTGTTGATTGTCCCATATTAAGATCATCGTGAGGCTCAATATATTGATATTCTCCTTTTTTATGTCCGCTCAGTTCCAGTGCAATATTGGCCAAAACTTCGTTTACATTCATATTGGCAGAAGTACCAGCACCACCTTGATACAAATCAACTAGAAACTGATCATGATATTTGCCGTCAATTACAGCCTGACATGCTTTTTCAATAGCAGCCAGCCTATCTTTTTTAAGTCTGCCAACATCGGCATTAGCTCTTGCCGCAGCTAGTTTTACCATTGCAAAAGCTTTTACATAGTCAGGATAAGATTGCGTAGTCAAGCTACTTATCTGAAAATTTTCTAACGCACGTGCTGTCTGCACACCGTAATAAGCATTTGCTGGGATTTGTTTTTCTCCTAGAAGATCTTTTTCAGTTCGGGTCTGAGCATTAAGAATGCCTAAAGACAATGCGAACAATAGCAGGTATTGTACAGTTTTACACATATTTTCTTTTTTTATTGATTAAAAAACAAAAGGCTTTTACTGATTTCTTTTATAAAATGATTGTGAAAAATTATATCTAAAAGAAAACTGTATTTTATTTATTGAAGTACTCCAGCCATCGTTGAAATTTTCTCGGTTACCCCACTGAAATTCAACTCCGACCATGCAATTTTTTACAGGAGTATATAAAAGATTTCCCAGAACGTATTGTCCCTTTTTAAAAGCGTCATCTGTTTGTCCGTCTGAGTTGTCGATATCAATCATCGAATAACCTATCGCAGTACTAAACTTGTCACTCCAGGTATGATCTAAAAAAGCGACAACACCAACTAAAGGGAGCGCAACACCTTTTACAGGAGTTACAGGATTACCAAAATTGTTTTCGATACCTATATCAACCGGAGCATCGTTCATATAGTTTTGTATTCCTTCTCCATATACAAGCTGTCCCCTAAAAACATCATTTTTACTAAAATTGATATTAGTACTTAAATTAAGTCCCCAGCCTACCGCATCTCCAGACAAATCATACTGATCATTATTCTGATCTTTCCATTCGATTTTTCGAACGATACCAGCTAACTCAATATACCCCCATTTTGTTGCGTGATGGTATTCTGCAGAAAGATCTGGTAACGGAAATCTTGCTTTTACCCCTTGCAATTCCACACGATTTGCATAATCTCCCTGATCGGCACTTGCTCCTGGTCTTTCTAATGCAATGGTTAAACGGGTATCGCCTTGAATTGGCATATAACGTATTTGAATATTTCTAAAAAACACCATTCCTGTTGGCCCCCAATATTCAAGCGAATTCGGGAATACGCCAATATCCATAAAAGGGCTCCAAGTTTGTCCAGCTCCAAATTTTCCTAATTCGGCATAAGCATGACGAAGACGAAAAGTAGTTTGTCCCGCATCAACACCTGTACCGAACAATTCGAACTCAAAATGAGTTTTTAATTCGCCAATTCCTGTGTCAAAGTAATTTTTAAAACCTAATCTAGTCTGACGTACAGAAGCGTAATAACTGCCATCTGGTCCATATTGGTCTTTATAAGCAGGAAGTTTTGTTGGTCTAACCACATCGTACCAATCCGATTGTATCTGATTAAAATTATAACCAACATCGGTCATAATAAAACCATAGATTTCCATGCTTTTATTCCCTTCATCTTGAGCCTGAACAAAAGCAGAAATGAGAAGACAAATTATGAGGAAACGATGCCTCATAGCTGTCATTTGCAAAAACCTTTTTTTCATAATGATTATAGTTTGTTTATTATGGGATAAACTTTTAATCTGATTTTTGCAGTCCTGGCTTAAAATAAAAGTCATTTTATTTTAAAAAATCAATATTTCTCAGTACGAATTTTTATTCACCTCAAAAGCTTTTATCTGATCCTAAAAGTTTTTAATATGGGAATGCAAAAATTTCAACACTTTTATAATACAGTCTTTTTTTGTTAAAAAAATATCTAATACACAGTTTTACAACCGATTACCAAACAAATATAATTAATACAACAGCACGATTGGGGTTATTAACCGTTACATTTAACCGTTAAAATATCAGATAAATAATACTAACATGTTAAAAATTTTCATAAATTTATATCTTCATAAACAATTGGTCTTTAACATTTTATACGCCCCAGTGACTTTTTTTTGACATTAATAATTTTCAATTAATTTATTTTAATTTATTATGGAGTCTACAAAAAAAATCCCCTCGGATAAAATCTATAATGAGCTGGAAAATGTTTTAAAATTTTATTCTTTCAAGAACTCGACGCTGTTAAGTAATTTTCTACGCTATATTGTCACAGAAACCATAGATGAAAGGCAGCAGTTTATCAAAGAATATTCTATAGCTGTAAATGCTTTAAGCAGACCTTCGCATTTTAATCCTCATGATGATGCAATGGTTCGCATTCACGCAGGACGATTAAGAAAATTACTTAATGAATATTATTCTTCCGAAGGAAAAGACAATCCGCTTATTATTCATGTACCAAAAGGCGGTTATGTTCCAGAATTTATTCATAATGTCAAAATGAGACAAACTGATCTTCCAAACAGTATCAGTAAAACCAATCCGGTGATTACCGTTTTTCCTTTTAAAACAATTGATCATCGACCAGATTTAGAAGCCTTTTCTCAGATTCTTTCCGAAGAGATCAGTGCAGAACTTTCCCGTTTTCAGGATATTTCTGTAATAGGTCATTTTCCTTCTGGCATCATTTCAAAAATTAACGAAAATGTTCTAGAAGCCGCCAATATGGTTGGAGCAGATTTCATTATTACAGGGCATATTCAAATTATTAATAACAAACTGCAAATCAGAATTAATCTGATAAACTCATCTTCAGGAAAGTTTATAATGACCAAATTGTTTACACCTGCCACCCTAGATGACGGCATTAGAATTCAAAATGAAATCGTAAAAGACATTGTTTCCACAATGGGCGGCTATTATGGTGTTATTTTTAATGAAATGGTAAAAACTTCGCCATCTAAAATATCAAACAACTCTGGTGTTTTAAGAGCAATTTGCAGTTATCATGAATACCAGCGCTCCTATTCTATTGAAAATTTTGCTAATGCTCTATCAAATTTAACTGAAGCTGTAGAACTAGACTCAAACCATGCGATTGCTTGGGCAATGCTGGGTGAAATGCATTTGGCCTCTATTGCGCTAGGATTAGACAATTGCAAAAAAACTATCGAAAAAAGTAGCCATTGTATCACAAAAGCTTTAAATATTGATCCTAATTGCCAACAGGCTTGGTATGCTCTAGCCATTCTAAACTGCTTTAAAAAAGACCAGGACAACTGTCTTTCTAGCGCAGAACAGTGTCTGAAAATAAATCCTAATTCATCTGGTATTACTGCAGGAATTGGCTGTATACTGATTTTTGCAGGCTATTTTGAAAAGGGTTTTAATTTATTAGAAAATGCAACTCACATGAATCCTGCACATCCATGGTGGATTAATGTTGGATATTGTTACTATTACATTCATAAAAAAGAATATCAAAAATCTTTATATTGGGCCGAAAAAATGGATTTTGAAGAAACTATTTGGGATTCTTTACTAAAAGCCACATCTTTATCTCTCCTAAGTGAAGATGCAAAAGCAAAAGTATATTTAAATAACCTTCTAGAACTACAGCCTCAGACAGCAACAGAAATAAAAGAAACGCTTTCTAGTTTCATGTTTTCCGATGAAATTGTTTTTAGAATCATTAACAGCTTAAAAAGAATTGGACTAAAAAATGACTTTTAAACTCCAAGAGATTTAATCAAAAACTAGCCTCGATCACTAAGCTGCTTTTTTTGCTGGTCGTTTTTTCTTTTCCAATAATTTAAGATGATTTTCGGCACAAAGAATTTTCTCGGTCGTGCCATTTTTTTGTATTTCTATCAGATAATGAAAATCTCTTTCTTTTGAAGTCGATTTTATTATAAGTCCCTTTTTAAAATCCATTTTTCTTTCGATTATGGTTCCCTTATACGATCTCCCACTTATTGCCGTGTAGGATATCTCTTGTCCTTTTACAAATTTCATTGTTTTAGCCGTTTGTTCTTAATAGGTGCTAATACTTCTCAATATGAAAAAACCAATAATAAGGGGGTTAATCAGTTCTCCAATTTCGACGAATATATAAAGTTTCAGCAATTTATCACCCCGTATTTATACCTGTTTTCATCTTAAGATTGGCTTAATTAATGTAATTTTAACACTTATCAAAAATTGATACAATTTAGGACACCTAATTGAGCTGCTTTTCTAGCATGAATTCCTAGTTTTGAAAGAATGAATTTTCATTTCAAAACAATTAAAAAGAAGCAAAATGATGCAGGAAAGAGTGATGGAGAAGTTGGCAATTTTGGCAGATGCAGCCAAATATGATGTTTCTTGCTCATCAGGGCAAAGTACTCGAAAAAATAAAAACAAAGGGCTGGGTGATACTGGAGGAGGAATTTGTCACGCCTTTACCGAAGACGGCCGCTGTGTTTCTCTCCTAAAAATCCTACTTACCAATCATTGTATTTTTGATTGTGCGTATTGTGTGAGCAGAAAAAGCAACGACATTAAACGTGCTGCTTTTACTGTACAAGAAGTCGTCGATTTAACGATTGGCTTTTACCGAAGAAATTACATTGAAGGATTGTTTCTGAGTTCGGGTATTTTTGATAATGCAGATTATACAATGGAACGTTTGGTTCGGATTGTAAAGAAACTGCGATTGGAAGAAAATTTTAATGGTTACATTCATTTAAAAGCAATTCCTGGCGCCAGTGAAGAATTACTGAAAGAAGCTGGAATGTATGCCGATCGTTTGAGCGTAAATGTAGAAATGCCTACAGAACAAAGCCTGAAACTGCTCGCGCCCGATAAAAACCATAAGGACGTAATTAAACCAATGGAATATCTCAAAAACGAAATTATTGGTTATCAAGAAGAGAAAAAGGCCAATTACAAAACGCCTCTTTTTGCTCCCGCCGGACAAAGCACACAAATGGTGATTGGCGCAACAAAAGAAAATGATATGGAAATTCTCGGTATGGCCAATTATTTTTACGAACAAATGAAAATGCGTCGAGTGTATTACTCTGGTTATGTGCCCATAAGTTACGATAACAGACTTCCTGCTATTGGAACTCCAGTTCCTATGATTCGTGAAAACAGATTGTATCAAGCCGATTGGCTAATTCGCTATTACGGATTCAATGTAAACGAAATCGTCGGTTTTGACCAGCCAAACCTTGATTTGGATATTGATCCAAAATTAGGATGGGCATTGCGAAATCTGCATCAGTTTCCAGTTGATATTAATTCAGCTGATTTGGAATTAATTCAGCGCATTCCAGGAATAGGATTTTTGAGCGCAAAAAAAATCGTTGTTGCCAGAAAGTTCAAAAAGTTACAGCCTGAAGATTTAAAGAAATTAGGAATTGCCTATAGCCGTTCAAAATATTTCTTGGCTTTTTCTTCTCCTTTTTATTTACAGAAAGACCTGACTCCTATTCAAATTAAAAGTCAGATTTTGAATATGCAGAATAGTAAATACAAAAATAATTTTTCGAACCAGCTCTCTTTATTTTAATTCAAATGACACAGATTCTTTATGATGGAAGTTATGAAGGCTGGCTTACAGCTATTTTTGAAATCTACGAATACAAACTAAAAGATGTTGTTTTTGCCAAAGAAGAGATTTCAAACACACTGCTTTTCTCAGACACTCATTTTGTAATAACTGATAATGCTAAAGCAAACCGAGTTTTAATCGGTTTGGAACAACGTCTTTCGCATCACGGTTTCAATAATCTATATTTTGCTTTTTTATCTGAAATGGATCAGATTGAAGAAATCTTATTCCGATTTGTGGAATATGCTTTTTCAAGTCCACTCAATATTGAAGGAGATTTGAGCCGAAGCGAGGTATTGAATGTAAAAAAGGCAGCTCATTTAACGGGAAAAGAAAGTCACAGAATGAAAGCTTTTGTTCGTTTTAAACTAACAAAAGACGGACTGTATTATGCCATCATAGAACCCGATTGTGATGTTTTATCGCTTATTGAACAACATTTTAAAAATCGTTATGCAGACCAGCGCTGGCTTATTTACGATTCAAAACGCAAATACGGAATTTATTATGATCTTAAAAATGTCTCAACAGTCGAAATGCAGTTTGAGTCAAATCCTTCTTCCCGTTTTTTGGCTGAAATAAATGATGAAAACGAAGAGTTTTTCGAGAATTTATGGCGTAACTATTTTAAAAGTGTCAACATCGAATCAAGGAAAAATACCAAACTTCACATCAAACACATGCCAAAACGATACTGGAAAAACCTGACGGAGAAAATCCCTGATCTTAAAAACAAAAGAACAATATAGTTTTTATAAAAAAATCTAATTTAATCTGCTGAAATCTACCAGATCTGCGTGAAATATTTTTTGTGAATTGATTTTTTCACGCAGATTAAAAAAGATGAAAGCCGATATGCACAGATTAAACATAACTGCTGAGTGAAATTAGAATCTAAAAATTATTACTTGCTTTTCTTAAGTGCATCAAGCAATTCTACCATATCGACTACAGCATAAGTAGAGCAATAATCGGATACTGCATAAGGCAAAATCAAACTATTGTTATGAATAATCGCTCCACAAGAATACACCACATTTGGAACATAACCTTCTCTTTCATCTTCTAAAGGAGAAAGCAAAGGTTCTGTAAGCCTTCCTATTTCTTTAGATGGATCGTCTAAATCAAACAATGAAGCGCCAATGCAATAACGTCTCATTGTACCAACTCCATGCGTAATAACAAGCCAGCCTTCTTCTGTCCACAATGGCGAACCGCAATTTCCTATTTGAGTCAATTCCCAAGTAAACTTAGGCTTTTGCAAAAGAATTGGCGTGTTCCATTGCGTTACCCTATCAGAATACATAATGTAATTATTAACCCCGTCAATTCTTGCCAGCATGGCGTATTTACCTTTTATTTTTCGAGGAAACAAAGCCAAATTTTTATTCTGTGCACCTTCTCCATGCAACGGCATTACTCTAAAACTATAAAAATCTTCGGTAGAAATTAATTTAGGTAGAATAGTATGTCCGTTATAAGCTGTATAGGTTGCCATAACACGAACAGAATCGTTATCATCAACAAAACGCACAAAGCGCGCATCCTCAATTCCGCGGCTTTCAGAATCAGAGATCGGGAATATAACACGTTCTGTTATATCAGAATCATGTTTAAACTGTAAATCGTAAAAAGAATTGGCGAGCCATAAGATCTCTTCCAGCGCTACTTTTCTTTCTTCACGAATCAAAGGATCTTTTAAAGCCTCAACCAGCATATTTTTAAGAACCGCAAATTCAAATTCTTCTGGAAGATCTTGCATAATCTGAGCAATATATTTGTCAGTCGTATGCATTTCATACAATTTGGTCAGAAATCGCTCTTTATTAAACAAGGTTTTATGTTCGATTTCTGCCTGATCAATATGATTTCCATTCTTCATGATGTGCAGGTTATTATCGCGGTCTAAAATCCCTCTTCTAAATACAATCGACGAAATATGACCTTCGCCCGTGGCGCGAAAAGAAATAATTACTCTCATTTCTCCCGCTTCCAACCCCGTTTGATCAAAATCTTCTACAATTGACGGATTAAAAATCGCGGCTGATTCTATGGCATATTCCATTGTGCAATAAGACCCAATAAGCATTTTTCGATCTAGAGACAAAGCTTCATAGTCAATCTGCATTTCCTCTATTATAGGTCTAATTCTTTCGCAGTGTCTAAAGAATACGGCCGAAATATTTCTATGTCTTCTGGCAAACTCTCGAAGTGTCTGCTCCAAAGTCTGGAGAACTTGCTTTTCATCCAGCATCATTATCCGAAGTACCATTTGCTGGGTTCTTTCTTGCCCATTCATAAAATATCGGGCAACAACTCTTCTTGAATCTGGTACAAATTTTACATTTTTTCGAACAACGGATACTCGCATAACTGGAAATTTTATGGCAAAACATTTAAGGAATTAATTATCAAACAACAAGTTAGTGAATTTTGTTAAAGAAAAAAACTTAATTTTTTATTAAAACTTCGAATTGGTATGCAATTCAAGACTTTTTTATGCCAATTTCATCAAAAGTTTTTTCTTAATTTCGTCTTTAAAGCAGCAACTTAAAGCGATGAAGAATAAAGTTAAATTTTTGAGAGAAGAAAAAAACATGACTCAGAATGAACTTGCCGAAAAATCGGGTCTTTCTTTGCGAACTATTCAGAGAATCGAGGCAGGAAATATTCTTAAAGGTTTTACCTTAAAAACTATTGCTGAAGCTCTTGAAACCGATCCTGAAAACCTCATCGTCAAAAAAGAAAATGTTCAAGTCGAAAGAGTCAAACTCATTAATCTTTCTGTTTTGTCAGGACTCATTATTCCGTTTGGAAGCATCATTTTTCCTTTAATTTTAACCTATAAAACCCAAGATCCTGCAAACAAAGAATTAGGAAAACAAATTGTAAGTCTTCAAATTGTTTTAAGTCTTGTGCTTTCGGTTTTAATGATTGCAAGTCCGTTTATCCAAAATTCATTTACGCTAAAATTTCCGCTTTTTATCATTCCTCTAATTGCATATCTTAGCTTAAAACTCTTGATCGTTATTCTAAACGGAATCAGTTTAAACCAAAAACAAGAGTTAGCTATAAAACTGAAAAACAACTTCTTATAATTCAAGTCACAAAAATGGCGTAAAACTGTCGTATTGTTTTTGCACGAAAATCGGAATCGAAATCCGAATCTTGCAGAAAAAATAGACCATGAAATTATTTAAGAAAATTGCAGCCGTATTTTTAGTTAGTATCGTTTTGTTCCTACTCGGAGGATATTTTTATTTTCAAAAGAAATTTACTCCGCCAGAAAACTATTTGAATGTTTCGGGAATTGCCGAAAATATTCCCGTAAAATGGATTTCCAGTGATGAAAATTTACATTCAGCCTTGCTTTTGCCCATAAAAATAAAAGGAATCAATCAAGTATTTTATATGCAGTTTGATTCGGGTTCGGCGACTACTGTTTTCTACAAAAAATCATTAGAATCAATTGCTGAAAAATTTCAAAAACTGCCGAAAATTGATACTGAAAACAATGAAATTTCCATCTCATTTACAATGGGAAAAATCAATATCAGTTCTGCTAGTTTTGAAGTTTTGAATTATGGCGAAAAAATCAGCTTTTACAATCCTAATGCCGAAAATATAATTGGCACCATCGGAACCGATTTATTAGAAAAACGAATTACTGTTTTGGACTTTAAAAACAGTCAGTGCTCTTTTATAGAGAAAATTAAAGAAGATGATTTTGCTGATTTTGAATTCAAAAAACGCAAAATTTTAATTCCTTCCGTTATCGAAAATGAAAATCTAAAACTGCTGTACGATTCTGGCTCCAGCGGTTATGAACTGATTACCACAAAAGAAATCTGGCAGAAATATAAAACTCCCAAAAGTGCTATAAAAACCGAAAAAGGAAATTCCTGGGGCAATACTTTGAGTGTTTATTCCGCTTCTGCGAAAAGGAAAATACAATTTGAAAAAATAACATTCGACCTTTCTGAGGTTACCTACATAGAAGGCACATCAGAACTGCAAAAATTCTTAATGAAGCGTTCTGGAATGCAGGGAATGATTGGCAACAAACTATTCCTGAACCACAAATTGATCCTGGATTGTCGAAACGAAAAATTCAAATTGGAATAAAAAGTAAAATTTTACAATACTAAACGGTTTTAAGAATTGATTTTGATGATGTTTTTGACGTGTTCTATAAAAGTTTCGGTGTCTTTTATTTCTTGTTTTATCAATTGATGATATTCAGACAGATTGTACTGTTCCATCATATCTTTTTTCAAATATTTAATCATTGATTCCAGGCTTCGCGTATCTTTTTGATCTTGTCTTTTTAGTTCACGCTGTTTGCTTTCTAGATATTTTAAAGTCTCTTTTAACTTCTGAACGTTTAATTTTCCCAAACTTTTCTTTTTAATAGTGATAAAAATAATAGCTGGAAATGCGAAAATTCAATATGCTCCAAAAACCAATATCATCTGAATTTAACTCCACTCCCAGCCATTATTATTGGTACTTACGAACAAATTGATTTTTTGGATTTAAAAATTTTCTTGTTTTTTTACTATTTTTTAAACAGAGAAAATAAACAATTGAATTACAAACATTTAAACCAAAAACAAGAAGGGAATATTTTTAATTTTAAGCAAAATAGAAAAGAATGAATGTGATTACAAATCATTTTTACCATTGAAAAACACAACTTTCAGAACCTCAAAACATTAGCAAAAATCATTTAAAATTGTGAATATCTATTTGAAGATTTAACTATTTATTTTGCAGTAAAATTTATCTTTGGCATCCTTAAAATTTAAAAAGAGATGAGCGCAGTTTGGTACGAATGCAAAGTAAAATATAGAAAAACAGATGAAACTGGGGGACAAAAAGTTTTAACCGAGCCTTATTTGGTTGATGCTTTGTCTTATACAGAAGCTGAAAAAAGAATGACCGAAGAAATGGCCGCTTATACTAGTGAAGAATTTAAAATCACGGCTATTAAAGTGGCAAATTATGCCGAAATTCATCCTTTTGAAAATGCAGACAGATGGTTTAAATCTAAAATCACTTTAATTGCTTACGATGAAGAAAGTGGAAAGGAAAGAAAAACGAGCATGTATATGCTGGTTCAGGCTAACGATGTTCGCGAAGCTTATGACAATACACTTCACATAATGAAAAATACAATGGGCGAATATTCTATTCCGGCTATTACAGAAACCGCAATTATGGATGTTTTCCCTTATTTCAGCGGTGAAGAAGGAGAAACAGAAATGTTGGAAAGATTCAATGCTTTAAAAGCTTCTAAACCAGAAAAGCCAGAAGCAGAAATTATAGACCACATGGAATTTGAAACTGTCGAGGAATAACCTTAGATCGAAGATTTTTCAGAAAAATTGAGAATAAAAAAAGCAAAATAGAATTCTATTTTGCTTTTTTTATTTCAGATCATTTTTAATAAAGCATTTTTGCCAATGGCGTTACTGCCGAAGCAGATTTTGGCAATAAAGAAGTAAGTGCGTCAAATTGTGTCGGACTGATATTCTTTTTCATTTTAGATATAAAAGACTCTCTAGTAGTCGTCATTTTAGAAGTATAACCCGCCTTGTCTGTAGCCATTGTAGGTAAAATATTCTTCTTTTTATTCAGAGTTTCATTTACCAATGAATTCACAATCGGTTTTTGAGCATCTGTTAATTTCAATTTTGGAGATAGCACTCCCATAACCTGATTTGCTAAGCTAGCAACATCAAAACCTGGTACCGCTGCTGTCGACGCCTTACTCGCTGCTTTTGTAACGTCTCCTATACTTTGTGCATTTGTAAATGAAATTGTCCCTAAAAAGACAACTAAAATCAATAATTTCTTTTTCATGGTATTTTCTTTTAAAGTTATTTGCTTGATACTAAAGGTAATAAAAATGTAAATTCAATTGACATTTTAAAAACATAAATATCTAAATACCTGCACTTTACATTGTTTCAATAAGAAAAATTCCCAATATTCAAAAATCAAAATAAGTTCTATCTTAGCTACAGAATTACGCGTTGATTTAAAACCAATTACGAGACAAAAGCCAAACCAACCTAAGAAACCAAAATCTACATGAACAAAAAGACATTTATTTTAATTGGATTTATCATTTTAAAATTTGCACTTCAATATATTTTGCTGAGTCCCGAGTACGATTTACAGCGCGACGAATATCTGCATCTCGATCAGGCACACCATTTGGCTTGGGGCTATTTATCTGTTCCGCCAGTTACTTCTTGGTTTTCTTATATTATTTATTTGCTCGGAAATTCGGTTTTCTGGGTGAAGTTCTTCCCTGCTCTATTTGGCGCTTTGACGCTTTTGATTGTCTGGAAAACTATCGAACTTTTAAAAGGCAATCTTTACGCCCTAATTCTTGGAGCATTGTGTGTTTTACTTTCATGTCTTTTGCGTTTAAATATGCTCTACCAACCAAACTCTTTTGATGTTTTATGCTGGACTGCACTTTATTATGTTTTAATTAAATATCTGGCTTCAGAAAACACAAAATGGCTTTATTGTAGCGCAGTAGTTTTTGCCTTCGGTTTCTTAAATAAGTACAATATCGTGTTTTTACTACTCGGATTATTTCCTGCTATTTTACTTTCTAAACAAAGAAAAATACTAGCCCAAAAAGAGTTTTATTTTGCCTTGATTTTAGGATTGTTATTAATTCTACCCAATCTTTATTGGCAATACAGCAATCATTTTCCAATTGTGCACCATATGAAGGAATTGACAGAAACGCAATTGGTCAATGTTAATTTAGGTGATTTCCTAAAAGAGCAGATTCTCTTTTTTATCGGCGGACTATTTGTGATTTTTGCTGGACTTTATGCGGTTTTATTTTACCAGCCTTTTAAAAAGTATCAGCTCTTTTTCGCTTCATTTGTTTTCACACTTTTAATCTTTATTTATTTCAAAGCAAAAGCGTATTATGCCATTGGGTTATATCCTATTTACCTTGCTTTTGGATCTGTCTATATTTCAGACATGGTAAATGATGGATGGAAACGTTTTTTAAAACCCGTTTTTATTCTAATTCCGTTATTGCTTTTTATTCCGATTTATAAAGTTGCTTTCCCAAATAAAAGTCCTGAATACATGGTTAAACATTCTGAACCCTACAAAAAACTGGGATTGCTTCGTTGGGAAGACGGAAAAGATCATCATCTGCCTCAAGATTTTGCAGATATGTTGGGCTGGAAAGAATTGGCTAGAAAAACAGATTCGCTTTACGCATTATTACCCAACCAGAAAGAAACTATTGTGCTTTGCGATAATTACGGACAAGCTGGCGCGATTAATTACTACTCTAAAAAAGGAATAAAAGCGGTTTCTTTCAACGCTGATTATCTCAATTGGTTTGACCTCAGCATTAGGTACGAAAACCTGATTCGTGTTAAGGATTTTGAAGAAAATGAAGAAGAAATGAAAGAAACAAGTCCGTATTTTGAATCTTCGGTTATTGGAGGTGAGGTTACAAATCAATACGCAAGAGGATACCGTGCTACGATTTTTGTTTTCACAAATGCTAAAATCGATATCAATAAAAGATTAGAACAGGAAATCAACAAAGAAAAAAACAAGATCATAAATGATTAATTTCAAAAACATATCTTATTTAAAAAACGGAAATCCAAGACAGCAAGCCGCTTTCCATGTTTTAACCCAATATAAAATTTTGGAAAATCTAACTGAGTTTGATCCTATTTTGGTTGGTACAATTCCGATAAATATTGATATTGAAAATAGCGATTTGGATATTGTCTGTTATTGGAAAAACAAATCCTATTTTATTGAAAGAATTAAATATCTATTCGAAAAAAAAAACCATTTTTCTATTCGAGAAATTGTAATTGACAATCAAGAATCGATTGTTGCAAACTTCTTTATTGAGACTTTCGAAATAGAAATCTTCGGGCAAAATATTCCAACAGAACTCCAAAATGGCTACAGACATATGGTCATTGAAGACCAAATTCTACATTCTAAGGACGAAAACTTTAGATTAGAGATTATAAAACTGAAAGAAAAAGGCATAAAAACCGAACCTGCATTTGGCTTGCTATTAGGCTTAAACGGAAACGTTTACCAAGAATTATTGGATTATAAAGTCTAAGAAAAGTCATCTCTTTTGGAAATTATAAAAAATAAAGTACTAAAATTATTTGCATAACCGTATTTAGTGTGTATCTTTGCACCCGAAACATCGCGGGATAGAGCAGTAGGCAGCTCGTCGGGCTCATAACCCGAAGGTCACAGGTTCGAGTCCTGTTCCCGCTACTAAGACAAAAAGCTTCAGATTTCTCTGAAGCTTTTTTATTTTTATAAACTTTTTCCGAAGCTTTGAATTGTTTTGTTCCCTGCACCGCAACATCTTATTCGCAATGCTGTATAAATGTCTCTGGACTGTCCCCAAAAAGTTAGACACTATTTGGGGACAATTCATTTTCACGAGGAACTCTTCGGAGAGCAAGGGATCTAAGTTATTTTAATATACAACCAGTAATGTATCCTAATAAATAAACCGATCCTGTTATCCAAATAATGATGCTGATGCGTTTTAATAATTTTTGATTATAATTCATAGGTTCTAAAGTATATTTAGTTTAATAAATAAAATATTGCTTCTCCACATATCTTTCCTATGAAATATAAAAAAAATACGAGAAGTAACAACATGTAAATTACAGTTAATAGTTTTTTATCCTTCTTACCTAAAAGAAGACTTTCAATAATAGATTCTTTTGTGTTCATTTTTCTCTTTTTTAACAAGTGGAAAATCAGATAATGTATTTATTTAAATTGTACATAAGAGAATATAAATTACCTGACACACATTTAATCGCTCTTCGTAAAGAATATTATTTTGCTAATGCTCTGCCTAGAATTTCTCCTTTATCAAAGGTATAAGCCAATAATATCATAATGATAAAAGCTGCAAACAGAATATAAAACGAATTGCTCTTGAAAAATTTCATATTACACTAAATAAGATTTACTAATAAAAACTATTCCATTATAGATTATGTGCGCCACTAAGGGCAATAATATTGCATTTTTTTGATTCTTACCCTTTACATATAAAAAAGCAAATAACAGACCTCCTGCAAAAGCATATAAAAAATAAAAAACATTATATAGATGGAATGATGCAAAAACAAAAGCAGATAAAAGGCAACAATGCCTTAATTTGATTTTTAAACTTTTAAAAATTTCAATAGCACCGTACTGAAATAGTAAAGTCTCAATGAGAGGAGCCGCTAAAACAAATAAAACTATTTTTTCCTTAATTGTATAATGATCATTAAAACCTTTATTTAAAGAAATATTGAAAAGATTTGAAATAACCGAAAACATGTAATTATTTAAAAAATTCAGAAGAATTACAAGTAATATCAGCTCCCACGGCTTAAGTCCAAATACAATATTTTTTATTTTTGAGATCATATATTAATTTCAATAAAGAAGATTAATGCCCTCTTTAAATCACTCATTATTTTACTTAGGATACTCTAATTAATTTACATTTTTCAAACATATACTTTTGCAAATACATTACATCCAATTTTATTTAAAATTTCCAATTGCTTATCTATTAATTTTATGTCACTAAAAAATCATTCAATAATTGTATTGCAAGTACCAATTTAGTTTCAAATATACATTTTTGTACTTTAAAAAGAAAAATTGTCTTACAAAAAAATAAATTAAAAAAATATTGCTCATTATAGAGCAAAAAACTTATTAAATCACGAAATTTTTAGAAAAGCAATCGGAGATTATGCACCTGAGTATTACTTTATTTCCAGTTCGGTTTCAGTATGCATGATACATGCCCACTTGTTATTTTCTTTCACCCAAGTAGAAGTGCAAACACACTTTATAGGTGCTTTTTGACTTTGATCTACTATCTCAAAATCGAGACGATATCCTATTACGGCAGTATTTTCGGCAATTAGTTTTTCTTTTACATCATAGATGTTCAGCACTTTTATTTTATTGGTTTGTCCAGAGTCGAACATATTTTTGAAATCAGCTTCGCTGATACTTTGAATACCGTTTTTTCCGGCAACTATGCAAGGAAACAGTGTTAGATTTCTTACCGTTTCATAGTTATTATTTTCAACTCCGTGCCAGTATTTTTTTTCCAATTCTATAATTTGTCCTTCCATATTATCTTGTTGTTAATTAGACATTTCACAAATTTCACATTAATATTGAAACAAAGCTGCTCTTTTAACATAGATTTAATTCAAGCTTCTTAATTACAAATCGGGCTTGGGACCTTTTGAAATTATAGATCTCATCAACCCAGGAAACCATCTTTGAATCCATACAGCCAATTTTCCATGACCTGTAAAAATGTAATTTCTCTTTCGTTTCAAAATAGCTTTTACTATTACTTTTGCAGCTTTATCTGTCGGCCACATTAAATTTGATGGTCGTGGATCTGTTTGTTCAGGATGCCAAATTCCGTCATTGTCAATTCGTGCAATTTCCGAAACTACAAATCCGGGATGCACAGTAGTGCAACTCACGCCTGTCCCCATTAATTCAACCTGCAAGGTTTGGCCAATAGAGTTTACAGCGGCTTTTGAAGCACCGTAAGCACCCACATTAGGATTAGGAAGATAAGCGCCTACACTTCCAACCAATCCAATTCGTCCTTTGCTTTTCTTTAAATGTGGCAGTGCATATTTTACGGTTAGAGCTAATCCTGTAACATTGCCTTGCAATTGCCTATTCCAATCTTTGGCTGTTAGGTTTTCGATACTTCCAAAAACGCCAAAACCAGCATTGGCTACAACCACGTCCAAACGCCCCCATTCTTTAATGATTTGTTGGACTGCATTTTCAATAGAGACTTCTTCCATTACGTCACACGGAATCACCAATGCTTCTCCGCCTGAATGTCTAATCGTATCCGCAACTTTATCCAACAATTCTTTACGTCTTGAAGAAAGAACTACTTTATATCCTAATTTTGCGTATTCAAAAGCCATCGATTTTCCAATACCAGATGAAGCGCCAGTTATCCATATTACGTTTTCTTTTGCTTTTGTCATTTTTTACAACATTTACTTCAAAGATATAACTTACTCATTACAAACTACATAAATCAAGATTTTTATATTTACACACTTACGAACGAGAGAGTTCACACTATTTATTTCTCTAAATTCGATATATTTACAATGAAAAATCCTAAATCAATGCGCACGATCTATCAAAGCCCCAAAATAATTATTCGCGAATTTTTACCTCAAGAAAAGCAGACATTCTTAGATCTTTTTATAGACGAACAGGTTACGCAATATCTTCCTGAAACTTCGCCTGAACGATATGTTGAAATGTTTAACGAATTGCTGGAAAATTATGAAAAGAAAAATCTCAGCAGATGGGCAATATTTAGTGCTACAGACAATGATTTTATAGGAATGTGTGTTGCACGTATTTTTGCGGACAATACAAACCAAATAGAAATCGGATATGTACTAGGTAGAAACTATTGGGGAAAGGGTATTGCTACAGAAGTGTGCAAAGCTCTCACGCAGTATAGTTTTGCAAATACAAATACCAACGAGGTTGTAGCTATAACAGATCTTGACAATACAGGATCACAAAATGTACTGCAAAAAGTTGGTTTTGAAAGATTAAGCAATTTGATAAGAAACCAAGAAGAACTCGCTTATTTTAAGATAGAAAGAGTGTAATTCACTTTATAATCTCATGCCAAATATTTTTTGCTCTTTGGTTTCGTTGAAACCAATTTTAGAATAAAAAATGTGAGATTCTTTCCGAACTGCATTGCATCTCGCCCTTATTTTAGTGCTATTTTTGGAGCGAATTTTGAGAAGTTTTTTATATTCAGAATAAAACAAAAAAATGCGCAAAGTTGGATACGTTTGTGCAGCTTTTTCAATTGGATGCATTGGAGAGCATGAACCTCTAAATTTTTGCAAAAATATTAGTGTAATATTTTTTACCGTCAGGACTTACCCTAATTGAAATACCAAAATAATTAAAATCTCCCTCAATAATTTTCTTATGTTCTGGACTATTTAACCATCCATTTAAAACACCTTCTGGAGACTGATAATTATATCCAACATTTTCGCCTACCTTTTTTGCCCCCAATACTCTTATTATATTTTCAGATCGGCTTACAAAATCATTATGGCTTATCAAATTGCTTTCAATCATATTATCATTGTGTTCTTCTGCCTTGAATGAAAGATGATCTTTTACTTGTATAGAATCCAATCCTATTGACATTCTATAATCATTTATTAATTTCATCGTTTCCAATTCTACAGCACTATAAATATAGTCGGTCTTAATTTCATCCTTATAATTCGTTTCCATCCCATCTGCCGAATCAGCAGAGCAAGCATTTACAATAAAGATAAATGCTATCAATAACCCCATTTGCAATGTTCTTTTCATCTTTGCCTCATATTGCTAATGTCATAAAAACAAAAACCTTGTTTTTATGACATTATTTTATAGCGCAAATTTCAGGTTATAAAAAACAACAGATCTCCTGTAAAAGACTTAAAAACAACACAATAAGACTTAAAAACATGAATAAAACAAACTATAAATGAAGTACAAACTAAAAAGCGCAAAGTCGGACACATTTGCGGCTTCTCAGTTTAGCGCTCGAAAATGCAAGTTTTAATCCTTCATAGAAACTTTTCTCATCTCAGAACTAACCTTATACAATTCATCTAACAATTCCATTTCATCATTTGTCATTTGCAAAGCAATTTCAAGCAAAAGCAATACATCCATTCCTGTTGAAGATGGATCATCTTTTAATGCGCAAATACTTGTTTTTAATAAAGAGGCAATTGTAAGATTCAATTCGCTATACGAAGCCATTTTCAACGACAAATTAAACTGATTGTAACTTTTGGGATCTGGTTCTAGTTTTTTGAAATAATTAATTTTATTTATTAACTCTACAAGATCTTCCATTATTTCTCTTTGCTCTAATTTCATAATCATCTTTTTTACTAGTAGACAAATTTATAAGGACACAAATAAAAAATAGGGAACGTATTTATCCAGTCAAATATGTCTGTTAAAATAAAAGAGCAATTGTTTTCTTAATTTAACTCTCATTTTTCCTTAAAAAAAAGAATAAGATTATTCTTTAAAATAGAAAAATCCTCAATATTTCTAAAAATTATTTTTCTCTTACAAAGACAATAATTCCTTCACATAAACCCAAAACAATTAATTATTAATCAATAAAATACAACATCATTAACTTAACTTAATCACGAATAATCTGGATCTGAAATAATTTCCATTCAAAAAAAATAAAAAGTTTTTTCAAAAATGCTTTGGATATCTCAAAAATAGTTGCACTTTTGCACCCGCAATAGCAAAGCAGGTCCGTTCGTCTATCGGTTAGGACGCCAGGTTTTCATCCTGGTAAGGGGGGTTCGATTCCCCCACGGACTACTTAGTAAGTCAAAAGCTTCAGAGAAATCTGGAGCTTTTTTTGTTTATATTTACTCCGTTAAATGTTTTAGAAAAGACAATCAAAAAATCAACCCAAATCTTAAAATGAAACACAAATTAATAGCCCTTTTATTTGTATTCGCCTTTGCAAATATGTCTGGACAAGCGCCTGCCAGCAAAACCAACTACTCCAACAGTAATTTACCTGCAGAAGAAGCTGTTACCAACAAATCTTTAAAACCGCTTAAAAAGATTTCTCTAGACGACACTTCTATGTTAATTTACGATTACGACGGCTCGCTTTTTTCTTGGGATCTAGAAGTTGAAAGCATTGTTTGGACAGTAAAAGCAACAGATGTCAACACAGAAATGTGCGCTAATAAAATAACAATCCATGATGGAGTTGTATATGTTCCTTTTATTAATGGGGAAATTTATGCAGTAGATAACGGAACAGGAACCATTTTTTGGAAATCTAGAATAGGCAATATCAAAGATCAAATTGTTTTAAAAGACCAGACTCCTGTAATAAGCAATGGAAAACTTTTTATAACTGCTCAAAATCAAAACCAGAGCAGTAATTTATATGCTTTGGATTTAAAAGACGGAAGCTTGGCTTGGAATTACAAGCTAGACACTCCAAATAACGATATAGAGCCGCTTATTTTTGACAATAAGGTTTTCATTCAAAGCGGAACAAATGTGTATTGTTTTGAAGCTAATACCGGTAAATTGCTTTATCAAAAAAGCTTTGATGAGATCATGACTGGCAAACCTGTTACCGATGGCGAAAGTGTTTTTATTGCCGGCGATAAGAATTGGCTTTACGCTTTAAAACCAAATAGTTTAGATGTTTTATGGCAGTTTAAAATAGACGAAAACCAGAACAATGTTAAGGAACGCATTGTGTGCCACGACAAAAAACTATACTTTGCGGCACAAGGCTCTGAAGTTTCATCTATTTATGCTGTTGATTCTAAAACAGGAACTCAGCTCTGGAAAACAGATTTTAAAGGCGATAACGTCCAATACATCGTTAAAGAAGTTGATAATCTTTGGGGATATACTCTTAACAAAAAACTTTTTGAATTGGATTTATCTAATGGTGAAATAGCTTTTGAAGAAAAACTAACTACGTTGCCAATTTCAAATATTGAATTTCCTGCCGATGACAACTTACTTTACTATTATTGCGATGCTGGTTTAATTCAGTTTGATTTAAAAGAAAAAGACGAAAACGTATATTATATGCGAACCTCGCTTAAAGATGACCCTTATAGCGCTTATTTAAAGATTATTCGATAATAGCTTCTCACTTTTAGAAATAAAAAAAGACCATTTTTTCAAATGGTCTTTTTTTTATCCTCTTTTGAGAAAAATTTATGCTCTAAATAAAGCATATTTATTGTAATTATACAAAACTTTATCGTAAGGAACATAAAGCGAAACTATTTTCTCTGATGATTCATTGAATGTGATTCCGTTGTGTTTTCTGAACAAGTAGATTTCTCTTAAGCAATTAGAAAGACTTTGGTGAATTTCACTTGTAAAAGTGGGCAATTTTTTGTCTCCTACCAAAAGATCGATCTGATAGTTTGAACTGCTTTTTGACAAGTTGTTTCCAATAATTCTAATTGTAAAAGTGGTTGGTTTTCCGTACTGCTCACCTTGATATTGTAGTGTCATGATTTCTTCTTATTAAGTAATTAGTAATACCGCTGCTTAATTCGGTTTTTGGTTCTCCGGATACTTTTATTAAAGTTATAAAAATTTAGACAAACATAAAGAATTCAATTCTAAATTAAATGTTATTTTTTTTAAGATATAACCTCTATAAACCATAAAACCGTAACATGGTTACGGTTTTGGCAATTAACTAAATATATTTAATCAACTTGTTTAACGAGTGTAAAATTCATTCATAAGCATCGATTAATTTTGGGTAATTATTGTAATTTATTTTCTTGGTTTATTTCTAATAAAAACGGATTTCCATTTTCGTCCATCATTGTCATATTTAAAGCATCTAATAATGCTGTGTTTTTTGAAACTTCGCCTGTAAATTTATTATACGAAAGATTCAATTCTTGCAATTTGCTAAGCTTTTCAATTTCTTGCGGAATTATGCCTGAAAATTCATTATTAAACAAACTAAAATTCTGCAATGCATTCCAATTAATAATTTCGTTTGTCAAATTTCCTGACAACTTATTATCGTTTAAAAGCAAGACTTTTAATCCCGAAATTTTATAAATAGAAACAGGAAGTTTTCCATTAATTTCGTTATTAAAAACAGCTAAAATTTCTAGCTGATTCAGTTTTCCAATTTCCGACGGAAGCTCTCCTGAAATAGTATTCATAAAAAGCTCCAAATCTTTCAATTTTCCCAATTGGCAAATAGAAGCTGGAATTACACCAGACAATTTGTTGTTGGCAACATTCAGCAATTCTAATTCTTTCAGATTAAAAATCGATGAAGACAAACTTCCTTCAATTTTATTCTTTTCCAGATTGAGTGATTCTAAATTTGTAAGATCGTAAAGAGCTTCTGGCAATTCTCCCTGCAGATTATTGTCAGCTAGATTCAGCGCCACAACTTTTCCATTCTCGGCCTTAACACCATACCAAGTAGAAACAGATAGACTTAAATTCCACTTGTTTTTCCATTGCAAACCATTTGTTGCATGATACAATTTTATAAGCGCCTCTTTTTCTTTATCCGAAACGGTATCTGCCAAAACGTTTAGTGAAAAAGCAAATATAAAAGAAATGGTAATTAAATTTTTCATAACAGATTTGGGATTTGTTACTATCGTAAAATTATACAATTCACAGCTATAATACACTAATTATCGGCAAACTGTTGAAAAAATTTTTATTCGTAGGACTTATATTACTTTTGATTATTTTCTAAAACCTGCATTTTTTTTGATTACATTTGATCAACTAATTCTAAAAACCTCACATTATGCAAATTAACTTCGCCGCTTTATTTATTGCTGCAATTGTTACACTCGTAACCGGTTTTATCTGGTATAGCCCAAAAGTATTTGGAACAATCTGGATGAAGGAAAATAATCTTACTCAAGAAGAGTTAAGAAAAGGAAATATGCTTAAAATCTTCGGGCTAACGTATATTTTTTCTTTAATGATCACTATGACTTTAATGTCTTTAACCATTCATCAGTCTGGCGCAATCGGAATGGTTGGCGGACCGCCTTTAATCGATAGTGCAAAACCTTCATTTGCAGCTTTTATGGCAGATTATGGAATGGCATACAGAACTTTTAAACATGGCGCTCTTCACGGTTTTATGTCAGGACTATTTTTTGCTTTTCCTTTAATTGGAATTAATAGCTTATTTGAAAGAAAATCTTGGAAATATATCTTTATTCATAGCGGATACTGGATTCTTACTCTGACTCTTATGGGTGGAATTATTTGCGGATTTGCTTAAATCACAATATATCAAAACCCGTTTGAAAAACTTGCTTCAAACGGGTTTTTCTTAATAATAACTTAAAGCAGATCAGTTATTACAAATATTATCTAATTTTGAAGAAATTAGCTCACTCTTTTGAATACAACCTATTCTTTCCAGATTTACAAAAGCGCATCGTTATTGCCTGTAGAATGGAACTCGCTTGCAGCAAATAATATCTTTTTGACTCGAGAATATCTCGAAGTGCTGGAAAACTCTTGTCCAGTAAATATGACTTGCCATTTCATCGGACTTTTTGAAGAGAAAAAACTAATCGGGATTGTACTAACACAATTCTTATTTGCAGAAAAACTCGAATCCTTCGGAGAGCGAGACAAATGCTTAAAAACTTCACTACGTAATTTTGCCTTAAAAAATTTCGCTTCTCACGTTTTATTTGTTGGAAATAATATGCTTACGGGACAAAATGCTTTTATTTTTGACAAAAACATCAAAGAATCAAAAGCTATTAAAACACTTCATAAAGCAATTAATCAGTTAAAAAAAGATCTGAAAGAAAGCGGAAAAAAAGTTCACATAACCAGCATAAAAGATTTTACAGCAAAAGAAATAGAACCGCTTCAGGCTGAATTCAAAAACAACTATACTTTTTCGACCCAGCCTAATATGATTTTCGACATCAAAGAAGACTGGAAAACCGAACAGGATTATGTCGACGCCTTGTCAAAAAAATATCGCGACCAATACAAACGTGCACGAAAAAAATCGGAAGGAATTGTAAAACAGCAAATGTCACTTTCTGATATCAAACAATATGAAGATGTTATTTACGACCTTTATTTTCATGTTGCCAAAAATGCGCCTTTCAACACCTTTTTCTTAGCTCGAAACCATTTTAGTTTCTTTAAAGAAATAATGGGAGACAACTTTCTTCTTTACGGTTATTTCTTGGATGAAAAACTAATCGGTTTCAACACTTTAATCAAAAACGGCAATGTAATGGATACTTATTTCTTGGGTTATGACGAAAGTATTCAACGTGAGAAAATGTTGTATTTAAACATGCTCTACGACATGATTGCATATTCTATAAAGAAAGGTTTCCGTGAAATTGTCTTTGCCAGAACTGCTCTTGAAATTAAAAGTTCCGTTGGGGCAAAACCTGTAAAAATGTATGGTTTAATTACGCATAGCAACGCTTTAATAAATCACAATATTTCCAGATTTTTTAATTATTTAGAGCCCAAAACAGAATGGCAGGAACGCAATCCGTTTAAATAAAAGATGTCGCTCCGCTGGCGCTTTTGAAACTTTCGAACAAACATTTCTATAAACATTTCGCTCTCCCAGAGCTAAAAAAAGCTCCAGCGGAGCGACATATCCAAACTACCAATATTTTTTCAATGAAAATTAATCTAAATCTACGGAACCGCAATTTTCATCTGCTTATGCAAAATATCAATTTCTAACGAAGTCTGCGCTCCGCAATATTCTCCATCAATCTGAAAATTAACAGGATAATCAGTTTGTATTGCTGCTTTATTGGTTGAAATAATTACAATGTCATCAGAATCAATTGGCATATTTCCGGTAATTATTTTTCCAATTAAGAGCAAATCGAGACTTTTCAAGATCACCAGCTCAAACTTTCCATCATTCATAGCGCCATTCGGATTGATGATAACTCCCGTTCCGTATTTCTGAGAATTAGCAATTACAATCATTCTTGCAACATGCTGTACCGTTTTGTTATTTGCCGAAATTGTTGCTACAAAAGGCTCTTCAGATTCTTTAAGCGTCGTAAAAGCTTGTAGCGCGTAACCCCAAAATCCACGAACATCACTTTGTTCATAATTTTTAACCAGATTTGCGTTTAAACCAAGATCACTTAAATGAATGCTTTTTTTGCCATTAATGCAAATCATATCCATTTCGATATAATGGTGCAAAAAGGCAATTTTAAGGTTCTCCTCTATTCCATCAGGAAGATTCAAATCTACCGAAAGTCCGTTTGCAGAACCCGCAGGTAAAATCCCGATTATTACATCTTGCTCTTCTACAGCTTCGGCCACCATTTTTATAGTTCCGTCGCCTCCAGCAACAATAATTCGTTCTGGAACAGATTCATTATATAAAGATTGTATTGCTCTTAAATCATTTTTCCCTGTAGTTTCATACACTTCCAAATCAAAATAATTGGTTGCCGCAAACTCTTCAACAGCATCAATCAAATCAGATTTATCCAAGTCTCCAGAAATCGGATTTACAACAAACAGAATATTCTTTTTCAAAATTTTATCTTTAAAATCAATTAAATTAAGTAAATTACAGTTACATAAATATACGTAATTAATGAAACCAATTCTACAATTATATCGCGGTTATGCAAATGAACAAGAGCTAATTGTAATGGGGCACGTTTTAAAAAGGGAAAACAAATACAATTTTGAGAAAAGGAAATTAAAAAATGCCACTTCTATTCTTCGATTGTTCAGAATAAAAACCATTAAAAATTTTGATGTTTACCTTCACTACAACAACGAAGTAATTCATACCAAAACATTAGACGATGGTTATTTCAATTTCTGTATTCCACTAGAAAAAGAAACTCATTTTGGATGGATGTCTTACGAAGTCAGTTTAAAATATAGAAATGAAACCATTACCTGTAAAGGCAGTTTTATAAGGCCTCATAAAGGAAAACTAGGAATTATATCCGATATTGATGATACTTTTCTGATTTCACATACTAATAACTTCTTTCGAAAACTTTATATTTTATTATTTAAAAATGTAAATGACCGAAAAGTTTTCAAAGATGTTGTACCGCATTATCAAGCTTTAAGTTCTGCGGGAAGAGATAACGTAGAAGAAGTAAATGCTTTTTTTTACATTTCTAGCAGCGAATGGAATTTATACCGATTTATTGCCAAATTCACGCGAATTAACAAACTGCCAAAAGCTGTTTTTCTGCTAAAAGACATCAAAAGAGGAATCACCGATTTTTTTATGAGCGGAAGAGGAAATCACGATCATAAATATGGAAAAATTAAACATGTTGTTGAGTTTTACCCAACGCTTAAATATGTTTTAATGGGTGATGATTCTCAGCACGATCCAAAACTCTACGAAAGAATCTGCAAAATATTCCCCGTAACTGTGGTTGCCGTTTATATTAGACAAACTGGCAAATCTCAGAAGAAAGAGGTGCAAAAGATTTTAAAAAATCTGGAAAGCATAAATGTTTCTGTCTGCTATTTTAAAGAAAGCAGTAAAGCGATTGAACACTCTAGGTCTATTGGGATTATTAAGTAGTTTGTTTCAGGTTTCAGGTTTCAGGTTTCAGGTTTCAGGTTTTGAAGTGAATGAATATTTTACCGCAAAGCACGCTAAGTTTTTTTTGATTTGTAAAATTTTATAAACGCAAAGTTCGCAAAGCTATCTTCTGATAAGGCTTTGCGAACTTTGTACATTATAATGCAAGTTATAGAAAACTTAGCGTGCTTTGCGGTCAAATTTACTCGTCAAGCTAATAACTTGAAACCTGAAACTTGAAACAAAAAACATTAAGCATTCATCCCTTCAATCTCTTCCGAAACAACTTCCCAATCGATTAATAATTGTTCTAAATCTTGTTTCTTTTTATTGTAAGCTGTAAAAAATGAAGCATCTTCAATATGTTTGTCATAATTAGTTTCTAGCATCTTATCGTCGTGCTGAATTTGTTTTTCTAACTGCTGAATCTGGTTTTCGATTTTACTTAATTTATTCTGAAGAGCTTTTCCTTTCTTCTGATCTTCATAAGAAACTTTAGCAACTTCTTTTTCTTTTGGAGCTTCCTTTTTCACAACATCTTTTTTCTCCACTTCGCGCATATTTTCTAGATTACGCTGTTCTAAGAAAAAGTTGATGTCTCCTAAATATTCTTTGATCTTTTGATCTTTAAATTCGTAAACGATATTTGACATTCCTTGAAGAAAATCCCTGTCGTGAGAAACTAGTAATAAAGTTCCGCCAAATTTTTGAAGCGCTGCTTTTAAAACGTTCTTAGATTTAATATCTAAGTGATTCGTAGGCTCATCCATCAGTAAAACATTTATTGGCTGTAACAACAATTTACAAAGTGCCAAGCGGTTACGTTCGCCTCCAGAAAGGACTTTTACTTTTTTCTCAACATCATCTCCGCGGAATAAAAACGAACCCAACATATCACGAACTTTCATACGATTCGTATCTGTTGCCGCATCTTCCATAGTTTGAAGCAAAGTAATTTCTCCGTCTAGATATTCAGCCTGATTTTGAGCAAAATATCCCAATTGCACATTGTGCCCTAATTTAATATTTCCTTGGTATTCAAATTCGTTTACCAGCGCTTTAATGAAAGTTGATTTTCCTTGTCCATTTTGTCCAACGAAAGCGATTTTACTTCCTCTTTCTACCAGTAAACTAATATCTTTAAGAATCGTTTTATCTCCGTAAGCTTTTGTTACGTGTTCAGCTTCGATAACTACTTTCCCTGGTTCTTTAGAAACTGGAAAAGAGATATTCATTACCGAATTATCATCTTCATCAACTTCGATTCTTTCTACTTTATCTAGTTTTTTAATCAATGATTGCGCCATTGAAGCTTTAGAAGCTTTTGCACGGAATTTCTCGATTAATTTTTCTGTTTCTTCAATCTTTTTCTGCTGATTCTTTTGAGTAGCCAATTGTTTCTCACGAATTTCATGGCGCAGTTCCAAATATTGTGTATATGGTTTATTGAAATCGTATGCTTTTCCTAACGAAATTTCGATAGTTCTATTCGTTACATTATCCAAGAACATTTTATCGTGCGATACAATTACCACAACTCCAGGATAATTGCGAAGGAAATTCTCCAACCAAATAATACTTTCTATATCTAAGTGGTTGGTTGGCTCATCCAGAAGCAAAACATCATTAGACTGCAATAAAAGTTTAGCCAATTCGATACGCATTCTCCATCCTCCAGAAAAAGTCTCAGTTTGATTATTAAAAACCTCTCTTTTAAAACCTAAACCTAATAAGATTTTTTCTGTATCTCCCACATAATTATATCCGCCAAGAAGATCAAAACGATGCGTGTAATCAGATAAATCTTCTATAATTTTAGCATACTCCTCGCTTTCATAATCGGTTCTAGTCACCAATTGATGATTGATTTCTTCTAGTTTTTTCTCTACAACTTTTATTTCTGTAAAAGCTTCGTACGCTTCTTCCAAAACAGTTCTTCCTTGTTCAAAATCAATATCCTGACGCAAGAAACCCATTTTAATATCTTTCTCTTGAGAAATTACTCCTGAGTCAGGTTTAAAATCGCCTGCTAGCATTTTTAGCATTGTAGATTTGCCTGCTCCGTTTTTACCAACAAGACCTACACGGTCACCGGCACCCAAACGAAAAGTAACTTCTTCAAATAAATAGGTTCCTCCAAAAGAAACGGAAAGATTGTGTATATTAAGCATAATGTATTGCTGTAAATGAAAGGTTAGAAAACCTTTTTTTATTCATTAAATAAAATAAATTGTAAACAAGCGAATTATCCTGTTCCAATTTTGAAAGTGCAAAAGTATAACTTTTAATTGAAGTTTTTATACTGAAAAACAATAGCTTTTGTAAAATTCAAAACCAAAAAACTTGTTTAACATTGAACTTTCCTTCTTTAATTAAGTTAAAAATCATAGTAATGAAAATGTCTTTTATACGCATTTTTGAAAGAGATGAAAATTGTTTTCCGCTAACATTATACTCAAAATCAAATCAAATGCATCTCTAAGTTTTTATCCTAATCGAATAGCTTAAAGCCTGAAAATACCTTATATTTGCTTTAAATAATTTCTCATATCCCACTGTATCCAAATACAATTAAGGTGAATTAAAGACTATAAAATTTACTTAAAATGTTTAAAAGAGGCTCCAAACTAAATAGCATAATAACAGGAAGTTGTCCAAAATGCCAAAAAGAAAGTATGTATGAAGACACAAACCCACTTCATTTAAGTAAAGTTCTCAAAATGAATGAACATTGCAGCCACTGCGGATTCAAATACCAGATTGAACCTTCATTTTTTTATGGCGCCATGTATGTGAGCTATGGATTAAACGTTGCGGTTGGAATTGCAGCTTTTATTGTTTCTTTTGTCTTTTTTGGAGCAACAATCGAACAATCTTTTATTACAATCATTTTGACATTAGTTGTGCTGTTTCCTTTTGTACTTCGGCTTTCAAGAAACCTATATATTAACATGTTTGTTTCGTACGATCCTAAGGCCGGTCAGGAGTAAGAGATTTTAAATATCTTTTATGAAAGCGTTTTATATCAGCTTCGCGGTCTATTGGAGTGCCGTTTTCAATACTATCATATAACATTTTGGCTAAAGCCGGTCCAAGCATTACACCACGTGTTCCTAATCCGTTAAGAAGATGAATAGATTTGTATGCCTCATGTGTCCCAACCAAAGGTCTTCTATCAGCAACTGTCGGTCTCACTCCAGCAAAATGCTTAACTATTTCAAAATCGCAGGTAATAATTTCTTTAATTCGATCTAAAAGTTCTTGTTTTCCTTCTTCGGTAGGAAGATCTGTTTTATCATGCCAATTGTAGGTAGCTCCAACTTTAAACAAATTGCCTCCCACTGGTAAAATAAAAACACTGGTATTTACAATTAAATCCAATTTCAAATCTGGCGCTTTTATTAAAAACAGTTCACCTTTTGTTCCATCCAAAGGCAGATAATTAAAATAAGGGTTTTTATGCAAACCAAAACCTTCTGCAAATACTATATTGCGTGCTTTAATATTTTTATACTGAATACCTAAATCAAGAATCTCCAAAAAAGAACTATGAAAAGATTCTTCGAGAAGCAAATTATTATCCTTTAAATAGGCTTTATAACTTTCTAGCAACTGCCCAGTTTTAACATAGCCTGTATGTAACACTTCTCCATAATCGTAAGGAGAATCAATACCTTGATATTTCTTTGTAATTAGTTTCGTGGATAAAAAAGGAGATAAGTTTATTTTATCAGAAGCTGTAAACCAATTATTCTGTTCCTCTATTGAAAAAAACTTTCGCAAAATTGGCATTTTAAAATTGAATTTCTCTTGCAGCTTGTCTTCAACTTGTTCATAAAACTCATTCATTAAAACGAGATGTTCTTTAGCATTCCAAACTTCACTAAAGCGTTTCAGAATAACTGGATTATACAAGCCTCCAGCAATTCTCGAAGAATTCTGAGATTTGTCATCAACAACTAAAATAGATTTATTGTTTTTAAGGGCAACTTCCGCAAAAGAAATTCCAGCCAATCCAGATCCGACGATTAAATAATCAAGCATTATGAAATATATAAATAAAATAAAAAAACTCTTACTACAAAGGTAGCAAGAGTTTTTATTATTATTAATTTATAAAGTTAGTAATTCCACATATCTTCTTCAAAATTACGAATCTTCTCTTTTACTCTCTCAGATTCTAACAATTGGCTTTGTGCATTATCTTTAATATAATCTTTAATCTCACGATCGCCATAAACATTTTCTTCTTTATATATTACAGAATTAAAATGTCTAGAGTTCAAAATCTGATCAAATGAAATAGGTAGAGCTGAGTTCTTATCGTTAAAAGCTTTTCCTTCATGCAACACTTCCCGCGCATTAGGGAAGAAAACCCAAAACAGCTCAATATAATCTTTTTCGTCGCTATTCATGGTATATACATCGGGAGTTACTGGGCAAATCCCAAGCAGACGATATTTTAACTCACTTTGTCTTTTATCAAAATACCAAAATCCCTTAATTTTATACTGGCTAACATCAGCAGCTGTAAGATCTTGCCTCAATATATATTCAGCAGGAACTGTTCTTGTGGGTCCAACTGTTTGATCAACATACGTAACTTTTTTATTTTTTCCTGTACCTGTAACTACTTTCTTTTTAACAACGCGTGTTCGATAGTCATCAGGATATTGATTTATAAGTTCTCGACCAGCATCTGTAGTATCAACGCGCGATAACCCTCCTTGAATATCTTTTAAACTCTTTTTTGTATTAAAGTAACTGTCGGCGTAAACTTCTGTTATTTTGCCATTTCTGATTGCTTTAGTTAGAATATCGTAAAGCGAACGTCTATCTGATCCAATATTAGCCGTATCAACGGGGAAATATAATGGAAAATTGATTTTTTCATTTAAATCAATTATTTCCCAAACCATTTTTCCCATCAAAACATCCCGATCATCAACATAACCGTACGCTAAAGGTTTATCATTATCCGAAATCATTTGGGCTGGCGTCTTAATCCCTATCTGATCTGCAGTTTTGGCATTAAGTAAATTAGACTGAGCATTAGAAGATAAGCTTCCCAGAACAGCAACAATAACAATTAATAAATTTCTTACTTTCATCATGATAAATTTTACAGAACATTAAACGAAATTTTATTACAAATATTGTTATTTTTCTTACATAATCAAAAAGAAATCAAAATATTAATCTATATCATACTGTTTTTAACTTTTTGACATAAAAAAAACTCTTACTACAAAGGTAGTAAGAGTTTTTTAATTATTGTGCTATGTATCAACTTAGTAGTTCCACATATCTTGTTCGAAATTGCGAATTTTCTCTTTCACTCTTTCAGATTCTAACAACTGATTTTGTGCGTTGTCTTTCATGTAATCGCTAATTGCTCTGTCTCCGTAAAGGTTTTCTTCTTTGTAAACAACAGCATTAAAGCGTCTTGAATTCAAAATCTGATCAAATGAGATTGGAAGAGCTGAGTTGTTGTCATTGAACGCTTTTGCTTCATGCAGTGCTTCTCTGGCATTTGGGAAGAATACCCAAAACAATTCAATATAATCCTTTTCATCACTATTCATTGTATAAACATCTGGAGTTACTGGGCAAATTCCTAGTAAACGATATTTCAACTCACTTTGACGTTTATCAAAATACCAGTATCCTTTAATTTTATACTGAGTAACATCTGCAGCAGTTAGATCTTGTTTCAAGATATATTCAGCAGGAACCGTTCTTGTTGGCCCAACTGTTTCTTCTACATAAGAAACTGATTTGTTTTTACCTTTACCAGAAACTACTTTTTTCTTCACAACACGTGATTTGTAGTCATCAGGGTATTGATTAATTAACTCTCTACCTGCATCTGTTGTATCAATACGAGATAATGATCCTTCGATGTCTTTCATAGATTTTTTAGTGTTGAAATAACTATCAGTATAAACTTCAGTAATTTTTCCACCTTTAATAGCTTTAGTTAAAACGTCATAAAGAGAACGTCTGTTAGGACCAATGTTAGCTGTATCTACCGGAAAATACATTGGAAAGTTGATTTTTTCATTTAAATCAATGATTTCCCATGTTGTTTTTCCCATCAGGATATCTCTATCATCTACATAACCATAAGCCAAAGGCTTGTCATTATCAGAGATTAATTGAGCAGGAGTTTTAAGTCCAATCTGAGCAGGAGTTTTAGCATTAAGCAAGTTAGATTGCGCATGAGAAGCAAAACCTCCAGCAATAGAAACAATAGCTATTAAAAAATTTCTTACTTTCATCGTGGTATCGTTATAAGATATTGAATGTAGTCTGCACTACTTTATTATTGTATTTCGTAAATTACCGGAGCAGTTCTTGGCAATAAATAACTACCAGCTCCAACAAGTTTAGTTTTAATTTCAGAAATAGTAACTTGGTCTCCTTTACCTGCTCTTGAAAGTACTTGTTTACATTGTGCATTCATTTTGTTTCCTGTAACAACAACTGTAGGCTGTCCAGCAATTTTCATATTGAATCCAACAACATCTAAACCAACTTCAAAATCAAAATCAAGAAGTTTAGCTCCAATAGTAGCAATCTCTAAGTTAGATTTAGGACCTTTAACAACTCCCATCTCACCTCTAATTGTTCCTGTTGGACCAGGAATACCTTTAATTCTGAATGTTTTCTTATCTGTTACTTTGTCACCGTTTGGTAAAGTACCTGTTACAGAAATTGTAGTTTCAGTACCTTGACCTGGGCTCATATTATATTTTCCTGGTTTTCCAGCTGAAGCTAAACCTGGAGCACTAGCAACAATTTTGTTTGCATCAACACCCGCGAAAGATACAGAGATTGGGTTAACAACTCCTCTATACACTACGTTCATTTTGTCTGCAGAAATTGTAGCTGCGTTTGGTCTTGGAACTACAACATATTTTCCAGAGAATTTTAAAGGAATATTTTTTCCATCCTCTAAGAAAGTAAATTGTCCGTTAATATCTTGCTCTCCAACTCCACCGGCAGTTAAAGAGATAACAGCCTGTCCATTAACAATTTGCCCTGGACCTTGGAAAGAAGTTGGTGTCGTATTTTCGTCATAACGACCTAAAACAACTTTACCAGTAACTTTTTCACCTTGGAAATAAGCATTTTTATCTAGAACAACAATCGCTTGGTAGTTGCTGTAAGAAGCAGCTGCAACTGCAGCTTTACCTAAAGCACTGTTGTAAACGTCAGTTTCAACTTTTTTAACATCATTTTGCCAAGCTGAAAGTTTAGCAGCAGATGCGATAGCAGGGAATCCTTTAAAGTGGTACGCTAAGTATTTTTCTTTAATTCCTTCTTTGTTTTTAACATCAGAAACATCAAACTTCTTTTCAACTTCCGCGATAATTGCAGCGTATTTTTTGTCTGTTCCTAAAGCAGCTTTGATATCAGCTTTATATTTTTCGATTTTAGAAATAATTTCGTTACCTTTTTTAGTGTAACCGTCTCCTGTAAACCAGTCGTCAATATTATCTCCTCTATCCATAGACTCATAAGGCATTTTTCCAGTTGCTTTATCAACTTCAAAACCTTTAACAGCCTGAGCTTTTAGAGTACCTATATAATCATAAAATTCTTTTGTAATTGTTTCAACTTTGTGAGCTGTTACTGCAGCAATAGCGAATTCTCCTTTTGCTTCAGCAGCTTTTTGATCTAAAGATGTTAATAAACCTGCATTTGTTTCTGTTGAAGTAGTGTTTGCACCTTCAAACTTCTCATTCATCAAACCAAAAGCAGAAATAACTTCTTTTGATACGTTCATTGCTAACATCGCGATGAAAACCAGATACATCAGGTTAATCATCTTCTGTCTAGGGGTTAATTTTCCTCCTGCCATTTTTTTCTAATTAGTTCTTTATTAATAAATTTAATATTAGTTAAAAACTAATTATCCTTTGTTACTCATTGCAGAAAGCATACCACCGTAAACACTGTTTAAAGAAGCAATGTTAGCAGTCATAGATGCCATTTGCTCTTTCAATTTAGAAGCGTTTTCAGCAATTTCTTTGTTAGCCTCAGCGTTTCTAGAAGCGCTTTCTAACTGTACTTTATATAAACTGTTTAATGATTCCATTTGAGCTGCAGCAACAGATAATTCTTCAGAATATTTCTTTTGTCCTGCAATTGAATCTACAGTTGGAGCAATTCCTTTAGCAGCAGATTCGAAGTTTTTGATACTGTTTCCTAAACTTGACATTAATTCACCGTCAATTTTAGCTTCTTTTAATAATGAATCTAATTTTTGAGATAATAATCCTTGAGCATCAGTTGGAGTTTCAGCTTTAGCTTTTTTCTCTCTAGCTTGTCCGTTAGCTAATTCTGGGTAAACTAGAGTCCAATCTAGTTCTTCTTCAACTGGTTCGAAAGCAGAAAGCGCGAAAATTAAAGCCTCAGTAACTAATCCTACTGAAAGCATAACTGTACCTGTTAAAGGTCCAATCTCAAAGTGAGTAATTTTGAATAACGCTCCAACGATTACCACTGCCGCTCCCATACCATAAGCGAAATTCATTGCTTTTTTACTTAATAATGCCATAATACTTTTTTTTTAGGTTTAAAATAGATTTGTTGGATATTGATAAAATTATAAAATTACTTTTTTCTGTTTCCTGTAACTTGAGTACCCATGTAATCTTGTACAGTTCTGAATCCGATATAACTTCTAGCAGAATCAGCATATTCGTGGTCACGAGTACTTACCTGTAGGAAATAAGCAACGTCTTTCCAAGAACCACCGCGAACTACTTTTCTTTGGTTTTTACCATCAATTACGTTTGGATTCATTGTTGACACATATTCGTAAGCGTTTGGATTATAAGCTGAATCTGTCCACTCAGAAACATTTCCTGCCATGTTGTATAATCCGTATCCATTTACATCGTATGATTTAGCTTCAACAGTGTAAAGCGCTTCGTCTGCAGCATAATCTCCTCTACTTGGTTTGAAGTTTGCTAAGAAACAACCTCTATCACTCTTAGTATAAGGACCTCCCCATGGGTAAGTTGCAGACTCCAGACCTCCTCTAGCGGCATATTCCCATTCTGCCTCAGTAGGTAATCTGAAAGCATTTACTAAGTCACGTCCTTTTTTCTTAGATTTAATGTAGCTGTTTTTGTTTAAAGTTCTCCAAGCACAAAATGCTTTAGCTTGTTTCCAAGTAACACCCACTACTGGATAATCTCCATAAGCTTTGTGCCAGAAATAATCGTTATGCATTGGCTCATTATATGAGTAAGCGAAATCTTTAATCCAAACAGCAGTATCAGGATAAACATTTACTTGTTCAGTTTTTACGAAGTCACTTCTTTTTCCAACTTTTGCTTTTGCTGCAGCTTGAATATCCATCCAAGAATAACGGAATTTCAATTTATTTACATCAATTGTTCTTAAACCGTTGTATGATTCTTCAATTGGCAAATACATAGAATCCATTACTTCAGCGTAATACTCATCTGGATAAGCTTTTGTATCTTTAATTAATTTTACTTTTCTGTTCAATTTTCTTCCAGCATATGGATCATCTTTTGTACCAACACTATAGTAGTTGTCATACATATATTTATCGTAAGCTGTCATTTTTTCTGGATCAGAATCATTAAAAGCGTAATCAGCAATACTTCCGCCTTTTTTACCTTTTCCATCAGTAGCTTTTTGCCCAGTTTCGTCTGCTAAGATTGCTAAACGAACTCTCATTGTAGAGTCTTTAACCCACTCCACAAATTGACGATACTCACTATTTGTAATCTCAGTTTCATCCATATAAAATGAACGAACAGTTACAGTTTTAGTTGGAGCATCTTCTACGTTAGCTAAATCAGCGTCTGATTTACCCATAATAAAAGATCCACCCGGAACTAATGTCATTCCATAAGGCTTCTCGGGATGCCATTTCCCTCCTGTAACACCGACTAATTCACCTTTGTCACCAGACTTACCACAGCCGATTACTAGTGTTAACATTGCTGCAAATGCAATAAACTTCTTCATATAAATTTGGGATTATCTATTCATTATTAAAAGTCCGTAAACGTATTTATTATTTATCTAAAAAACAATACTACTTGCGAATTTATTTTATCGTTCAAAAATAATGTTAAATAAAATAAAAAAAAAATATTTTATCGACAAACTGTAGTAAAAAATCGATGTAAAACGTTAATTTTTATACTATATAAATATTTTCTTACTAATTTATTTTAACCTTTTTAAACAGTTTTTAAAAACCTAAGAATTCACTTAATTTTTTGATCTATAAAGCATTTTTTCGTTGCGCCTTCCACCATCTTTCTGGCAATTCTTGATTGCAAGCTGACAAATATTCGTCGTAAGAACATGGTAATAACGTATTTCTTTTCAATTTATTGCTACCGTTTGATTCAAATGGAATTTCTATCCACCAGCGGTCAGTTTTATCACTTTTATAGAATATCAATTCTTCATCATCCAGCGGAACTATATATTTTAAATAGTTAGCTCTGCTTCCAAATGGATACTCTTTAGAGCGATAATGATAGCCTTCGATAAAATACCAAACAATCTGAGCAATAATAGCAGATTCAGCCAGTGTACTGTTATGATTGAAAACTCCAAAAGAAGAAACTTTATCGCTTATACCTGCATATCTAGCCAAAGCACAAATTTCTTTTCCGTTAAATCCGTTTGGTTCAAAAGTAACCATATTTGCTGAAGCAGAAGATTTTACAGAATTCAAATCGATACTAACCAAGTCCGCATCTCTAAAAACTGGCTCTGCTAAGCTAATTTTATTTGAGATTTCACCCAAACGATAAGCATCAAAAAACAGTTTTTCAATCAAGTCGATTTCTTCTTGTGAATTATAATAAGTCTGATATCCTATATTACAGTAATTGAAAAGGTTATTTGGTTCATCAATAATAATTTTTGTCAGATATGAATTAGCAGAAACTGACTCATTTTCCTTACCAAAATCAAATTTATTATCAACTGCAACCAAATTCACCATCTGCTCTAAATCATCATAAGCACGATACAAAGCATAGGTCAAATCCTGAGAACCTCCTAGAACTATAGGAATGACTTTATTCTTAATTAATGTAGCTGTAACCCTCTTTAACGCATAATAAGTATCCTCTACAGAATCACCTGCAAGTATATCTCCCAAATCTGCAATCGAAGCATCCCAGTTGCCTGGAAACATACTATATAACTTTTTACGCACAGCAGAAAGATTAACTTCGTTAATCATATTGATATTTGTACGGTCTTCTAAAACACCAATTATAGCAACATTAATCTGTGCAATATCAGGAAACTGATCTTTGGTATGAAAGACAACTTTGCTTCCAAGCTCTTGTGAAGACAGTGCGCCGACGAATTTTACAATTGCGTCATTAACTGGTTCTAGAAAATCAAATTCCATTTATCTTTATTTCTTTTTAGCAGCTGTTTTTTTAGCTGGAGCTTTTTTAGCCGTTGTTGTTTTAGATGCAGTTTTCTTTGCAGTTGTTTTTTTCGCCGGAGCTTTAGCAGCAATCATTTCTTGAACTTGAGCCAATGTTAATTTTGTTGCATCAACATCCTTACTTAATTCAATTTTGATTTTTCCCTTTAGAATCACAGAACGTCCCCAACGGGCTTTCTCTACTACGATTCCTTCTTCTTCCCAATTATGAAGAACTTTATCAATGTTTTTTTGAAGTTTGTCTTCAATCAACTCTTCAACATCAGCTTGAGAAAGATTATCAAAATTGTATTTCTTACTTACGTTCACAAAAAGTCCGTTCCATTTAATGAAAGGCCCAAAACGTCCCACTCCTTTTTGAACAGCTTCTCCTTTATAAACTGCAATTGGCGCATCAGCGAGTGCTTTTTCGTCAATTAATTCTTGAGCTCTTTCTTTAGAAACGTTAAGCGGATCTTCTCCTCTCGGTAATGAGATAAAAACGCTTCCGTGACGAACATAAGGCCCGTAACGTCCATTATTTACTTCAACCTCTTCTCCTTTATATTCTCCTAAACTTTTCGGAAGCAAGAACAAATTCAAAGCTTCTTCAAGAGTTATATTTCCAATATTTTGATCAGCCATTAAGCTGGCAAACTTTTTATCTTCATCGTCTGCTTCCCCAATTTGAGCCATTGGTCCAAATTTTCCTAAACGAACAGAAACTTGTCTTCCGTCAGCATCTTTACCTAAAATCCTTTCACCGCTTTCACGTTCTGCATTTGCCTCAACTTCTTTTACATTTGGATGAAACTGATTGTAGAAATCTTGCATCATTTTTGCCCAGTCAATATTTCCTTCGGCAATTTCGTCGAAATCCTGCTCTACTTTTGCAGTGAAATTATAATCTAGAATGTTTCCGAAATTCTTTACCAAGAAATCAGTAACAATAGTTCCGATATCTGTTGGAACCAATTTTCCTTTATCAGAACCGGTATTTTCTTTTAGAACCTTCTCTCCTACTTTACTATTTTGTAAAGTAAGCTGTGTATAATTACGCTCTACACCTTCAAGCGTTCCTTTTTCAACATAATTTCTATTAATAATTGTAGAAATTGTTGGTGCATAAGTTGACGGACGTCCAATTCCAAGTTCCTCTAATTTTTTAACCAGAGATGCCTCAGTGTAACGTGCAGGCGGTCTTGAATATCGTTCTGTAGCTGTAATATAATTATTAGTCAGTTTCTCGTTTACTTTTAAAGCTGGAAGCATTCCTTCTTGCTCTTCTTCGTCATCATCGTGACCTTCTAAGTACACTTTTAAGAAACCTTCAAAAAGTAATACTTCTCCAGAAGCTGTGAAAATCTCGCTGTGATTATCTGCTTCAATTTTTACATTTGTTCTTTCAAGCTGTGCATCGCTCATTTGCGAAGCAAGAGTTCTTTTCCAGATCAAATCGTACAAACGAGCTTGGTCACGGTCAATGTTTACGGTATGGCGAGACATGTCTGTCGGACGAATTGCTTCGTGTGCTTCTTGAGCTCCTTTGTTTTTATTAGCAAAAACTCTCGGTTTAGAGAATTCTTTTCCGTAAGATTTGATGATTTCTGCTTGCGCTGCGTCCATTGCCTCTTTAGAAAGATTCACAGAGTCGGTTCTCATATAAGTAATAAGTCCCGCTTCGTAAAGACGTTGTGCTAACTGCATAGTGATTCCAACTGGCAAGTATAATTTTCTTGCTGCCTCTTGTTGCAACGTAGAAGTTGTAAAAGGTGCTGTTGGAGATTTTTTGGTAGGTTTAGTTTCTAAATCTGCTACCTTATATTTAGAACCGATATTTTGATTTAAGAAATCTTCGGCTTCTTTTTTAGTATTAAAGTTTTTTGGAAGTTTTGCCTTGAAAGCTTTTCCTGCTTCGTTTACAAATTCTGCTACAATCGAATAGGTTGCAACTGCACTAAAACTTTGTATTTCGCGTTCTCTCTCTACAATCAAACGTACAGAAACCGACTGTACACGACCTGCTGAAAGTCCGCCTTTGATTTTTCTCCATAAAACCGGTGATAATTCGTAACCCACTAAACGATCTAGAACACGACGTGCTTGCTGTGCGTTTACTAAATTATAATCAATTTCTCTAGGATTGTCAATTGCTTTAAGAATCGCAGATTTTGTAATCTCGTGAAAAACAATTCGTTTGGTTTTTTTTGTATCCAGTTTTAATTCTTCCGCCAAGTGCCATGAAATAGCCTCTCCCTCGCGGTCCTCATCGGATGCTAACCAAACCGTTTCGGCATTCTTAGAAAGTGATTTTAGTTTCGTTACCAAGGCTTTTTTATCCGGAGAAACTTCATATTTAGGTTTAAAACCATTTTCTACATCTACTCCTATTTCCTTTGATGGTAAGTCCGCTATGTGACCATAACTTGACTCCACCTGAAAATCACTCCCGAGGAATTTCTCGATTGTTTTCGCCTTTGCAGGTGACTCCACTATTACTAAATTCTTTGCCATTGCTCTATTTTTCTGCAACAAAAGTATTTATTTTTTTTAAATATTAACCTTACGAATGCATTTTTGAGGTATTTTGATATTATGAAACTTAAAATTGCAGATTTATCTGTAATAATCTCGATAATATATATAGGTATAACTTTTAGTGATTTCTTACCGAGAAATGTGCTTTTTGAAACCATAATTCCTAGCCCAGATTGAAACGGATTGCCCGGAGTAAAAAAAGCAAAAGTTTCTTGTTGTAAAAAAGCGACCGACGGAAGCTCTTTTTATAACATTAGAAACTTTGCTTTTTTTATGAGGACAAGAAGTGGAAAGCTGGAAATAGCTCCTAAAAATTGTAAAATGTGAAATGTAGGCGGTAAAATGCTTAGAATAAAATGCTGGAATTTACTATTTACCAAAACATTGTTAATTCTTTATCTGCCATCTTGTCATATTCGTTTCAATTACGCTATCTTTGCACTTTGAATTTTTACAATGGAAAAGATTATTGAAGAAAGCAAACAAGGCGAAAGTCTTGTTTTGGAAAATAAACCTGAGAATACTAAAAAACTATTTATAGAAAGTTACGGTTGTGCGATGAATTTTTCGGACAGTGAAGTCGTGGCTTCCATTTTGTCTGACGGAGGATATAACA
Source organism: Flavobacterium sp. UW10123 (assembly GCF_040538975.1). Lineage (NCBI taxonomy): Bacteria > Pseudomonadati > Bacteroidota > Flavobacteriia > Flavobacteriales > Flavobacteriaceae > Flavobacterium > Flavobacterium sp. UW10123. The sequence goes on from NZ_JBEWQE010000004.1 coordinate 198,703, forward strand.
CAACTTCAGTTCTTGAAGAAGCCGATTTGGTTTTGGTGAACACTTGCTCAATTAGAGATAAAGCTGAACAAACTATTCGCAAACGTCTAGAAAAATACAACGCTGTAAAACGTACGAATCCGAAAATGAAAGTGGGCGTTTTAGGCTGTATGGCCGAACGTTTGAAAAGCCAATTTTTGGAAGAAGAAAAAATAGTCGATCTTGTTGTTGGTCCTGATGCTTATAAAGATCTTCCCAATTTATTGGCTGAAGTTGAAGAAGGCCGTGACGCTATTAACGTAATTTTATCAAAAGAGGAAACATACGGAGATATTTCGCCTGTTCGTTTAATGAGCAACGGAATCACAGCTTTGGTTTCTATCACTCGTGGCTGCGATAATATGTGTACATTCTGTGTTGTTCCTTTTACACGCGGTCGCGAACGTAGCCGTGAGCCGCAAAGTATTATGGCCGAAATTCAGGATTTATGGAGTAAAGGCTATAAAGAAGTTACGCTTTTAGGACAAAACGTTGACAGTTATCTTTGGTACGGCGGCGGATTGAAAAAAGATTTTGTAAATGCTTCTGAAATGCAAAAAGCAACTGCGGTCGATTTTGATCAATTGTTAGAAATGGTTGCTGTTGGTTTTCCTAAAATGCGTATTCGTTTTTCGACTTCAAATCCGCAGGATATGCACGAAAGCATTTTGCATGTTATTGCGAAATATCCTAATATCTGTAAACATATTCACTTGCCAGTTCAATCTGGAAGTAATAGAATTTTAAAAGAAATGAATCGTTTGCACTCTCGCGAAGAATATATGGCTTTAATTGACAAAATTAGAGCGATTGTTCCAGATGCTTCAATTTCGCAAGATATGATTGCTGGTTTCCCAACTGAAACTGAAGAAGATCATCAAGATACCATGAGTTTAATGGAATACGTAAAATATAATTTCGGCTATATGTATTCGTATTCTGAACGCCCTGGAACTTTGGCAGGAAGAAAAATGAAAGATGATGTGGAGGAAGAAACCAAAGCTAGAAGATTACAAGAAATTGTCGATTTACAACAAAAACATGCTTGGTTTAGAAGCGAAGAATTTGTCGGAAAAACGGTTGAAGTTTTAGTCGAGAAAGTTTCTAAGAAATCTAAAGACGAGTTCTCAGGAAGAAACTCTCAAAGCATAACGGTTGTTTTCCCTAAAGAGAATTACAAAATTGGCGATTTCGTAAACGTAAAAATCACAAGTTGTACGAGTGGAACTTTGAAAGGTGAAGCTGTTGGACTTAGTAGCATGAATTAATTTTTTTTTGCCACAGATTAAAAGGATTAAAATGATTTTTTTTGAATTATTTTTCTTACTTTATTTATTTTAGATTTGTGGTAAAATAAAATATTGATGCAACATTATAAAGAAAAAGAAACTTACAAGATTATTGGGATTTGCATGGAAGTGCACCGAAATCTAGGTCCAGGTTTATTAGAAGTGATTTACAAAGATGCTTTAGAAGTAGAATTTAAAGAAAATAATATTCCTTTTGAAAGAGAAAAGGAATATTCAATTGAATACAAAGGAAAAGTCTTAGCTCATAAATTTTATGCTGATTTTGTAATTAATGAAGACGTAATTTTAGAAGTAAAAGCAATTAAAGAATTTTCAAGTGAACATATCGCCCAGATTTTAAATTACATAAAGCTATCAGATTCATGAAGTAGGCTTGCTTGTAAATTTTCAAACAAAATCTCTTCAATATAAAAGATATATTTTATAATTTAGGAAATCTGTGTTAATCACTTTAATCTGTGGCAAAAGAAAAAATATAAGCCAAAGTGTAAAAACTTGAAACAAAAAGCAAATGGAAACAGTTCAAGCAATAAAACAGCGATTTGAGATTATTGGTAATGATCCTAAATTAAATCGCGCTATCGAAAAAGCCATTCAGGTTGCTCCAACTGATATTTCGGTTATGGTAACTGGGGAAAGTGGTGTTGGTAAAGAAAATATTCCTAGAATTATACATTCGCTTTCGCACAGAAAGCATGGTAAATATATTGCCGTAAACTGCGGTGCAATTCCAGAAGGAACAATCGACAGTGAACTTTTTGGTCACGAAAAAGGAGCTTTTACCGGTGCTACAAGTACTCGTGAAGGTTATTTTGAAGTTGCAGATGGCGGAACAATCTTTTTGGATGAAGTTGGTGAATTACCACTAACTACTCAGGTAAGATTACTTCGTGTTTTAGAAAATGGCGAATTCATAAAAGTAGGTTCTTCTCAGGTTCAGAAAACTAATGTGAGAATTGTTGCAGCAACAAACGTGAATTTATTCAATGCAATTGAAAAAGGTAAATTCCGTGAGGATTTGTACTATCGTTTAAGTACGGTTGAAATTACATTACCGCCTTTGCGCGAAAGAAACGACGACATTCATTTGTTATTCAGAAAGTTTGTAGCCGATTTTGCTCATAAATATAAAATGCCTCCTTTAAGATTGGATGATGACGCTGTTCAGCTTTTGCAGAAATTCAGATGGAGCGGAAACATTCGTCAGCTTCGAAATGTGGCCGAGCAGATTTCTGTTTTAGAAACTAATCGCGATATCAGTCTTGCTACTTTACAATCTTATTTGCCTACAGAAGGAAGCAATTTGCCTTCTGTTATTAGCGACAGCAAAAAAGAAAGTGACTTCAGTACCGAAAGAGACATCTTATACAAAGTGCTTTTTGATATGAGAAGTGATCTGAACGATTTGAAAAAACTGACTTTAGAATTGATGAAAAATGGCACTTCCAAAGTACAGGATATTAATCCAAATCTAATTCAGAAAATATACGGGAATCAGCAGAATGACAGCGAAATTGATTTTGAAGAAGAACCAAGAACAGCTGTTATGACAACACCTGCTGTTCGCGAAGACAATTATCAAATGCAAGACGATAATTATTTGTTTGCTGAAACCATCGAAGAAGAAGAAATTTTACGTTTGGAACAAAAAGAAATCGAAATGATCAAAAAATCATTAGAAAAAAATAAAGGAAAACGTAAAGCTGCAGCAGATGAACTGGGTATTTCTGAAAGAACTTTATATCGTAAAATCAAGCAATTCGACCTATAATAAATTTCAATACTGAAATTCCAAACACCAAATTACTATATTTGGCGAAATTTGAAATTTGAACCCGAGCGATAGGGCGAAGCAATTTCAAAATATTAGAATTTGACTAATACACATTATGAAAAAAATATATTCTCTTTTTGCACTTTTAAGCCTTTTTATGTTAAGTAGCTGTTCGGTTTATAACTTTACAGGAACTGGAAAAATCGATGCTAAAACATTTCAAGTTAACTTCTTTCAGAATAATGCGGATCTAATTGAACCTGGAATCGACAGAACTTTCACCTTGGCTTTGCAGGATTTGATTATGAATCAAACCAATTTAAACTTAGTCAGTAACGGAGGAGATTTGGTTTACGAAGGAGAAATTACAGATTACAGAATCACTCCAATGACTGCAACTGCAGATCAACAGGCAGCACAGAACCGTTTATCGATTCGTGTTAATGTTCGTTTTATGAATAAAAAGAAAGAAACAGATGATTTTGAAAAATCTTTTGAATTCTATTATGATTTTCCTGGAAGAGATTTACCAACAGGATCTGTATTAAGCGAAGCAATCAGAGTTATTTTTGAAAGAATTACGCAGGATATTTTTAATGAGTCATTAGCAAAATGGTAGTTTTGCTGTTTGTTGAATCGTTTAACCGTACAACCGTTTAATCGATAAAAACAAATAAACGATTAACCGATTAAACCCAAAAAAACAAATAATGAACGTTAGCGATTATACCTACTTAATGAACAAACCCGATGCTATTACAGAAAAGCAAGCGGACGCATTAGGCAGTGTTTTGAATGAATTTCCGTATTTTCAAAGTGCACGCGCATTGCGATTAAAAGGACTTTACAATCAAAACAGTTTTAAGTATAATTATGCTTTAAAAGTAACAGCGGCGCATACTGCCGATCGTTCTGTTTTATTTGATTTTATTACCTCAGAGGCTTTTACTTCTATTCAGAATGATTTCTATGAACAAAAATTGAGAGATCTTCTTGAAATTACAGTTTTTGACAGCGAAATTATTTCGCCTGAACAAATTCAGAAAGCTATTGAAATAAAAACAGATATTGAAGAACAGTCTGTTTCAGAAACAATTAAAGAAGCACCTATTTCTTCAATTGAAACTCCTTTGGTTGCAAAAACTGAAGAACCAATTAAAACTCAGGAACCGATAAAAACGGAAGAACCAATAATTGTCGAAGAACCTAAAAAAGTTCCTGAGATTGATCCTTCTATTTTTCTGGCCATAAAAGAAGCACATTCAGTTACTTTCGAAAAGCCAATAATAATAGAAGAACCTAAAAAACTTCCAGAAATAGATCCGTCTATATTTCTCGCTATTAAAGAAGCGCATTCTGTTAGTTTTGAAAAACCAGTAATCGAGGCAGAAAATAAAATTGATTCTATAGATTCTATTTCAAATATTGAAAAAGAAGAAGAAATTTTAGTGGAAGAAACCGAAGAAGAAGAAAAAATAATAACAGAAGAACCTAAAATTGATCGTATAGAAAACTCTATTTTAAGTTCTATTAAAGTTTCTGAAACTCCTTCTGTAACTGAAACTGAATCTATAATTGCAGTTGAAGAACATAAATTTGATCGCATTGAGAATTCTATTTTAAGTTCAATTAAAGAATCAGAAGCTGCAACTGCTGAACAATTTGCAAAAACTGAAGAAATAAAAGCTGAACCTATTATAGAAGAGCCCGTTTTAAATTCGGTTGAAGAAGATGAAGATGATAGTGTCATTGAAGAAATGATTATTCCGGAATTTAAAATGAATTCTGTTGAGCGATCTATTCTTTCGTCGATTAAAGAAGCAGAAATAAAAAAACCTGAAGAACCAAAAGAAGAAATTTTAGAAGTTCTTCAATCTGAAGATAAAGAAGAAGAGCAAATCATAGAAGAAAATGAAGAGCCGATTGAAGAAATAATCGAAGAAGAAGAACCTACTGAACCTGCAAAAACCGCTGCAGAACATCTAGAAATTGGAAAACCTTTGGATTTTTCTCTTAGCGAAAAACATTCCTTCCAAGAATGGCTGCAATTATCTAGAACAGAACCTATTGACCGCTCAAACGAAATTTCTCCAGAAGAACAAGCTAAAATTGAAGCTGCAAAAGAAGAAGAGAGACAAAAGAAGGCTGAAATTATCGATAAATTTATCGAAACCAATCCGAAAATCTCTCCAATTAAACCTGGAACAAGTGCTCCAGCAGTTCAAATTGAGCCCGTTATAGAGGACAATTCGTATTTAATGACCGAGACTTTGGCCAGAGTATATCTGGAACAAAAGAAATATACAAAAGCAATTCAAGCTTATGAAATATTAATTTTGAAATATCCAGAAAAAATTACTTTCTTTGCAGACCGCATATCGGATATAAAGATTTTACAACAAAATAACAATAACAATAATTAAGTAATGAGCACATTTTCAATTTTTTTAGTTTTAATTACAATAGTTTGTTTTCTATTGATCATCGTTATCATGGTACAAAACCCTAAAGGAGGCGGATTGTCTTCTACTATCAGCGGAACGCAGATGTTAGGTGGAGTACAAAAAACAACTGACTTTTTAGATAAAAGTACTTGGACTTTAGCTACTGTTTTAATTGTGCTAATTTTACTTTCTAGCTTAAGCTTCTCTGGATCTTTAAGCGATACTGAATCTAAAATCATTGATAAAACTGAAGCTCCTGTAAATGCACCTGCAGCTCCAGCACAAGGAACTACTCCTGCGCCTGCAACACCTGCACCAGCAAAATAAAAAGTAGCTCGATATACAATCTAATGCCAGCCTGTCAAAGCTGGCATTTTTTTTAAGAAATAATGTCAGTTTTTCTAGCATGGCACAGTTTCTGAAAGTTTATTGAACAGAAAAAAATCGTATAACTTATAATAATATAAAATCATGGCTTTAAACATTAAACCGCTTTCAGACCGCGTACTTATTGAGCCTGTTGCAGCTGAAACTAAAACTGCTTCAGGTATTTTTATTCCAGATACTGCCAAAGAGAAACCACAAAAAGGAACTGTAGTTGCAGTAGGAAACGGAACTAAAGATCACACTATGACTGTAAAAGTTGGTGATACTGTTCTTTACGGAAAATATGCTGGTACTGAATTAAAATTAGAAGGTACTGATTATTTGATTATGCGTGAGGACGATATCCTTGCAATTATCTAAAAAAATATTGTATTAAGTACGAAGTATTAAGAATTAAGAACTTCATTTAACTTGAAACAAATCAAACTTTAAACAAAAAATTAAAATGGCAAAAGATATAAAATTTGATATTGAAGCACGTGACGGTTTAAAACGTGGTGTTGATGCATTAGCAAATGCTGTAAAAGTAACCCTTGGACCAAAAGGTCGTAACGTAATTATCGGAAAATCATTTGGTGGACCAACAGTTACTAAAGATGGTGTTTCTGTTGCAAAAGAAATCGAATTAAAAGACGCATTAGAAAATATGGGTGCGCAAATGGTGAAAGAAGTTGCTTCTAAAACCAATGATTTAGCTGGAGACGGAACTACAACTGCTACAGTTTTAGCTCAAGCAATCGTAAAAGAAGGTCTTAAAAACGTTGCTGCTGGAGCAAATCCAATGGATTTAAAACGTGGTATCGACAAAGCTGTTGAAACTATCGTGGCTGACTTAGCAAAACAAGCTAAAGTGGTTGGAAGCGATTCTGATAAAATTCAGCAAATTGCTTCTATCTCTGCAAACAATGACGAAGTTATTGGTGAATTAATCGCTACAGCTTTCGCTAAAGTTGGAAAAGAAGGTGTGATCACTGTTGAAGAAGCTAAAGGAACTGACACTTTCGTTGACGTTGTTGAAGGAATGCAGTTTGACAGAGGATACCTTTCTCCTTACTTCGTAACAAATCCAGAGAAAATGGAAGTTGAATTAGACTCTCCATACATCTTATTATACGACAAAAAAGTTTCTTCTTTAAAAGAGTTACTTCCAGTTTTAGAGCCGGTTGCTCAATCAGGAAAACCATTATTGATTATTGCTGAAGATGTTGATGGTGAAGCGCTTTCTACATTAGTAGTAAACAAATTAAGAGGTGCTCTTAAAATTGCTGCTGTAAAAGCTCCAGGTTTTGGAGACAGAAGAAAAGCAATGTTAGAAGATATCGCAATCTTAACTGGTGGAACTGTAATTTCTGAAGAAAGAGGTTATACTCTAGAAAACACAACTATCGATATGTTAGGAAACGCAAAAAGAGTTTCTATCGATAAAGACAATACAACTATCGTAAGCGGTGCTGGTGAAGCCGATATCATCAAAAACCGTGTGAACCAAATTAAAGGTCAGATGGAAACTACTACATCTGATTACGATAAAGAAAAATTGCAAGAACGTCTAGCTAAACTAGCTGGTGGTGTTGCTGTTCTTTATGTTGGTGCTGCTTCTGAAGTTGAAATGAAAGAGAAAAAAGACAGAGTTGATGACGCTTTACATGCAACTCGTGCTGCTGTAGAAGAAGGAATCGTTGCTGGTGGTGGTGTAGCTTTATTAAGAGCTAAACTTGCTTTAGCTGACTTAAAAGCTGACAACGCTGACGAAGCAACTGGAATCCAAATCGTTTCTCGTGCTGTTGAAGCTCCATTAAGAACTATCGTTGAAAACGCTGGTCTTGAAGGCTCTGTTGTTGTAGCTAAAGTTTCTGAAGGAAAAGGTGATTTTGGATACAACGCAAAAACTGATGAATATGTAGATATGCTTACTGCTGGAATTATCGATCCTAAGAAAGTAACTCGTGTTGCATTAGAAAATGCTGCATCTGTTTCTGGAATGATCCTTACTACAGAATGTGCATTAATCGATATTAAAGAAGAAAATGCTGGAGGCGGAATGCCAATGGGAGGCGGAATGCCAGGAATGATGTAATCATTCTCTTCTTAAAACTTAAAAGCGCTGGATTTTATCTGGCGCTTTTTTTTGTTTGCCACTAATTGCACTAATTTTCACGAATTAGTTTTTTCAATCTTTTGCGCATATTTTAATTTGCCACAGATTACACAGATTAAAAGGATTTTTATTTTATGTAGATCATAGATATAAAAAATTAAATTAATCTGCTTAAATCTGTAAAATCTGCGTGAAAAATTTTAGTGTACCTAACAAAGAAATCCTTTTAATCTGTGTAATCTGTGGCTAAAAAGAAAAACAATTCGTGGAAATTCGTGCAATTAGTGGCAACTCTTTTATTTAACATTCTCTTTTTCATTAAAAAATCTGTTATCAATACCTTTGCAACTTCACAATAACATTAAAAATGAAAAAGCATTTTACCTCACTCCTATCTTTAGTTTTTCTTTCACTTTCATTCTTTTTACAAGCCCAAAATAGCAAAGACAATTACGTTGTTTTAGTTTCTATGGATGGATTTCGTTGGGATTATGGCAAAATGTATAATCTTCCTAATCTAAGGCAAATTGAAAAAGAAGGCGTTCATGCTAAATCAATGAAACCGTCTTATCCAAGTAAGACTTTCCCGAATCATTATTCGATTGTTACGGGGCTTTATCCGGATCATCACGGAATTATCAATAATGTTTTTTATGATGCCTCTTTGAATCAGTCTTTTTCTTTATCAAGTAATGCAAAAAATGATTCTCGTTTTTATGGCGGAAATCCGATTTGGAATTTAGCTGAACAGCAAGGTGTAAAAACAGCCTCTTTCTTTTGGCCAGGTTCTGATATTGACAAAAGAAACCCAAGTTATTTCAAAAATTACGATGGTAAAATTCCATATGGAGCGAGAATCGATACGGTTATGAAATGGCTACAGCTTCCAGAGAAACAACGCCCTCATTTGGTGACTTTGTATTTTGATGAACCTGATCATACAGGTCATAATTTTGGTCCGCTTTCGCCAAAAACTGAAAAAATGGTCATCAAAATGGATTCGATTATGGGAGAAATATCTAAAAAATTAGATCAGCTGCCGATCGGGAAACAAATCAATTTGATTATCGTTTCAGATCACGGAATGGCGACTATCAGCAATGATAAAAAAGTAGCGGTGTTAGATTATTTAAAACCAGAATGGTTAGGTTATAAAGACGTAATTAACCCAATTATGAGTTTACAGGCAAAACCGGGTTATCAAGATTCTATTGCCAATGCCTTAAAAAAAGTGCCTCATATTAAATTCTGGAAATCGACTGAAGTTCCAAAAAGATTGCATTACGGAACTAATCCAAGAGTGCATGATTTTGTTATTGAAGCCGAAAAAGGATGGAGTTTAGTAAGCAAAGAAAGCACTCATATAAATGGCGGAACGCATGGTTATGATAATGAAGAAAAAGATATGCACGCTATTTTTTATGCAAAAGGTCCTGCTTTTAAAGTCAATAAAAAAGTAAAAACGTTTCAGAATGTTTCTGTTTATCCTTTGATTGCTCATATTTTAGGTTTGCAAGTTGGCGAAATTGATGGGAAATTGAGTGATGTTGAAGCTACGCTTCGCTAAATTAGATAATGTGGTAATTTGATAATTAGAAAATTAGGCAATCAAAGAAATTGAATTGCCTCCAGCTTTAGCTGGAGATTAGCTTATTTAAACACCTCAAAGGCTTTAGCCAAACTAATAGGTTTGGCTAAAGCCTTTTTCTTATACATTTTTATTCCTCCAGCTAAAGCTGGAGGCAAGTCAATAAAACATAAACTTATTTATTACATAATCGAATGTCACCCTGAGCGAAGTCGAAGGGCGCTCCAATTGGCACGTGGGCTTCGACTTCGCTCAGCCTGACAAACCTATAAATACAACAAACCCAACAAGATTTTAAAAACCTGTCGGGTTTGCTTTGATATACGTTGTGTAGACGCACTGCAGTGCGTCTCTACAGAATATTGGGATGTGTGAATTAATCCACAATTAATAATTTACAATTAACCATTATTAAGACACCACTTTGTACGTTGGGTCTTCAATAACATTAACTTTTATAACAGCATCAGCATTTTTCAGTAATTGTCTGCAATCGGCGCTTAAATGCTGTAACTCTACCGTTTTGTTTAGCTGATTGTATTTTTTAGTAATATTATTCAAAGCTTCAATTGCCGACATATCAGAAACACGGCTTTCTTTAAAATCAATTATAATATGATTCGGATCATTCTGAATATCAAATTTCTCTAAAAAAGCAGTTGTTGAACCAAAAAATAAGGGTCCGTAAATTTCGTAATGCTTTATTCCGTTTTCGTCAATATAATGTCTTGCGCGAATTCTTTTGGCGCTTTCCCAAGCAAAAACCAAAGCCGAAATAATTACACCTATCAAAACAGCCAAAGCCAGATTATGCAGTACAATTGTGATTACAGCAACTAGAATTCCAACAAAAATATCATGTCTCGGCATTTTATTGATAATCTTGAAACTCGCCCATTCAAAAGTGGTAATCGCAACCATCATCATAACTCCCACTAAAGCCGCCATTGGCAGTTTTCCTATTACAGGCGCTCCAAAAAGTATGATAATTAAAATGGTCAAAGCGGCAATAATTCCCGAAAGTCTGGCTCTTGATCCTGCACCAAGATTTACTAGCGTTTGAGCAATCATCGGGCAGCCACCCATTCCGTAGAAAAAGCCGTTTAGAATGTTTGAACTTCCTTGCGCTATACATTCTCTGTTGCTATTTCCTCTTGTCCCTGTAATTTCATCAACCAAATTCAGCGTTAGCAAACCTTCGGTCAAACCAACTGCGGCAACAATTACCGAATACGGAAATATTACTTTTAAAGTTTCAAAAGAAAACGGAATATTCGGAATATGAAATGGAGGAAATCCGCCTTGAACCGAAGCAATATCTTCAACTGTTTTAGTTTCGATATTAAAAACAATTACCAAAGCAAAGACAACCATAATAGCCACTAAAGATGCTGGAACCGCTTTTGTTATTTTCGGAAAAACCAAAACAATTGCAATAGTCAAGGCAACCAAACCTAGCATAATATATAGCGGAGTTCCTTGAAGCCAAGAAACCTGTCCGTCAATAACCGTCTTAAACTGTTCCAATTGCGACATAAAAATGACAACAGCCAAACCGTTTACAAAACCAAACATAACGGGTTGCGGAACCAATCGAATAAATTTCCCGAGTTTAAAAAGTCCGATACAAATCTGGACAACACCGCCCAATGCTACAGCAGCAAAAACATATTCAATTCCGTGCGATTTCATTAAGGCGATTAAAACAATTACCGTTGCTCCTGCTCCGCCTGAAATCATTCCGGGTCTTCCTCCAAAAATAGCTGTGACCAATCCGGCAATAAAAGCGGCATATAAGCCAACCAAAGGCGGAAATCCTGCTAAAATCGCAAACGACAACGATTCTGGAATCATCGTCATGGCAACAGTTAAACCTGCTAAAATTTCGTTTTTATAATTGACTTTCTGGCTAAAATCGAAGAGTTGGAATGCTTTTTTCATGGCGTAAAATTAGAAAAATAATACGCAAAAGAATAAACCTTTTATACGATAAAAAGTTATAGGAAAACACTTGAAGAAAAACAGTTAAATCAGACTAACTGTTCTAGAAGAAATAGTAAAATAGAAAGTATAAAACCTAGCATTTCAGATTTAGTATTAAAATTAAAATATTACACAAAATACTTACAAAAAACATAAATACACTAGCGTATTTACACCTGTTTTTAGAAATAAAAATGTAAAATTATTCTAACCTTACACAAGTATAACCTAAACGACAGACATAATCTACAACATTATCATACTGCAAATCAAAGCCTTCAACTCTTAATATCTTATCGCAGTCTTCTAGATCAAAATTGATTTTATAATCTGGAAACTGATTTTGTATAACGGCTATGACATAATCACGATCAGATTCTTTCTGAACATTGGTTTTAAAAATCTCCACGACCATATCGGTATCTTTTAATTCTTGAAACTGGTACATTTTTATTTTTATTAAAAAGAGTATAGAAATTCGAATTCAAAAATAAAGGAGAAACACCTATTTTAATAGCAATTTTATACCAATGGCGTCTAATTTATACGAATGGCGTTGGTATAAATTTTTCTTTATAAACACTTATAAACTATACGATTGTATTATTTTTGCCGCTATGACAATTGCAAAAATCTACCAGAATTTTTTTCTACGAAACCTAATCGTAAACACACTTGTTTATTTAGTCATTTTCGCCTGTATTTATGACGAAGTAAGACTCGACGGACACAGCTGGTCTTATATCCTCAGCAAAATTGCCATGGGATATTTTCCGTGTATTGTCTGGATTACGATTTTTAATATCTGTATCATTAAGCCTTTTCTGTTTCACAAAAGGTTTAAAATCTTTTTTACGCTTCTTGCCATCTATTGGACTTGTTTTTATTTCTTCATGAATTGGTTTCTTCCGCTTGTGGAACTAGGAAATCTAAAAACCCTTCAGATTGTATCGCTTATCATAAACGGCTGTTTTTTCTATTTTCTGCATATCGTTATTACCAAAAAAATAAGTCAGGCCGATAAAGATATTATGAATTTCAAGTCGGAACTTTCGTTTTTAAAACAGCAGCTCAATCCGCATTTTTTATTGAATGCAATGAATAATCTTTACGGAGAAGCTTTAGCAGAACCAGAAAAAGTTCCAGATCGAATCTTGAATCTTTCAGACATGCTGCGCTATCAGATTGAAGCTTCTAAGAAAGATTATGTTTTAATGCAGGAAGAAATTGCGTTTATTAAAAAATACATCGAATATTACTCGTTTAGAAACGAAAGACTCGCCGTAACGCAAAATATTGAAGGCGTTCATGACCAAATCGAGATTCCGCCTTTGTTCTTTTTGCCTTTGGTCGAAAATGCGGTAAAGTTTTCTGCCGAAACTCCCGAGCCTTTTATCAATCTGGATTTGAAAGTACAATGCCGAAGTTTGTCTTTTACCATAAAAAACAATTATCTCGATTCGGGATCACGCCTTTCGAGCACGGGAATCGGAATTGAGAATCTAAAAAGACGTCTGGAAGTATACCGCTTAAAACACACTTTGAGCTGTAAAAAAGAGAAAGATATGTTTATCGTAAAACTGAATATATGGCACTTACCTACCGCTGTCTAATAATTGATGACGAATCGCCGGCGCATAAGGCCTTGATTTCGCATATTTCTAAATTTGACGAACTGGAACATTCTGGAAGTGCTTTTAACGGTATGGAAGCCATAAAACTGCTCAACGAAAACCAATATGATATTATTTTCCTCGACATTAATATGCCCGTGATTTCTGGCGTAGAATTGATGGAACTGCAACCCAAACGCCCAATTACGATTGTAACAACGGCTTATTCTGACTTTGCACTTTCGGCCTACCAAAATGATGCAATTGATTATTTAATGAAACCCATTTCGTTTGATAAATTCTCAAAAGCAATAGAAAAAGCAAAAACCTATCATTCGGGAAATAATCTTAAAAAAGAAAACAACGACGACGAAAAAGCACTTTCTTACCGCTCTAACGGACAAGTAATTGAAACGCCACTTTCGGATATTTTATATATTGAAAGTCTAGGCAATTACATGAAATTGTACAATTGCAAACTAAAATCTCCAATTGTCATTTACGGTTCGCTTGCGAGCATAAGTGCCGAAATTGATTGCGCGCATTTCCTTCAAGTGCATCGATCTTTTATTGTAAATACAACTAAAATTTCTGCTGTTACGACCAAAAATCTAACGATGTCTAATGGCGATACTATTCCTGTGGGAAGAAAATATCAGATTCTGCTAAACAATTTGCCACTGAGATAATCTTTTTTAATGAGATAATTAGATATTTTTTTAAAAGCTCAACTTTTTTGGTTGGGCTTTTTTTTGTTTTTTACGGGTTTGTAAAATGCGTAAAAGTACTTGGTGTTGAGTTTTTATTTATTGGTATAATTGTTTGGAAATAAATTTGTTTAATTATGGATTTCCGTAACTAAAATCTTTAACAGATCATGAAATTGCTGATAGAAGATATTAAATTTTTCAATTATAAATTTTACAAAAAATGAAATTCAATAAAATAAGCATTAACTCAAAGATTACAGATTTAAAAGGTATTGACGAGATTCAATTGAATAGATTAAGTAATATTATTGCATTAGTTGGCAAAAATGGTTCTGGTAAAACAAGAATTTTAGATTTATTAGAACAAAATTTATTCAAAAATGTTAATGTTTTAGAGTTAATTGACAATACAGTGACGGGATTGCCAAAATCAATTAAAAATTCTGCTGATTTACTATATCCTGCTTTACCATATCTGAGAAATTTACGTCTAATTTCGGAATTGAGAGAAGAACTAAAAAAAGCTCCAAAAAATCATGAATTATCTTTAAAGATAGATAATTTACTTCGCCAAAACAAAAGACTAATACGCACTGAAGATGCAAATATAGTTCACAATTTAGTTAATCAAATACAGGCTGAGTTACCTCCTTTAAAAGGAAAATTTCTTAGAAGAATAAAACATGAAGAAATACAGCAACTGCAAGATGCAATAAACGACACCTCAAATGATACTATAACATTTGAAAATTTAATTGAAATGGTCACAGACAATAACCCTTATGATGAATTTAAACTGATTCATAAAAGTGGCCTAAAATTTTTATCGAGATTACCACATCAATTAGCTTATGATCAATATGAATGCTTAGTTAATAAAAAAAAAATAGAAGATAGGGTCTCATATAAAAGATTTCAATCATTAAAAAAACTAGTTGAAAATTTCCTAAAAAAAGATCTTACATGGGAACAAAAAATGTTGAAAGGAAATTTAACTGACAAAGGTAATGACGTCACATTTATTGGTGTTTGGAAAATTGAGGGTAGGGATTTTGATTACAATGAATTCTCTAATGGTGAAAAATCTCTTTTTGCATATGCCCTCCTTTTATTTTTGATCGATCAAAATCCTAACCTAAACATTAAAGAAAGTATTATTCTTGTAGATGAACCAGAACTGCATTTGCATCCTGAATCTGAAATTGATTTAATAAATGGCTTAAGAACAGCTATTGGAGAAAATGGTCAACTTATTTTTGCAACCCACTCAATAAATATTCTTTCACACTTAAATTATGATGAAATTTTCATGGTCAAAAACGGAAAAATTAATCATCCCTCTCAAAGTAATGTTAGCGCTTCTTTATCACAATTAATGGGTATTGAGGATAGGATAAATAAATTGTCAGATTTTTTATCATCAATATCAACGTGGACATTTGTTAATTTCATGTCAGAATGTTTTACAAATCCTGAAGTTATAGAAACTGCAAATCCAAATGACCCACAAGTAGAAGCTTTTAAAAAAGCAATAGAAAAGAATGGAGACACAAAGAGCAACGTACTTTTAGATTTTGGAGCAGGAAAAGGGCGTATTTTCGAGCAATTAAAATCTGATTATGATTTTTTTCAAAAAATAAGCTATAGCGCTTTAGAGCCTGACAATAATTTGCATACGCAATTAAAAAAAATTGGCGTGAATCAAATTTTTAAAAATCATAATGAATTACCTAAAAATTCATTTGATTTCATTTTATTATGTAATGTTCTCCACGAAATTCCAATTAAAGACTGGATGATCGTCCTAAACAAAATCATTCAGTCACTTACTCAGAATGGTTTTTTAGTAATTATTGAAGCAAAAATTCTAACTAAAGGGGAAAAAATTGGAAAAGAGGGCTTTATTCTTTTAGATATTGAAGAATTAAAATCACTTTTTGGACTTAAAACACTGCCTTCTGAAATTAAAATTTCAGGAAAGGAAGAGACTGTCACATGTGCTTTATTCCCTAAAAACAAGTTACGTCAAATCAAAAAAGTAGATATTCTTAAAACATTAGTAGATCTTGAAAAAAATACATTTGAGAAAATAATTTCATTAAGGAATTCAGCTGAATCAGATCCCGTAACAATTGGACTTGGAAGAAAAAATGCATTTCTATCACAACTCTACATAAACTCAAAAATCGCTCAAATAAATTTGTCTAATCAAAACTAGTGCAGACAATAAAAAGAATTTTTAACTAAATCCAAACCCCTTACGAGGGATTCGGTAAAAGATTTACCAGAAAGGGAATTATTAGAAAAGCAAACAATATACTTAATGAATATTGAAAAAAGCAACGAAAGAATAAAAGCCAATTTACAATTTTGGTTTTATGCTACACTTATTGGCAGAGTGGTTAGCTTTCTGTTTACCATAGATTAATTTTACACTTATATCTAACAAAAAAGAGACTTTTAAAGTCTCTTTTTCCATTTTTATACTATTTTATAAAATCCTATTTCTCTTTAAGCAACTTTTCCAAATAAGAAATCTTCTCTTTTTCCGATTCTAATAAACGTTCATAAAGTTTCTTATTTTCATCATAAGATTCAATCAGCTTTTCGATTGGATTAAAAGTATATTGATCATGATGACCAAATGCACCTTGGCTATTACTAAAATCAGTTTCATTAAAAGTATTAAAATAATTAATAACTCCTTCGTCACTAAAACTTTTAATAGCCTCTGCAGAAACGCCTAAAACTTCGGCAATTTTATTTAGTCTTTCGTCATCGATGGTTTCACTTCCCTCAATATTAGAAATAGATTGCTGGCTTACTCCAATAGAAATAGCAAGCGCTTCTTGTTTCATACCTCTAAGCTCTCTAATTCGGCTGATATTTCTGCCGATATGTTTTGGTTTTGTTGCTGTGCTCATAATTCAAAGATATTTAAAATTCTTCAAAGTTTTTTATTTCATTATAACACCTTTCTGTCTAACAAAAGTATCGTTTTTCGCACAACTAAAAAAGCATCGGTCTTCTCTTTTTGTACTAAATCTAATACAAGACCAAAATCCCGCATCACGAGTAATTACAGGGTTTTTAAAAGTACAACGCTTATCCAAATTCGCGATTTTGTTAATTATTTTCTTAAAAAAAATGGCAAACTAAGAAACTTTTCTTACTTAATTATTTAAATTCGCGCCAACCAAACCAAAAGCCACTTACAAACCAATGAACATTTTTAATTTTTTTAGAAGATCAGATACAAAATGTCCGAGATGTCTTGGAAAAAGATTTGTTGATTGGGCTGATATCCGCCGTTTAAATCGTCAATTAAAATGGGTTCCCGCACCCTGCGCCTACTGCGATGCAACAGGAAGAGTCCCCAAAGAGTTACTTTCTAAAGTTGCTGTAGACTGCATGTATCTCACAATCGATCTGCCAGAATCTGTAATAGAAAAAATAAAAGAAGGTGATCTAGAAACAATCGAAAAAGGAAAACAACGCGAACTTTTTGTAGATCATCTTATACAATATGCAGAGCATCATTACCTCACTCAAAACCTCGATGCCGAAAGTATTGCCAATTTGTATTTAGACTTCGAAGCTGAAAAAGCTCCTTTTGCGGTTACAAAAGAAGAATTAATAAAATACATTCAAGGCGTAATCGAACTTAAAAAAACGGTATTACAATAACCTTTGCAACTCTAAACTTTGAACCTCTGAACCTTTGCTCCTTTGTACCTTCAAAAAAAACAGGTATAAATACTCATAGCCATCATTTTGTTTTGTGCTAATATTGTACTGAATAATTTTTAGTTTAGGCAAGGTTTTCTAATAGAAAGCTTTTTAATTTTTTGTCACTTTTTTTTTGGAACAGAAAGTGGAATTTCAAGTCGCTGGTACCGATTGGAAATTTCACTTTTTTTTGTTTTTAAACGTGATGTTTTTTTTACCGCAAAGAACGCAAAGGGTTACGCAAAGTTCGCTAAGTTTTTTTTTAAAAGAAGTTTGCGAGGACACAAAGCTTGATCTACACAAAGCTTTGCGAACTTTTTGCGGTTTTATTAAGTCTCGCATTAAAAATTCTTAGCGTACTTTGAGTTAAAAAAAATTAACCGCAAAGAGCGCAAAGGGTTACGCAAGGTTCGCTAAGTTTTTTTTTAAGAAGTTTGTGAGGACACAAAGCTTGATCTACACAAAGCTTTGCGAACTTTTTACGGTTTTATTAAGTCTCGCATTAAAAATTCTTAGCGTACTTTGCGTTAAAAAAAATTAACCGCAAAGAGCGCAAAGGGTTACGCAAAGTTCGCTAAGTTTTTTTTAAGAAGTTTGTGAGGACACAAAGCTTTGCGAATTTTATTTCAACATAGCCCGTGGTTTCAACCACGGGGACACAATGTATATCCCAATTCATCTCTGGACATCTCCGCGGTTGAAACCGCCGGCTATATTTGAATATTAGATGGTAATTATTTTTTCCAAACATAAAGTTCGCAAAGTTCGTTTCTGTCTAGCTTTGCGAACTTTTACGTTTTTATTAAGTCTACTCATTAAAAATTCTTAGCGCACTTTGCGTTAAAAAAACATCACTCTTAGAAACCTCTGTTGCTTTGTACCTCTGCACCTCTGCACCTAAAAAAAAAGCCTTATTTTTGCGTTCTGTAAAAGCCACGAAATTAAGTCCGCATGACTAGAGAACATTATATTCCGTTTAACAAAGAATTTTTATTGGAACAGCAAATCGCTGCCTTTGCTGAAGATCCGCAAAAGGTTGGTGATTTTAAGAAGTTATTCGAAATTATCGAACACTATTACCATTACGAATCTTTTAATCTTAATCGAAATCTAAAACAGCATTACGCGCTCTACGATCCCGATTTAAGCGAAAAAGAACGTGAACAGTTTATCAATAAAAGCAATTTTCCTGTTTTTAAAGAAACGCTGCTGAAAGTTCTCGAACGAGGCAATTACTACAGAATCAACCAAAAAGCTTTAAACGATGCCTTTAACGAATCTGATTTGATTGGATTGAATCTTGCTATCGATTTTAATGCTTTCAAAGATTTTGAACTCTATGCGCGTGGCCATCATAAAGCAAAAGAAAAGGTCAAAAAGTACTTTTTCTGGACTAAAGAAGTCGAAATTGAATATTATGACCGAGTGCTGATTTATCTTAATTACAGCGATGCAGATTACCTAAAAGAAAAGAAAGTCAAATTAGGAAAAATGCCAATCGATCCCGGTTCTATTGCACTGAAGATCTTTAAGCGTGTTCCTAAAAACGATATTGAAACCATCTTTCCGAATGCTATTCCGAAAATGTCTCTTAAGGACAAATTGCTGCTTTGGGTTCCGGGTGTTTTTGGTGGACTTTCGTTATTAAGCGCCAAAGTAATTCCGGCCTTGATTAATATGTACGAAGCTTATCAAACGGGCGAAACAATCGATTTACTAAACAGCAAAACTTCCTTAAATCAAGGATTAATTGCGTTGGGAATCTTAGGAGCTTATTGTTTCCGTCAATACAATAACTTTATAAACAAGAAAATCAGATATTCTAAAACACTTTCAGATAGTTTGTATTTTAAGAATATTGGAAATAACAGCGGTGCTTTTTATTCTTTACTAAATTCTTCTGAAGAAGAAGCTTTAAAAGAAACCATTCTCGCTTATACATTTTTGCACGAAAGCGAAGATGCTTTAACAGCCGAAGAACTAGACCAGCAAATAGAATCTTGGTTTCAAACCAAACTAAACACCGATTTGGATTTTGATGTAAATGATGCTTTATTGAAATTAAAAAGCATTGGTTTGGGAATAGAAACAAACGGAAAATGGAAAGTGATTCCGCTCAACGAAGCGCTTATTACAATTGATGAGCTTTGGGATAATGTTTTTCAATACAACCAAAAAGTAGATTCTTTAAAATACTAAAAATGCATACTTACAAATGTTCTTGTTGCGGAGAAGTTTTTGACCAAATGCCTTTGTGTTTTGGAAACGAATTCCCTGCTTATTATTTTACAATTCCGCCAGAAGAAAGAGAAAAACGAGTTGAGTTTGGAGGAAGTTGGTGTTATGTAGATGAAGAACATTTTTTTCATCGAGGAAGATTGACAATTCCGATAATTGATTACCATGAAGATTTGGTTTTTAATGTTTGGACCACGCTAAGCGAAGATAATTTCTGCCTTCGAATGGATTTATGGGAAGATCCAGAAAGAGTTAACCAAGAACCTTATTTTGGCTGGATGCAGTCTAATGTTCCTACTTACGGCGAAACTTTATCTTTAAAATCAATTGCTATTGAACAAGGTTTAGGTTTAATTCCAGAAATAAAAATGATCGAAGAAAATCATCCTTTAACCCTCGATCAAGAAAACGGAATTACCTTAGAAAAAGCCATTTCTATTGTAGATGAGATAATGAAAATTCAGCACGGTAAAAGCTAAAAGAAATTTTATTAGATTTACGCATCTAACCTTAAAACCACAAAAAATGAGAACATTAGATCAATGGTTTGCAGAATATGCCGTAAGTCACCAAAACCCAACCAACAAAGCGATACACTATATTTGCGTTCCCGCAATTTTCTTTTCGATCGTTGGATTGTTAATGAGTATTCCTAGCGGAATTATTGCCAATACTTTAAACTTAAATTTGCCTATTATCGAAAACTGGGCTTTTGTTGTTTTGGTTTTTGTTTTGGTTTTCTACATCAGATTATCGGTTGCAATGGCGGTTAAAATTGCTGTGTTTTCGGGAATCTGTTTAGTCCTAAATTATTATATCGGACAAGTTGTTCCGTTGTGGGCATTTTCAATCGGCGTTTTCGTTATTGCTTGGATCGGACAATTTTATGGACATAATATCGAAGGCAAAAAACCTTCTTTCTTAAAAGATCTTCAGTTTTTATTGATTGGTCCTGCTTGGGTTGTGGAGAATTTGTTTTCTAGAAAGTAATATCATGAAAGCTGATAAAACAAGCAGAACAGCGCAATATATGGCTTTCTTTAGAGCATTAGAAACCAGACAGCGTGAGAGATTATTTGCTGATCCTTATGCTATCCATTTCTTAGATTCGAAATTAAGAATTGTAACGCATTTGTCTCAATTTTCACTGATTGCCAAATATATTTTCAATACAATAAACAAAAAGATTCCTGGTGCATTGTCGTCAGGAATTGCAAGGACAAAATATATTGACAGTTTACTTGAAAAAGCTGTTTCTAATGGAGTTGAACAGGTTATAATTTTAGGAGCTGGTTTTGACACTAGAGCTGTGCGTCTTAATTTTTTACAATCTATTCCCGTAATAGAAATAGATCATCCGAATACTTCCAATTTTAAAGCTGAAATTTATAAGAACCGAATCGGACAAATTCCTGAAAACGTAAAATTCCTGCAGATTGACTTCAATAAACAAAACCTTGATCAATTGGCACTGGAACACAATTTGGATTTTTCAAAGCCTACGGCAGTTATTTGGGAGGGCGTGACTAATTATCTTACTGAAGAAGCTGTAAAAAGCACGTTTGTTTTTATTTCTAAATTTGCCGCCAACAGCCACATTATTTTTACCTACGTCCATAAAGACATTCTCATAAATCCAGAATCTTTTTTAGGGGGCAAAAAACTTTTGGAAGACCTTGAAAAGATAGAAGAACATTGGACTTTTGGTTTTCTGCCCGAAGAATTGCCAAGCTATTTAAATAAGTTTCAAATTCGGCTTTTAGAAGATTTGGGAGCCAATGAATACCGCAAAAGATTTCTTCCTAAACGTTCTGAAAAGGGATATGAATTTTACAGAACTGCAATTGGTATAAAAGAATAAATATTTTTAGCATCAATTAGTGAGCAGCGTTATAATGCTGAATGTTTTCTGTTTTTTATTTATGAGATAATTCTTCTTTTTATAGATAAATATACTTTAAATATTTTCTATATTAGCTCAATAAACCAAACCTGAAAATGAGAAAATTCTTCACAGTAATTACTTCCGTAATTTTACTTTCTTCTTGCAAACAAACAGATACCAAAAACATTCCAGAGAAAAAAGAAACAAAGAAAGACACCGCTAAAGTTGAAGATTCATCTCAAACAGCACAAGTAAGTTCTGATTTATTAGAACAGTTTTCTAAAAATAAAAATGAAGTTGTTCTAAAATTAAAAACGCTTTCTAAGCAAGAAGCCAATGCTTTGTATGAAAAGTATTTTGAAGAAAACAGTTCTTTACTGCAACAAATAGCAGGAAAAGAGGTTGGAGTATTAGATAAATTTTACAATGAAGACGAAGCCAATAAAAAAGCCGTTAAGCTTTTGGGTGAAAAACTTTCGAAACATCAATTACAGTTTTGGGAAATTGGAGAAGGTTATGTCGAAATAGAACCTTTACATGATTTCTATTATACCATTTTCAAAGATTACGTAACTAACGATTACAGAGATTATCTGTACTTAAAAAGCGAAGAAAACAAAACGCTATATTCTGCAGATGCTGGACTTGTAATCTCTTTTAAAGATCTAGGCGACAGAGTAATTTCATGGGAAAATTTTATGACCAAATATCCTGATTCAAAATTAATTCCATCTGTAAAAGAAGAATACAAAAATTATCAGATGGATTATTTAGTTGGTCAAGACAATACGCCAACAGCCGAGAGAGCAACAGATGAAAAATATATTTATCCAGAAAACATTCAGGAATTTAACCGATTCATGAAAAAATATCCAAAAAGCCCAACAGTTCCTCTAATTAACTTGTTTATGGAGAACTTTAAAAGCGAGAGTATTTTTGATTTATTAAGAGCTGAACAGGATAAACTATAACTAAGATATTTAACAACCAACAATCTAAATATGGAAAATAAAAACCAACCTATAACATTTGTTTTTTGGATAGTAGCCATCATTTTAGGCGTAACCTTATACAAGCAATTTGATTTTAAAAATCTAAAATTTGAGAATCCGGCAATGGCTGTTATTTATGGTATTGTCTTTTTATTTTCAGTTTATTATATTATTAGAAATTCTAAAAAGAAATAAAATATAATTAATAATAAACCTCGAAAAGTTTATGAGATATATCTGCCAAATATCGGTTAATATGTCTGATGTTTTTCAGTTGTATTAACTCATTAGTGTCAAGCAAAAGCCAAAATTTCGCATAAAAAATTAATCAAAAAAACACAGAATGGAATTGAATTTTAAAGATTTCCCTAAACTGATTACCGAAAGATTAGTATTAAGAAATATTGAAAACACTGATGTTGCTTTAATTCATAAATTACATTCTGATGCAATTGTAAATGCTTTTGTTGGAAGAGAGAATTCTTCAAGCTTAAAAAAAGCAGAAGAATATATAATTAAAATGCAAAATTTAATTGCGAAAAATGAGTGCATTTATTGGGTCATAACGGAAAAAGGAAATAACAACCTAGTTGGTTCAGTTTGTTTATGGAATTTTGATATTGAAAATGAAATTGTAGAAATAGGATATGAAATGTTGAGTGAATTTCAAGGCAAAGGAATAATGACTGAAGCAATCAAAAAAGTAATAGAATATGCGTTTGAAAAAATAAAAGCAAAAATAATAACTGCTTTTCCATCTTCTGACAATACTAATTCTGTATCGATATTAAAAAAAATGAACTTTGAATTGGAGAATAAAAAATATAATAATACCCATGAAAATATAAAAAATCTGGTAACTTACACTTTAAGAAATAATCAAATTAATAAGTAGAATTGCCTGTCAAAGTTCGAATCAAAATCTCTTTTAATTTTAGGCACTTTTAAACTAAAGAAAATTTAAAAAATTTTAAAACCATAAAAAAACCTGAGAATCTGTATTCTCAGGTTTTTTTATGGTTAATCTAATGCCTATTTTCTATTTAAGTAACATCTTAGTTTAAGTACTTCTATATAATATTTAAAAATAATTTACCCTAAAATTGAATTGCAAGCCATTAGCTGTAAAAGAAAACGAGACTTTAAAGGACAATTTCATAGATTTGAATTTAGAAGTTTCTAGTCCTGTTGGAATTTACATTTTTTTAATTTTCACAGTAATTTTATTGGAATATAAATATCAATAATGTGATGATTTTCGGGATGTGATTTAGGATCATTTAAATGACTCAAAAAGAAATTTCTATTATCTGGCTGATATCCATTTTCTTCAAACCATACTTTGTAAATATAATTCCATGTTTTAAAACATTCTAACATTGGAGCTTCTTTGTGAAAAATAGCATACAATCCGCCGCTTATTGTCGTATTGCCAATTATTCCTTCTCCCACTATTTTTTCAGGGACAGACAAACAAACATCTGCCTGAAGCATTCCTTCTAAATTAGCATTGCTTCTATAAACAGTTAATGCTTTTGTTTCAGGAAAATTCACCAAATTTCTTGGAGAAGCCCAGCTAAAAAGCTGTTTAAACATATCTTCAAATGTTTCACTATCGTGCTTGTGAATATTCAGATTTCGAATGTAAATAACATTAATTGCATCCAGTTTTTTGATTTCAAAATCAAGTTTCATAGTTTCACTCATTTCAATACTTTTTAAATTATTTAATTTGAGTGCAAGGTAGTTTTCGATTTCGGACTGCATTTTTCCAATATTGCTATCTATTATACTAATATTGCTATTTTTATACAACTTCCGCCATTCAGAAGGTGTTTGCTGTTTAACTTCACGAAAAGCTCTTGAAAAGGATGAAATACTTAAAAAGCCACAATCAGTTGCTATTTCGCTAATTGTTTTTGAAGGATTGTTCATTAAAAAAAATAGAGCTCTTTCAATTTTTGCATTTTTAATAAAATCATTAATTGTTCTTCCTGTAACCGACTTAAAAATTCTATGAAAATGAAATTTTGAAAAATTCGAAAGAATGGCCAATTTCTCTAAAGAAAGTTCCTCATGAAGGTTTTCTTTAATATAATCTATACTCTTATTGATTCTAAAATAATACTCTTTAATAGACTCTTCTTTTGTCATGTTTTTAGATCTATGATATTGTTTCGACTAAAGATTTCTGGAAGGTGTAAGCTAATATTGAAGCCAAATTTAAGAATGTATTTTTGAACCATAAAAAAACCTGAGAACATACATTCTCAGGCTTTTAAATTTTACAGTGACCCCGGAGGGGTTCGAACCCCCAACCCTCAGAGCCGAAATCTGATATTCTATCCAGTTGAACTACGAGGTCAGTTTATTTATGATTTTAGATTATAGATTTTAGATTGCTGATTGGAATCTAAAATCTACAGTCTAAAATCTAAAATTATATTTACGAAAGTAATTTTTTCACAATTGTAGAAATGGTTTTTCCTTCAGCAGTTCCGCCTAATTGAGCAGATGCTAATCCCATTACTTTACCCATTGAAGCAATTCCAGAAGCTCCTGTTTCAGCAATGATTTTTGCTACTACAGCCTCTACTTCTTCTTCACTCAATTGAGCTGGTAAAAACTTCTCTATTACAGCAACTTGAGCCAATTCTGGTTCTGCTAAATCTGGACGGTTTTGCTCTGTAAAGATTCTTGCACTTTCTTTACGAGTTTTAACCAATCTTTGAAGCAATTTAATTTCTTCATCTTCAGATAAATCTTCTTTAGATCCTGAAGCTGTTGAAGCTAATAACAATTCAGATTTTACAGCTCTTAAAGCTTCTAATGCTACTGTATCTTTTGCTTTCATGGCCGTTTTGATCTCGTCCATGATTTGTGTTTGTAAACTCATGTTTATATTTTTATTAGAATAAGCCAACGCTTATTAATTGATGTATTAATTTGACCCTTCGACTTCGCTCAGGGTGACAACAAGATTCACTTTAAAAACCTATTTGAGAAGTCAAATTTTGAAATTCTGTGCGAAGATAAAAAAAATAACCCGAAAATTAAATCCAATTTTCGGGTTACCTAATATTATGATTCTAAAAATTAATCTACGTTATCGTGCAAAAATGAATTGTTTGAACGTAATTGTAAATCATTATTACTGTCTGTTCCAACAGAGATTCTAGAATTTGTATTATTAGACTGAGAATTAGACAAATCTATTCCTAATCTTTTGTAAGCTGGCTCTTTTTCCAACTCATCGATTCTAGAAACATTGTTATGGAACTTATAGTTAAATTCTTTTAGTTTCTTTCTTCTTTCTTCTGCTCTTAAACGCAATGTTTCTTCAATAGTCAATTCTAAAGGAGAAACTTCAGAGGTTGTAGAGAAATCAGGCTGACTAGTAAAATCAGGTCTTGGTTTCAATGTGATGTTTAATTCCTCTGGAATTGTATCTTCAACAACTTTTTCAACCGGTTTAGAAGCCATTAAATCATTTTCAACCTCCATATATTCTTCTAGAGAATATTTAATAATTCCGTTATCTGAAACTTCAGTTACAGGAACAAATTGTACCGGATCGTTTACTTTAATTTCGCGTGTTTCATTTGTCAATTCAAACAAAACTCTATTATCTTCTGCAACTGGCTCTCTTTTTACAGGCTCTTGTTTAAACAAAGGAAGATCAAAAGAGAATGTTGTTTGTTCTTCTCTTTCAAAAACTCTCTGCTGTTGCACTGGCTGTTGTTGCTGAATTTGCTGAACAGCTGGCGCCTCAGGTGCAGAAATTGTAAAGTCAATATCTGTAATTGGCGAAACAATTTCGAAAGTCACGTCTAGATTTTTAATAAACTCAGACATTACCACTAACTCTTCCTGATTGATTGCTGGAGCAACAGCCTGTGCAGTTGGAGTAAAAGTTTCATCGTCGTCAATTAAATCAAAAACAACTTTATCTTCCACTTTTGCTGTTGGTGTATCAACAGTTAAATCGAAAGAAGAAATTGGCTTATTAGTTAAATTATGAACACTTCTCTGCTCATCTTCTAACGTATGAATGATTTTCTTTGGCTCTGTATTTACAATTTCATTTTGTTGTTCTACATCAAATCCTGTAGCAATAATTGTTACAGCAATAGCTTCACCAAGAGTTTCGTCTTCACCAACTCCCATGATAATATTTGCATTGTAACCAGCTTCAGCTTGAATGTGATCGTTAATTTCTCCAATTTCGTCAAGAGTGATCTCATTAGTTCCAGAAACGATAAGCAACAATACGTTTTTGGCACCCGTAATTTTATTGTCATTCAATAATGGAGAATCTAACGCAGAAACAATAGCATCTTTAGCTCTGTTGTCGCCTTCCGCTACAGAAGATCCCATAATCGCAGTTCCGCTATTAGCTAAAACTGTTTTTGCGTCACGTAAATCGATATTTTGAGTATAGTGATGCGTAATTACTTCAGCAATACCTCTAGAGGCTGTTGCCAAAACTTCATCCGCTTTAGAGAATCCTGCTTTAAAACCAAGATTTCCGTATACTTCTCTTAATTTATTATTGTTGATTACAATTAAAGAATCTACTTGCTTACGCAATTTCTCGATTCCAATAATCGCCTGCTCCTGACGCACTTTCCCTTCAAACTGAAACGGAATGGTCACGATACCAACTGTTAATATTTCTCTTTCTTTTGCTAATTGAGCAATTACCGGAGCTGCACCAGTTCCAGTTCCTCCACCCATACCAGCAGTAATGAATACCATCTTAGTATTCTTATCCAACATTTTTTCAATATCAGAAATACTTTCGATTGCCGACTGCTGTCCAACGTCTGGGTTTGCTCCAGCTCCTAATCCTTCAGTTAAATTAAGTCCTAACTGAATCTTATTTGGTACTGAGCTATTTTGAAGCGCTTGCGAATCGGTATTACAAACGATAAAATCTACGCCTTTAATACCTTGTTTAAACATGTGGTTAATCGCGTTACTTCCGCCTCCACCTACACCTATTACTTTGATTACATTTGATTGATTTTTTGGTAAATCAAATGAAATACTTCCAAATTCTGAGTTGCTCATCATCTTTTTGGTTTTTTAATTCTTATTAAGTACATTTTTTACTTCTTGACTTGGGGCAAGAAATAATCCTTCTCTTTTTATTATTCTGCGTTGTCTAAAAATTCTTTGATTTTGTCGACATATCGATCAAAAAATGATCTTCTTATTTTGGTTTCAGTAGATTCATTTTTCGGCACCCTTTGACTTACGGTTTCTCTAGGCTCCTCAATTGTTTCTACTTTCTCAACGTAGTTTTCTTCAACTTCGTATCGCTGTACTGGCGGAGCAGTTCTGTAAACAACTTTTGGCTGTTCTTGAACCATTTCCAATCTAACAGCACTTTGCGAACTGTTTTCGATACTGTTCATTACTAACCCTACTGCAGTCGCAAATAGCGGACTAGAGATTTCATCACTAGAGTTTCCAGCCAAATGCTCGTTAGGATAACCAATTCTAGTATCCATTCCCGTAATGTATTCTACAAGCTGTTTGATATGCTTTAATTGAGCACCTCCACCTGTTAAAACAATTCCAGCAATTAGTTTTTTACGTGGATCTTCGTGCCCGTAAGCTTTAATTTCTGCAAAAACCTGCTCTACAATTTCCACAACTCTTGCATGGATAATTTTTGATAAGTTTTTAAGCGAAATTTCTTTAGGCTCTCTTCCTCTTAAACCTGGAATAGAAACAATCTCGTTGTCTTTATTTTCTCCTGGCCAAGCAGATCCGAATTTTATTTTTAGAAGCTCAGCTTGTTTTTCAATAATAGAACATCCTTCTTTGATATCGTCTGTAATTACGTTACCTCCAAAAGGAATTACAGCTGTATGGCGAATGATGCCATCTTTGAAAATAGCTAAATCTGTTGTTCCACCAC
Source organism: Flavobacterium sp. UW10123 (assembly GCF_040538975.1). Classification (NCBI taxonomy): domain Bacteria; kingdom Pseudomonadati; phylum Bacteroidota; class Flavobacteriia; order Flavobacteriales; family Flavobacteriaceae; genus Flavobacterium; species Flavobacterium sp. UW10123. The sequence continues at coordinate 227,401 of NZ_JBEWQE010000004.1, forward strand.
CAATATCGATAAGTGCAACACCAGCTTCTTTTTCTTCTTGACTTAAAACAGCATCTGCCGAAGCTAATGGCTCTAATGTTAATCCAGACAATTCAATTCCTGAACTCTGAATACATCTTCCAACATTTCTGATTGAAGATGCTTGACCAACTACAACGTGAAAACTAGATTCTAATCTTCCGCCGTACATTCCGATTGGTTCTTTAATTTCAGACTGTCCGTCGATTTTAAACTCTTGTGGCAAAACGTGGATAATTTCTTCTCCTGGTAACATCGCCAGTTTATTTACCTGATCGATTAGAAGCTGAATATCTTTTTCGCCAATTACTTCTTCTGGATTATTTCTGCTGATATAATCAGTATGCTGAATACTTCTGATGTGTTGTCCGGCAATACCCACAACCACATCTTTGATTTTGTATCCTGAATTATTTTCTGCTTCGACTATAGCCTGCTGTATAGACTGAATCGTCTGCGTAATGTTGTTTACTACCCCTCTGGCAACACCCAAACTTTTGGATTTACCAATGCCCAAAATCTCCAACTTACCATATTCATTTTTTTTGCCAATCATGGCAACGATTTTGGTTGTTCCAATATCTAGACCTACTGCAATGTTATCTTTTTCCATTTTCTATTATTTAGTGCAAACTACTTGTTCCGTAAACCTAAGGTCAATTTTTTTGTATTTGTATAACGAACTATCTAAAACTGCTTTTTGAAAAAACGCTTTATAGTTTCTAAATTTCTTATCAACATTCATCGTTCTTCCGAAATCTATGAAGTAATCAAAGTTTCGATTAAACATTTTTAAGCTTCCATTCGGCATAATCTCGATGGCAATGATGTTTTTTTTCAAAAACGCATCGTCATAAATTGTGCGAAATAAAGCGGCTAAATCTTCGTTATTTTTTTCATTTATTGCCCCTGAAACAAGAGGAACTCGCGCAGTGAAATTGTCCGATAAGGGCATTTTATTACCCTCATAGTCAATATAAAAAGAAGCGCCGCCATCATAAACTCTTGCTATGGGCGTCTTCTGTTTTACTACTGCTTTTAGAATTCCATCGATACTTACAAAAACATTTGACTTCTCAATCATCTCTTGCGTATCGAGGGTTTTCTCTATCTTATTCAAATCTACTTCATCTTTTCTAATACTGGAAGCGTCTCTTTTATTTTCTATCAACAATTTATTAACCGTTTCTGGCTTCACAAAAAGCGTATTTTCTCCTACAAAAACAACCATAGATTTTTTCAATTTTCGATCGCCATTTCGATGTTGTGCGAAAGAATACAGAAAAAGAACCAGTCCGAAAATTAGTACTAATCTAATATTTGCCCAATTAAATATTTTCATTTAAAACCTTTTTAATTGACGGAACCATCTCTCCCAGATCACCAGCTCCAATTGTTACAATAATAGGTGCATCACTGGCTTTGATTTCACCCAATAAATCTTCTTTTGCAACAATTTTTTTGTTCGTATTTGTCATTTTACCCAAAAGCCACTCAGAAGTAACTCCTTCCATCGGAAGTTCTCTTGCAGGGTAAATATCCATCAAAAACACTTCATCAAACTGTGACAAGCTTTCTGCAAACCCATCAACAAAATCTCTTGTTCTGCTAAACAAATGCGGCTGAAAAATTGCTAAAACTTTCTTTCCCGGATAAAGCTCTCTAACTGCCTGATGAACAGCATTAATTTCTGTCGGATGATGCGCATAATCATCAATATAAACTAATTTTTCACTCTTAATCTGATATGAAAAACGTCTTCTGATTCCGTTGAATGAAGCAATGGCTTTTGCAATAGAATCGGTCGGGGTGCCGAAAGTTTTAGCCATCGCAATAGCCATCAATCCATTCATTAAATTGTGCTTACCAGGCAGCCCGAAACGTAAATCTTTCATAATTCCTGATGGTGTCTGCACATCAAAAACATAAGCCCCATCTTCTATTCGAACATTATAAGCCTTATATACAGCATCTTCATTTATAGCACATTGAACACCATCTAAAGGCAATTCTTTGGTTATAAAAAGATGATTTTTATCTTCAACTTTGGCAGCAAATTCTCTAAAAGAAGCTTGAATAGCATCGCTAGTTCCATAGATATCCAAATGATCCGCATCCATAGAAGTTACACAAGCAATATTTGGATGCAAATGCAGGAATGATCTATCAAATTCATCTGCTTCTACAACTGTTACCGTTTTACCGCTTCCTATCAAATTAGAATTATAGTTTTCTACAATTCCCCCAATAAAAGCTGTTACGTCTGCACCACTCTCAAACAAAATATGTCCTAAAATACTTGAGGTAGTTGTTTTCCCGTGTGTTCCAGCAACCGCGAAACAGAAGGTATCTTTAGTAATAATTCCTAAAACTTCTGCACGCTTTTTAACCTCATAATTTCTTTCTGTAAAATAATTCCACTCAGAATGTGTTTTAGGAACCGCTGGTGTATAGATTACCAGTGTATTTTCAACATAATAATCCGTTGGAATTAAGTTTATATTATCTTCAAAATGAATATCTATACCACTTTCAATCAATTCATTAGTCAGCATAGAAGGCGTTTTATCGTAACCTGAAACTTGTTTTCCAATAAACTTGAAATAACGAGCAAGAGCACTCATTCCGATACCTCCGATACCAATAAAATAAACGTTTTGTATTTGATTTAAATTCATTTCTTTTTGCTTTTATTTGCTTTAAGCAATAGGCAGTAAGCTTTAGGCCTTCCACCTTTGTCTTTATTTTTTCTTATTCTCTTACTTTGTTTTAGTTTAAACTGCACGCAAAAAGCTTAAAGCTTATGGCCTACAGCTTACAGCTAAATCAACTTGACAATTTCTGCAACAATATCTTGTGTCGCTCTTGGTTTTGCCAATTTTTTAATGTTATCACTTAATTGTTTCTGCTTTCCAGAATCTTTCAGCAGCGCTTCAAAAACAATGCTAAACTGACTGTCAAGCTCAGATTCTTTCAACAAAATCGCACCTTTTTCGTCTACAATAGCCTGCGCATTTTTAGTTTGGTGATCCTCAGCTACATTAGGTGACGGAATAAAAATCACTGGTTTTCCAACAATGCATAATTCTGACACAGACGAAGCGCCTGCACGTGAAATTATGACATCTGAGGCTGCGTAAACAAAATCCATTCTTTCAATAAAATCAACCACTTTTACATTTGGCTGATTGTATTTTTTATAGTCTTCAAAATATAATTTCCCGCATTGCCAGATTACCTGTACCTCTTGAGAAAGAAAATTTTGCAATTCTTTTTCGATTAACTGATTGATTCTTCTTGCTCCTAAACTTCCTCCTAAAACCAGTAATGTTTTTTTATTCGGATCTAAACCATAAAAAGCAATTGCTTCATCACGCTTACTTTCAATATCGATTAAATCCTGACGAACCGGATTCCCTGTTAATACAATTTTCTCTTTTGGAAAAAAACGCTCTAAATTCTGATAGGCTACACAAATCGCATTCGCTTTTTTGCTCAACAATTTATTTGTTATTCCCGGGTAAGAATTCTGCTCCTGAACTACTGTTGGAATTCCTGCCGCTCCTGCCGCTTGCAATAAAGGTCCGCTGGCAAAACCTCCCGTTCCAATTACCACATTTGGCTTGAACTTTTTAATTATTCTTTTTGATTCCAATAAACTGCTTGCCAATTTAAGCGGAAACATCAAGTTCTGCAAAGTCAATTTTCGCTGTAAACCAGCAATCCAAAGACCTTTTATTTCGTAACCAGCCTGAGGCACTTTTTGCATTTCCATTTTATCTTTGGCACCTACAAAAAGAAATTCTGCATCAGGAAATTGTAATTTTAATTCGTTTGCAATTGCAATCGCAGGATAGATATGCCCTCCTGTTCCTCCTCCGCTAAGTATGAATTTATACTTTGTCATCTTTCTAAAAATTACAACTTTTTAAAAAATTTTTATATTCTAATCTTATTTGTTTAAAACTGCATTCATCGGATTCCTTGAATTGTCTTCTATTGAATACATTGGCTCTTCTTCATATATTTCATCTGCAGGCAAATCCTCTTCTGCCATTTCTTTATCTATTAATCGCTGTAAGGCTTCTTTTCGTTTTTCTCTCTCCAGTTTATCCTCTGCAATTTCTTCTTCTTTTCGTGTCACACTAATGATGATTCCAAGCCCCAGACAAGTCATCCAAATCGAACTTCCCCCACTACTTATTAATGGAAGCGTCTGCCCTGTAACTGGTAATAATTCTACTGCAACTGCCATATTGATCATAGCCTGAAATATCATAGGAAACCCTACTCCAACGACAACTAATTTTCCAAATATGGTTGGTGCTTTATGAGAAGCTATTACAAATCTGAACAACAATAATAAATACAGAATTACTATCGAAACTCCTCCCACCAAACCGTATTCTTCTACAATAATAGCGTAGATAAAATCGGAAGAAGATTGCGGTAAAAAGTTTTTCTGAACACTTTTTCCAGGCCCTAATCCTCCTAATTTTCCAGATGCAATTGCAATTTTTGCTTTCTCAATCTGATAATCATCTTCGTCTGGTTTGTCTGTTGTAAAATTCGTAATACGACTTTCCCAAGTTGAAACCCTGCTAAAGAATCTTGAATCTGGAAATGCTTTTGCCACCAAAAGGAAAAATGCTAACATTGCAACTCCAGAACCAATGATAAAAGCAATATATTTTAATGGATATTTACCTATGAACGTTAGCATCAAAACCATTGCAAAAATTAACGCCGTAGTCGAAAAGTTTGCTGGCAGAATCAACACCAATGTGATAAATACCGGAACCCAAAGCTGAATTAACGAGGTTTGAAAAGGCTCATTTTCTTCTTTAGTTTTAGATAAATAACGCGCCACATAAATAAATAAAACAATAGCGGCCAATGTTGATGTCTGAAACGTAATCCCGATAAAAGGCACCTGAATCCAACGGCTCGCATTTGCTCCCGCAATTACAGTTCCTTTTAAGAGCGTATAAAGCAATAAAATCCAAACTACAGGAAGTGCAATTTTTGAAATTGCTCTAAAATAATGATATGGCACTCTGTGTACCCAGTAAATAATTAAGAATCCGATACAAATGTGCGCTAGATGCTTTACCAAATACCCAAGCGTATTTCCTGTACCATGCCCTATATAAGCCAAATTACTACTCGCACTAAAAACAGGCATAAACGAAAACAACGCCAATAAAGCCACGAATGACCATATTACCCTATCACCTTTTAGTTTGTTAACTAACTCCTTCATCTGTTGTTTTGTTTCAAGTTTCTTTTTGTTTCTGGTTTCAAGTTCCTCCTAACATGAAACTTGAAATCTGAAACTATTTTTACAGGTTGTGAACCGCTTGTTTAAATTGTTTTCCACGGTCTTCGTAGTTTTCGAATAAATCGAAACTAGCGCAGGCTGGAGACAATAAAACAGTGTCGCCCTTTTCTGTTAATCTTTGAGCCGTTTTTACAGCATCATTCATATTATTTACTTCAACCATAATGTCAACAACGTTTCCAAAAGCATCTATAATTTTACGGTTATCAATCCCAAGACAAATAATAGCTTTTACTTTTTCACGCACTAACGACATTAATTCGTTGTAATCATTTCCTTTATCAACACCTCCAACAATCCACACTGTTGGTGCATTCATACTATCTAGAGCAAAGAAAGTAGCGTTTACGTTTGTTGCTTTTGAATCGTTGATATATTGAACATTTTGTATTTTCAATACTTTTTCTAAACGGTGCTCAACACCTTGGAAATTAGATAAACTTTCACGAATTGTTGCATTTCTAATTTGCATCAATTTAGCTACAGAGCTTGCTGCCATGGCGTTTTTCATATTATGTTTTCCTTCTAACGCAATGTGTTCTGTATCCATTGTAAACTCTTCTTGGTTGATCTTTATTTCCATTTTGTTGTTATTTATAGAAGCCCCTTCATCAAATTTTTTCGTCAATGAAAAAGGAATTAGTTTCGCTTTTGTTTTGTTCTTTTTTAACCATTCTGTACTTGCCTCATCATCTGCATCGTAAATGAGATAATCGTTCTCAGTCTGGTTCATCGTTATTCGGAACTTCGAATTGATATAATTTTCATATTTATATTCATATCGATCTAAATGGTCCGGACTTATATTAGTTATTATCGCAATATCGGGTCTGTAATTTATTATTCCGTCGAGCTGAAAACTGCTTAATTCAAGAACGTAGGCATCAAACTTATTTTCTGCAACTTGCCAGGCAAAGCTTTTTCCAATATTTCCTCCCAAACCTACATTCAATCCTGCATATTTTAGCAAGTGATGTGTGAGCATAGTGGTGGTCGTTTTACCATTACTTCCTGTAATTCCGATTGTCATTGCTTCTGTGTAAGGAAATGCAAATTCAATTTCAGAAATTACTTTTACTCCAGCTGCAATTAGTTTTTTTACTATCGGAGATTTATCAGGAATCCCTGGGCTTTTCATTACAACATCTGCATTGAGAATTAAATCTTCTGTATGCTGCTCCTCTTCCCAGGCAATTTTATTAATGATAAGAACTTCTTTATAACTCTCTTTTATTTTTCCAAAATCGGATACAAAAACATCATACCCTTGTTTCTTACCGAGGATTGCGGTTCCTACTCCGCTTTCTCCTCCTCCTAAAACTACTAGCCTCATCTATCTTAGTTTTAAAGTAATGATTGATAATATGGCTAACATTACGGCAACAATCCAGAATCGGGTTACGATTTTACTTTCGTGATATCCCTTTTTCTGATAATGATGATGAAGAGGTGACATCAGGAAAATTCTACGTCCTTCTCCAAAACGTTTCTTCGTATATTTAAAATAAGTTACCTGAATAATTACTGAAGCACTTTCTGCTAAGAAAATTCCACAGAACAAAACAATCAATATTTCTTTTCGAACTGCAATTGCTAAAACTGCGATGATTCCACCAATAGTCAAACTTCCTGTATCTCCCATAAAAACCGATGCGGGATAAGAGTTGTACCAAAGAAAACCTATAAGCGCCCCAACAAAAGCCGATATAAAGACCGTCATTTCTCCCGAATTGGGTATATACATAATGTTCAGATAATTTGAGAAAATGATATTACCAGAAACAAACGTAAATATCCCGAGCGCGAGGACGGATATTGCCGAGGTTCCTGCGGCGAGTCCATCGATTCCGTCTGTTAAATTTGCTCCGTTTGAAACTGCTGTGATGATAAAAATTACAACTGGAATAAATACTAACCAAGCCCATTTCTCGTATCCGTCTCCCATGAAAGATAACACCTCTGCATAGTCAAATTCGTTGTTTTTTACGAAAGGAATTGTAGTTGCTGTAGACTTTTCTTCAACTCCAGCAGGTACAATAACTGTCGAATTTACAGCAGTTTTAAACACATCTGTACGACCTGTATCTGTTCTTACTGTAACGGCAGGATTAAAATAAAGAACCGCTCCAACGATGATTCCAAGACCAACTTGACCAATTACTTTAAAAATACCTTTTAATCCTTGCTTATCTTTTTTGAATATCTTGATATAATCGTCAACAAAACCAATTGATCCCATCCATAATGTAGTTACAATCAGCAAAACAATGTAGATGTTATGTAATCTTGCAAATAACAAAACCGGAATCAAGGTTGCAAAAATGATGATTAACCCTCCCATAGTTGGCGTACCAGCTTTTTCATTCTGACCTGCAAGACCAAGCTCACGAACGGTTTCACCTACTTGCTGACGACGTAAAAAGTTAATTACTCTTTTACCATAAATAGTCGACAAAAGCAACGAAAGCATAAATGCCAAAGCTGACCTAAATGTGATGTACTGGAAAACTCCTGTTCCAGGAAGATCCAATGTTTTATCAAAATATTCAAATAAATAGTACAGCATATTTTCTTATTTTTTAAATTCCAATTTTGAAATTCCAAATTCCAATTGTGTGGTGGTATTTGAACTTATTTTTTTAATTATTCAGTTGATCTAAAATTTCTTTTACCGTTTCCATATCATCAAAATGATGGCGAACACCATTTACTTCCTGATATGTTTCATGTCCTTTTCCTGCAATTAGAATAATATCTTTAGGCTGAGCCAATTGACAAGCTGTTTTAATAGCTTGTTTTCTATCTGTAATTCGCAGCATTTTTTTGTAATTATGAGGCTCAACTCCCTGTTCCATTTCGTCCAAAATAACTTCCGGATCTTCATTCCTTGGATTATCCGAAGTCAAAACCGCTTTATCACTTAAGTCTGAAGCAATCTTCGCCATAATTGGACGTTTTGTTTTATCACGATTTCCTCCACAACCAACAACAGTAATCAACTGCTCATTTTTAGTACGGATATCATTTATCGTTTTTAAAACATTTTCTAGTGCATCTGGCGTATGTGCGTAGTCAACAACAGCCGTAATTCCACTATCTGATACGATATATTGAAAACGACCCGAAACACTTTCTAAATCAGACAATAAACGCAACGCTTCTAGGCTATCAATCCCTAACTCTACCGCAGTTCCGTAAATAGCTAAAACATTGTATGCGTTGAAAGTACCAATCAGTTTTACCCAAACCTCATTATCATTAATTTTTAGCAATAATCCAGACAATTGGCTTTCTAAAATCTGCGCTCTGTAATCTGCATAAGACTTTAAAGCGTAAGTCAGTTTTTTAGCCACTGTATTCTGAAGCATTACAGAACCATTTTTATCATCAATGTTCGACAAAACAAAAGCTGATTTTGGAAGTGAATCAAAGAATGACTTTTTAACATCTCTGTATTCAGCAAATGTTGGATGATAATCTAAATGATCGTGAGAAAGATTCGTGAAAATTCCGCCCACAAAATGCAAAGCCTCTGTACGTTTTTGGTGAATTCCATGCGAACTTACTTCCATGAAGCAATGTGTAACTCCAGCTTCAACCATTTCATTCAAATAATGGTTTATAGTCAAAGAATCTGGTGTTGTATGCGTTGCTGGATATTCTGTTTTATCTACTACGATTTTTACAGTTGATAGCAATCCAACTTTAAAGCCAGCTTTTTCAAACAACTGAAACAATAATGAAGCAATTGTTGTTTTTCCGTTTGTTCCTGTTACACCAACTAATTTTAGTTTTGAAGATGGATCTCCAAAATAATTAGCTGCCATAAAAGCCAAAGCTGTATTAGTATCTTTTACTTGAATATAAGTTACCTCATTCGTCGTATTCTCAGGAAGCGTGTCGCAAATTATTGCTTTTGCTCCAAGCTGAATTGCTTTTTCAATATAATCATGTCCATCTGAAAGCGAACCTCTAATTGCCACAAAAACATCATTTGCTTCTACTTTACGTGAATCAAATTCAATTTTAGAAATAGCAATATCTGTTGAACCTTTTACCGATTCAATAGCTACTTTATATAATATGTCTTTTAATACTTTCACGATAATTCTAATACAATTGTTGTGTTTTTGCTTATGCTAGTTCCAGCTTGAATCGATTGATTTTTCACTTTCCCCATTCCATTTACTTTTACTTTCAAACCTAAATTCTCCAGTAAAGCAATCGCGTCCATTCCCGGCATTCCTTTTAAATTCGGAATCTGATTAAGCTTTTTATTAGCCTCAGCCGTATATTTATCATAACTAGCATCCTGTTTTGGAATTCTAGAATCTAATTTTTTAATTTTATTTGTCGAAGGCGCATCTGTAAAAATCTTTTGAGCGATTCTTTTAAAAACTGGCCCAGCAACATCTGCTCCGTAATAGTTATTTCTAGATGTATTTGGTTTATGAACCACTACGATACAAGAATATTTAGGATGATCGGCTGGAAAATAGCCTGCAAAAGAAGAAGCGTAATACATTCCTTCTCTCCCTGCATTACCATAATTCACCATAGCCGTTCCTGTTTTTCCTGCCATAGAGAAATCTTTTGAATACAACTTAGAACCTGTTCCTTTTTTAACCACATTTGCCAAAACTGCTTTTACTTTTTTAAGTGTTTCTGGCGAACAAACCTTTGGATTCATTACTTCTGTATCGAACTTTTTAATGGTTTTATTCCATTCTTTGATTTCAGATACAAACTGCGGTTTTACCATTACACCATTGTTTGCAACTGCATTGTACAAGGTTAAAGTCTGCATTGGTGTAACTGAAACATTGTATCCAAAAGCCATCCACGGAAGTGTAGTTCCTGACCAATGTTTATCTCCTGGCTGCGGAACATAAGGTCTTCCCTCTCCTTTAAAATGCAATCCTAATGGCTTATTCAAACCTAAATCATTAATATGATTTACAAACTTACGCGGGTTACTTTTGTAATTATCATAGACTGCTTGTACCATTACTGTATTTGACGAAAGCTCAAATCCGCGTGCTAGAGTAACTTTCCCATAACCGCCTTTATGCGAATCACGAACAGCTCTTCCATAATATCTGATTTCTCCTCCATGACTATCGTAAACCGAACTTGTATCAGCCACTTTATCTTCTAAAATCGCCATTAAATCAACTAATTTAAAAGTCGATCCTGGCTCGTGAGATTCAGCAACAGCATAATTTGTGGTTTCATAATAAGAACCATCTTCTGCTCTTCCTAAATTTGAAATCGCTTTTATATAACCTGTTTCCGTTTCCATTACTACCACACAACCGTGATCTGCCTGATAATCTTCTAACTGCTTCAACAAAGCATGATGCGCAATATCTTGGATAAAAACATCTATAGTCGAAATCACATCGTAGCCATCAATTGGATCTACCTCGTTTACATCACGAATTGGTTTCCATTGCCCTTTTGCAATTTTTTGTTTTAAAATTTTACCGTCTTTTCCGTTCAGATAATTTTTAAAAGCCCACTCAATTCCTTTTCCTACTTCTACTCCAGTTGCTGGGTCAATTTTGTCATAACCGATTGTTCTTTCGGCAATTTTACCTATCGGATGCTTTCTAACCGTTTCTTGTTCAACTATAATTCCACCTTTAAAAGCTCCCAATTTGAATAATGGAAAATTTTTTATTTTCACATATTCCGTATAACTCAACTTACGAGCAATCAGAAAATAACGATTTTTATTTTCGCGTGCTTTTCGCAATTCTTTCTGAAAATAACTGCTTGGTTTATCTAAAACAGTTGCCAATGAATCTGACAATGGCTTTACATACTTTTCAAACGTTTCTGTTTTAGGCGCTTTGGCATCAAAACGAATCTCATAATTCGGAATTGATGTTGCCAATAAACTTCCGTCAGCAGAATAAATATTCCCTTTGTTTGCAGGAATCACAAAGTTTCTTACAGTACGCTGTTTTGCCAGTTTTCTGTAATAATCTCCATCAACCCATTGAATATTGGTTAATTTAACGACAATAGCAATTGCCATCAAAAAGATGAAAACTGCTACGAGGTAAATTCTGTAGGATATATGTTTATCGTCTACTGCCATATTCTTTTAAAGAAACTCTTTTCTTCTTCTTTTTTAACTTCTATTTTCACTGGAGGAACTGTCGACGGAAAAATCTGTTTTTCTAACATTTTATCCGAAATGGTTGACTCCATTTTTAACTTCATCAATTCTGAACGTCGATCCACAAATTCCGATCTTAGTTCTTTTACTTCATTATTTAATTTCGCGATTTCAAAAACCTTTTGTTCGTATCGCTGTGTATTTGCAATCATCAAAATGGCCAGCAGAATTATAAAGACAATAAATCGCCAATTTTTTACTGCATCTTCATGAATCAGGAATCTTGCTTTTAATATGCTAAATACGCCACTTTTCATTATTTCCCTACCTTAATATATATTATAACTTTTCTGCGACTCTTAATTTGGCACTTCTTGCTCTATTATTAATCTTGATTTCTTCGTTGTCTGGAACAATTAGTTTTCCGATAGTTTTGAATGGAACTGAAAAGTTTCCGTAAAAATCTCTTTCTGGTTCTCCTTCAAACATTCCGTTTTTGATAAATCTTTTTACCAAACGATCTTCTAATGAATGGTACGAGATTACCGAAAATCTTCCTCCCGGTTTTAAAACCTCCAAGGACTGCTCAATAAATTCTTTTAGAACGTCCATTTCCTGATTCACTTCGATTCTAATTGCTTGATAAATCTGAGCCAATACTTTGTTTCGAACTTTCTCTGGCAAAAACTTTTTCAGAACTTCTTTCAATTCTTCAGTCGTTTTGATTGGGTAATCTTTTCTTGCCTCAACTATTGTTCTTGCTAAAACTGGCGCGTTTTTCAACTCCCCATAATCAAAAAAAACACGACGTAAATCCTGTTCTTCATATTCGTTAACCACTCGATAAGCATTTAAATCATTTCTTTGACTCATCCGCATATCCAACTCGGCATCAAATCTTGTTGAGAAACCTCTTTCAGGAACATCAAACTGATGTGATGAAACTCCCAAATCTGCTAAGATTCCGTCAACTTCTTTTACTCCGTGAAAACGTAAAAATCGTTTTATGAATCTAAAATTCTCGTTTATAAGAGTAAACCTTTCATCTGGCAGTGCATTGGCAAGCGCGTCTTCGTCTTGATCAAATGCAAACAGCCTTCCGTTTGGCCCTAATCTTCTTAAAATCTCTTTTGAATGACCACCGCCCCCAAACGTAACATCTACATACACACCATCAGGTTTAATATTTAAACCATCTACTGTTGGATGAAGCAAAACCGGATTATGATATTCCATCTTCGTCGTCATTAATATTTCCCATTACTTCTTCGGCTAAATCTGCAAAATCCATATCTTCGCCGCTTATTGATTTTTCGTACAGATCCTTATCCCAGATCTCAACTATATTAACCGCCGATGAAAAAACCACATCTTTAGAAATACTAGCAAACGTTACCAAATCTTTTGGAACAAGCAATCTTCCTAATGCATCAACCTCAACCACTTTAACACCAGCAGTAAACCTTCTAATGAAATCGTTGTTCTTTTTTACAAAGCGATTAAGCTTGTTGATTTTTTTCATCATCGCATCCCATTCTACCATAGGATACAATTCTAAACACGGCTGAAAAACAGAACGCTTCAAAACAAATCCGTCTTGAAGAGAAGCCGTCAACTGCTTTTTTAAAGGCGCAGGCATCATTAGCCTTCCTTTAGCATCGACTTTACACTCATATGTTCCAACAATTGTGTTCAAAAAAACTAGTTAACATGTTATACAGCAAAAATATAAAAAATATTACCACATTTTACCACTTTATACCACTTTGTTAATAAGTTTAACCACTTTGCCACCACTTTCCATAATCAGCAATCAATCAATACGTTAACTATTAATTAACAGAATCTTAAATACGTTATTCATTCAAAAAAATAATGCGCTAATTTTCTTAAAAAATTGATTATAATGCAGATTTCTTAACATTTGAACATTTTAACAAATAGCAGTTTAATTACTGATTTTTAATTATTTACAAGTTCTACTCAAATTATCTAGTTAAAAAATGACATCAAAAATTCATTTTTGTTGAATTAACCCTATATTTGTCGAAATTGAAATTGGCATTAGATTAGATGGACAAACACTATAAAAAAGAAGGCAAATACAGCTATTTTGAGGCTGGAGAAGGAACTCCGATCGTTATTCTGCATGGTTTAATGGGAGGTCTAAGTAACTTTGATGGTGTAGCACAATATTTCCCAACGAAAGGATATAAAGTTGTTATCCCAGATTTGCCAATATACACCCAAAGCATTTTAAAAACGAACGTAAAAAGTTTTGCCAAATACGTAAAAGACTTTATCACTTTTAAAGGTTTTGACAAGGTAATTCTTTTAGGAAATTCTCTTGGAGGACATATCGCTCTGTACCACACAAAACTTTATCCAGAAAAAGTTGCCGGACTTGTAATTACAGGAAGCTCTGGACTTTACGAAAGCGCAATGGGAGACAGTTACCCGCGAAGAGGAGATTACGAATACATCAAAACAAAAGCTGAAGCTGTATTTTATGACCCAAAAATTGCAACTCCCGATTTGATTGATGAAGTGTACGCTACAGCAAACGATCGTATCAAATTGATCAAAACTTTAACCATTGCAAAAAGTGCGATTCGTCATAATATGGCCAAAGATTTGCCAAAAATGGACGTTGAAACTTGTATTATATGGGGTCGAAATGACTCTGTAACCCCTCCAAATGTTGCAGAAGAATTTGATAAATTACTACCAAATTCAACTTTATACTGGATCGATAAATGCGGACATGCCGCAATGATGGAACACCCTCAGGAATTTAACGAAATTCTTGAAAAATGGCTTACTGAAAAGAATTTATAGCCGTCAAAATTTATTTTTTAGGAGGTTTTAAAACGAGAAGGAATTATGAAAATTAACACCGCCGAATTTATTGTCAGCAATTCTGATGCATCAAAATGTCCTAAGGATTTTTTGCCAGAATATGCTTTTATAGGAAGATCAAACGTAGGTAAGTCATCTTTGATCAATATGCTTACCAACAACAAAAACCTAGCTAAAACATCTGGAAAACCAGGAAAAACACAATTAATTAATCACTTCAAAATCAATAACAATTGGTTTTTGGTCGATTTGCCGGGTTACGGTTATGCTAAGGTTTCAAAGAAAACAAAATCGACTTTTCAGAAGTTTATTACCGATTATTTCGAAACCAGAGAACAATTAGTTTGCGCTTTTGTTTTAATCGATATTCGTCACGAAGCTCAAAATATTGATATCGAATTTATGTCTTATATGGGCGAAAGTGAGATTCCGTTCTGCATTATTTTCACCAAAGCGGATAAAATTGGCAAAACAAAAATAGACTCACATATCGCGGCTTACAAAAAACAAATGTTCGCCAACAATTGGGCCGAAATGCCACAATATTTCGTAACCTCATCTACAGAATCTATCGGAAAAGAAGAACTTTTATCTTATATAGATCAAGTGAATCAGGAAGTTTTTAAAAACAACTCGGAATTTTAAAGTTTAAATTCCAAATTTTTAAAAATATACAATAATAAAAATCCCAAATTCCAACCTTACACTTGGAATTTGGGATTTTTTATATTTAAATAAATTCTTACAAAAAAAACATATATTTGCCACAAAAACAATATATAATTTATGAAGAAAATCTCTCTCTTTTTGTTCTTATTATTTCTCTCCTCCTGCAATGTGACAAATTATTTTGTAATCAGTAAATATCACACCCAAGGTATAGATTTCTCTAATGGAAAATGGCTAATGGGCGAAATTGAAGCTAATCCGTACGCAAAGGACAAAATGACCAATTTAGTTTTAAAAGATTTTTCGGAGTATTTACAAGACAGAGTAAAATACTCATTGGACGAAAAGTCATTGTTATTACCTCCACAAGTTCCTCTTAACCCTAGTAAATCAATGATTTTAGATTTAAAAAAGGGAGCTAATTTTGACTATTTCGTTAATATTAAATGTAAAAACGCAAAAAATGACTTAAGCGGTTTTGAATTTCCAGATCATTTTTATTATAAAAAACAAATGTCATATGCAGAAGTTACATTACAAGTATATGATTTAAATCTTGGAGAAATAGTTTATTCACAAACAGTGGGAGGCTCAATAGAAGATGACAGTAGCCTCACAAATACCCCAACAACGACAATCATAGTAGGCACATATAATAAAATTATAAATGATATTAAGAAAAAATCTATTAAACCAACTATGTAGTAGTTAGTTTATTTTAAATAAAAAACCCAAACTCCTCCCGAAGTCTCGGATACAATTGGAATTTGGGATTTTTTTTATTAGAATTTATCACTGTAGTTTTTCCTTCGTTTTTCTCCTGAAATTTAAGACTCTCCATTCTTTATATATCAGAAACTGATATAGAATATAAAAAAGAGAATTGAAGAACCAGAAATCAAGTACAAATGGTTCTATAAAAATTACCGAATCACTATTTCCAGATAGAAAAATACCAGCACTGCTTGTTACATAAATAATTAGTCCGTTGCAGAAATAGAAATAGTTATGCTTGTGTTTTTTCAGATTCGAAACAATAAAATAGGTCGCATAAAACAATAAAGGGATAGATGTTATGGCTATTTCTACCAAATTAAATTCCCAATAAAGTGAAGGCCTCTCATAATATTGATACCCTAAAAAAAGTAACACAGAGACAAACACCATTATCATAATCTTCTTTAGCATTTTACTGGTAAAACTTTTATAGAAGAATAAGTTTAGCGCAATAAACTGAAAATTAAAATAGTAATGCGAAAGGAAAAAATTAGAATTTGGATAAAGAAACCCGATAATATTGCAAAGTAATTCTACACAAAACAGCAGAACCAAATAGGCTGTTACAATACGATACAATATATCTCTGTTTTTGCAGGTCATGTAAAACCGTATCGCATTGGCAAGCAAAAAAAACAATCCAACGAGGCTTACAAGAAAAGGGAACAGCATATAATTTGTTTTACTTAGACAATTTACAATAAAAAACAAAAAATCCCAAACCCAATCTCAAAGATTGGAATTTGGAATTTTGTTTATTTGAAATTTAACTATTTCGTAAGCTCTAGTTTTTCTGCAAAGTAGTCGCAGAAATCTTTCATCGTGTCAGACATTTTTTCGTCGTCTGTTGCACGTTTAAAAGTATCAGCCATTGCAACCAAAGTTTGGTGAAAGAAAATCTTCATTTCGTCTACCGGCATATCTTTTGTCCACAAATCGATACGCATGGTTTCTTTTACTTTACTGTCCCAAATTGACAGCATGATTGCTTTTGCTTCTTCTGCCTGGACTCCACCGTCTTGCGCGCTCCATGTTAGTTTTTCAGGAACACGGTTTTCATCCAATTCTATATTAAATTTAATCTCTGAATTTATATTTGCCATTATTTCTTAGGTTTATATTTTGCTTTTCCAAAAATTTCTTTTGGCTCAATTTTAAATAATTCAGCCAAGGAAACATCACTATTATTTTTCATGTAAGAACGTACTATCTGCCAGCCAATCCAAGCTCCTACTCGCCCTGGAGAATCGTTATCTATTTCTAAAAAGAATTTAGAAAAAGGTGCTGGAGCTATAAATCTTGTTGTAAGTTTTGGGTCATCACTATAAAGCATTTCATTTCCTATAAAATAACGCCATATATAACCCTCATTTTCTTCACACCATTTAATTTGTTCAGGCGTATATCCAATTTTTTCAGCATCGGTATATTCCGGAATCAACAAATCTTTTGCATAGAGCTGTTTTCCTTCAAAGACCATTTGCGCCAATAAATTTTTATCTGGTGAATTTGCAATATTTCGATAAGAAAAACTAGAAACCACGTCTGGCATAATCTGTCTTTCTTCAAAATTCTCTTTTAAGTAATTCGGAAACTCATAAAACTTATGATCCTTTCCTAAATACAACTCCAAAGCTACAACCACAAGACTATCTGCATAAATTGATTTGGCATTATAGTCCATTTCTCCAATAACCGTAATTACTTTAGGAATTTTAGTTTTAGGGAAATAATATTTTACGTGCTGGAAAAGCTCATTAAACTCTTTACGAACAGGTTCAAAATCGCTGTATTTTTTCTGAACTTCTTCGTAAACCTCTCTCCAAATCGGATCGTTCATTTTCTGAATCCAGACATTATCATCGTTGCCAGGAAAGAAAAACGGGTATTGTTTTTTTACTTTTGGAAGATCTTGCGGTTTAGTCTCAAAAAACACCTTATCAAATCTTTCCACTTTAATATCAACAGGAATTTCTTCTACTTCTTTTTCAACCTTACTTTTTTGATTGCAAGACAAAAAAAACAGGCATAGAACCACTGCAAAGCGATATATTTTCATTTTATTTTAATTAGATTTGTGTTATCAGAATTTTAAGTAATTGCGTACTCAAAATAATTCTGCAAATATACATCCCTGCATCTTAAAACTTAAACTATTATGGCTAAAAAAAGCACAATTCAAACAGAAAAAGTAAATACGCACATTGTAGAATGGTTAAAAAATTACGCTACTAATGCAAAAGTAAATGGTTTTGTAATTGGAATCTCTGGTGGTGTAGATTCTGCAGTAACTTCAACTTTATGCGCACAGACCGGACTGAACGTTTTATGTGTAGAAATGCCAATTCATCAGGCAGAAAGCCAAGTTTCAAGAGGAAGAGAACATATTGATCAGCTAAAAAAACGTTTCCCAAATGTTTCTGATGTTAAGACTGATTTGACAGAAACTTTTGAATCGTTTAAAAACGCTGTTCCTTCAACAGAAGATACTGCAAAAGTAAATTTAGCTTTGGCAAATACACGTGCACGTATTAGAATGACTTCTTTGTATTATTTAGCAGGAATTCACGGTTTACTTGTTGCTGGGACTGGAAACAAGGTTGAAGATTTTGGTGTAGGTTTTTACACAAAATACGGAGATGGCGGCGTAGATTTAAGTCCGATTGCTGATTTAATGAAATCTGATGTATATGCTTTAGGAGAATTTTTAGAAATTCCTCAGTCAATTTTAACAGCAGCACCTACAGACGGATTATTTGGTGACAATCGTACCGATGAAGACCAATTGGGCGCAAGTTACGATGAACTAGAATGGGCAATGTTGGCCGCGGAGTCAGGAAATACGGCATCTGACTTTGAAGGGAGAGAAAAATCTGTCTTTGAAATCTATAAACGATTAAACACCAGCAACAAGCATAAAATGGATCCAATTCCGGTTTGTTTAATACCAAAAACGTTAAAATAACACATTTTAACATTCTCTGCGAGTTATTACAGAATTTATTTATTAATTTTACCGTTCCAAAAACATGAACAATTCTAAAAAAAAGGTAAAAATTATGATTAAAGTATGTCTAGCAGACAATCATCCTGTGACGCACTTTGGCGTTAAGTCTTATTTCAAAGACCACGATCAAATTTCAATTGTTGCCAACGTAGGCAATTTTTCAATGGTTAGAGATATCCTCCAAACTAAGGAAATCGATATCCTAATCTTAGACTTAGAGTTAGAAGGTCTTTCTAGTATCTTCGAAATCAAGTCAATCCTGAAAAATTTCCCAAAAACAAAAATTGTTATTTTCAGTGATCTTGCTGAGCAAATGTACGCTCCAAACGCAATTAAAGCAGGAGTTTCTGGGTATGTGCACAAAACAGAAAAACTTGAAACATTAGGTCATTCTATTATTAAAGTACACGAAGGAAAAATCATCATCAACGAAACAGTACGTAAAAACATGGCACTTATTGCTAAACAAAGCAAAAGTGAGCGTCTGTACAGAAAACTTTCTAACCGCGAAATCGAAGTTTTACGTTACTTAAGTGATGGTAAGAAAAACAATGAAATCTCTAAAATCTTAAATCTGAACGAAAAAACGATCAGTACTTACAAGTTGAGATTATTAACGAAATTAAACGTTACTAATTTAGTTGACTTAGTAAACAAAGCTAAGACTTTAGAAATTATTTAATTACAGCTCGACTAACTTAATTCAAGTAAATCGAAAACCTATAAAAACTCTATCTTTTTTGATTCATCAAATTAGATAGAGTTTTTCTCTTTTTAATGATAAGGCACCACTACTCGTCCTAATTTCTTCGAAAAATTATTCAGCAGTTTAGAATAATCTATAACCATACTTAAAATTTCTGAATTATCTTCCTGTGGATTCGTTAGAAGAGAATTCTTTAATTCTGCAATGATTGCAGACACCAAATACCATCGCATAGCAAAAATGGTCTCAGAAACATTCTGCTCAATTGTTTCACTTTTTTGTTTTGGAAAAATATTTTGTCCTTCCCAATTATGAATAGTCAACCTTTCGTCTTCCATTAAAATATTGGTAACTTCCTGAGCAAATTCAGGCTCTAAATGCATCAAATATTTATCTAAACTAAAAGTCTCATTCTGATTGTAAAAATCAATAATATTAGTGTAAATATTTTTAAACAAAACATTCGACAACTCTATCTCATCTTCCTGCAGACTTAGATATATTTTTTCGAACACTTTATACTTTCTTTTTTCAGAAACCTCTTTTACATTTCCCTCTTCATCTGCTTTCAAGAAAACATCTTCAAAATCTTCTACTACACTTCCGTACAAAAGCAGAACCTCAATTACTTTCCTTTCGAAACCATATAAAATATCAACTTTTTGAGCTTGTTGCGGCGGGTAATATCCTGGATCTCCAGGATAATCGTAACCTTCTGGCGGACCTGTTCTTGGATCATCTGGATCCCCTCCTAAAAATGTGCCCGCTTGTGGAGGCTGATTTCGAACAACCTCAAAAGGTTTTTGTTCTTGCTTTTGCTTCTTATTAGCTTCAGCAATATCTTTCTGAATAAGCTGCGCCAAAGTACTCGTAAGAACCTGCTCGGAAATATCCATAATTCTAGCGCATTCTTGAATGTATACTTCTCGCTGAATACGATCTGGTATTTTAGAAATGCTTGCTACCATATCACGAATCAGATCGGCCTTTTTTATTGGGTCATTTTTAGCTTCACCCATTAAAATCGAAGCCTTAAATTGTATAAAGTCTTTACTATTGTTTTCTAAGTAAGCAACTAAATCATCGTGTGAATTTTTTCGAGCAAAACTGTCTGGATCTTCTCCTTCGGGGAAAGAACAAACACGAACGTTCATCCCTTCTTCCAAAATCAAATCGATCCCTCGAATTGCAGCTCTTAAACCTGCGGCATCTCCATCAAAAAGAACGGTGATATTTCGCGTCAGACGATTTATCAAACGAATCTGATCTGGTGTTAAAGCTGTTCCCGACGAAGCCACAACATTTTCTATTCCAGCTTGATTGAACTGAATTACATCGGTATAACCTTCAACCAAGTAACAGTTATTTTGTTTAGCGATAGATTGTTTTGCATGATAAATTCCGTAAAGGACTTTACTTTTATGGTAAATGTCGCTTTCTGGAGAATTCAGGTATTTTGCAGCTTTTTTATCATTGGTTAAAATACGTCCTCCAAAACCTAAAACACGGCCCGACATACTTTGAATTGGAAACATTACGCGTCCTTTAAATCTGTCAAAGGGGCGATCTTCTCTTGGAATTGTTAAACCTGTACTTTCTAGAAATTCTAATTTATAACCTTTCCCTAAAGCTTCTTTGGTCAAAGCATCCCAGGTTTCTGGAGAATATCCTAAATTGAATTTTTTGATGGTTTCATTGGTAAAGCCTCTTTCTTTAAAATAAGATAACCCAATTGCTTTTCCTTCTTCAGAATTGACCAAAACATCTTGAAAATATTTCGCAGCAAATTCAGAAACCAAATACATACTTTCGCGAATATCTGTATTTGCTTTTTCTGCTTCTGTCTGTTCGGTTTCTTCAATTTCGATATTGTATTTTTTTGCCAAATATCGAATCGCTTCTGGATATGTAAACTGGGAGTGTTCCATTAAAAATTTAACAGAATTCCCGCCTTTTCCTGTACTAAAATCTTTCCAAATTCCTTTTGCTGGCGAAACCATAAATGATGGTGAACGCTCATCTGAAAACGGACTCAACCCTTTAAAATTACTTCCTGCACGCTTCAAATTCACAAAATCGCCGATAACCTCCTCTACTCGAGCAGTTTCAAAAACAGAATCAATGGTGGTTTGTGAAATCAAAATATATTAAATTTTAAAAGTTGAGAGCTTGCAAAAATACGTAAATCTTGTTGGAATCTTTATCATTTTAAACCAAAAAAAGCACCTCTCTCGAGATGCCCTTTTACTAACTAAACTTAACTTTATTCTTAATTGAAATCGAAGCGAATACCTAATGAAATATTATTCTCGTCAATTGGATTATTTTTAAATATCGGATTTAAATCATACTTTAAATACAAACTTATTTCTTTGTATCCCACATAAGAGCTTAATCCGTAAACGAAATTGTTTACATTATAATCACCTTTTGTTTTTTGTGTGGTTTTATAATCATTATCTTCAAATTTTAAAATTTGCTTCGATTTTACATTGATTCCTGCATATCCTCCAAACCCCATTCGAAATCCTTTGTGTGTTCTGTAATAGGCTTTCCCATCATAATTTCCGTCTTTCGAAAAATCAAATTCTAAATGAACTGGCACCACCAAATACACATTTCTAAAACGAGATTCTTTTAAATGTATTGGATTTGTCATTAAATCTGTCTGATTCCCATTTACAACAAAACTGCGATTATCTGTTGGACGAAGATTGTTATACATTAATGAAAGTCCGTATTTAGCATGTAATAGATTATTATCATTTAGAATTCTAGAATTTAGAGTCAAGCCCCATTCGTAAAAATGTGATCCAATAAAATCATAATTCGAATCCTGAAGTTTTCCATCAACCATCGCACTATTTAAGCCCATTGCGAAAACAAATTGAGAAGTTGTTCTTTTAGATTCTCTTTTAACTTTATCATCTTGCCCATTGTACACCTTCATTGCTGGTATTTTTATTTCTGTCTGATGCGGTCTAATTGAATCATTGTTACCACCAATTAACAATATAGTTCCACCTTTGTCTTTATTGTAATTTACTTTTCCATCGACTTTTTCCTGAACTAACTCTTGCAATTTTTCCTGTTCAATTGCCACTCTACTTTCAATGTTACGTGCTCTTTTTTCTGCAAAATCTTTTTTCTTTTTTTCTGCTTCTTCTCTGGAAATTGTTCCTTCTACTAATTGATTATTAACTTCATCAACTTCTTTTTTTAATGCTGCTTTCTCTTCATTTGTTATATTTTCGATATTAACCGCAATTGCTTTTGCTTTGCTCTCAAAAGTTTCTTGTCCTACCATTTTAGTAACAAACAGAAATACTAAGAGAAATAGATAAATTGTAAAATTTTTCATGATTACTTTTTTGATTGATTTGATTGATGATTTAATTTTTAATGTTTCGATTTTCAACAGCAACTTTAACGGTGTGGTAACTTTTATTGATTTTTGTAATCATTTTTTCTCTAAAAGAAAGTTCCAGTTCGCCGTCAACCTGATCTAATAAATCGTTTGAATTAATTTTGATTTTTGATTTTGATTTAACTGCATTTTCTGCCAAAATTTTAGTTTCAGCCGTTTTCAATAACTGATCGACATTATCTTGTTTAGTCGTTTCAGCAATTTGAGTTTCATTGTTTACCGATTGTTTTTCTTGATTGTTTTTGATGATGATTGAAGACTCCGCTACTTGATTTGATTCATTTTTAATGGCTATATTTGAAATTTGTCCAGAAGCCTCAGGATTAGTTCTTCTGTTTTTATTTACTTTTTCTTTTAAAGTTTTTTCTGCAATAACAGTTTCTGTTTTTATTGAATCAGTGTTATTTAAAACAGGTTCTGATTCATTATTAGTTTCAGCTTCTTTTTCTACAATTACAGTTTCTGGCGTTGCCACTGTTTTTTTATTTTGATTGAAAAACAAAGTTCCTACTAATAAAAATCCGATGAAACTTGCTGCTATGTACAGCCATTTTCTATTTTTCTTAGGTTTCTTTTCTTCTTGCACGCTCAACATTGCATCCAATCGATCCCAGGCTTTGTTGCTTGGTTCAATTTCTCGTTGGTTTAGCTTTTCACGGAAATCCTTTTCAAAATTATTCGGTTCCATTATCTTGTTTTTTTAAAATAGTAATTTGTGTTTGCAGCATTTTTCTAGCGTGCGATAATTGCGATTTTGATGTTCCTTCATTAATCCCTAACATCTTGGCAATTTCATTGTGTTTGTAACCTTCAATTGCGTATAAATTGAAAACCATTTTATAGCCGTCGGGCAAAGCATCAATTAAATACTGAATCTGTTCTACTGTAAATTGACTGTCAATGTCGTTAAAGCTTTCTTCAACAAAAAATTCATCTTCAGCAAATTTTACTTTTTTCTGAACTCTTAAATACGAAATGCATTCATTAACCATAATCCGTCGAATCCAACCTTCAAAACTTCCTTTGTGCTCAAAGTTTTTCAAATTTGTAAACACTTTCATGAAGGCTGTTATCATTACATCTTCCGCCAATTGAATGTCTTTTATATATTGACGACATACACTTAACATTTTCGAAGAATATTTACCGTAAATCAGCTGTTGTGCCTGACGATTGTTCTCGACAGCCAGCTTTATGATTTTGGTTTCTTCTTGATGTAACGAAATAATTTTCATTAATAAGCTCTTCGGTTTTTGGTTTTAGAAACAGACTTCTATTAGCATAGACGATTGTCGATTTGAAATGGTTGCATCGGATTGAAAAAAATTCCAAATTCCAAATTCCAACACACGGAAATACACAACTGATTTACAACAAAGTAAACCAATTTTCTAATTGACAAATTTTCTAATTATTTAATTAAAAAGATTATTTTTTTCTTTCAATAACGTAGTTGACCATTAAAGTCAAAGCATCTTTATACTCAGAATCTTCGAAGTTTTGAAGAAGAGAAAGCGCTTCCTGCTGGAATTGCACCATTTTATTTTCGGCGTAAGCCAAACCATTATTGTTTTTTACAAAAGCAATAACTTCTTTTACACGTTTTTTGTCTTTGTTGTGGTTTTTGATGGAGTTTATCAGCCACTTTTTTTCTTGTGGAGTACAAGTATTTAATACATGAATTAAAGGCAATGTCATTTTTTGCTCTTTAATATCTATTCCTGTTGGTTTTCCGATGGCTTCTTCGCTGTAATCAAATAAATCATCTTTGATTTGAAATGCCATTCCGATTAACTCACCGAATTTGCGCATGTTTTCTACCTGAATATCATCTTCGATTACAGCCTTAGCACCAAGCGCACAACAAGCGGCAATAAGTGTTGCAGTTTTTTTTCTGATGATTTCATAGTAAACATCTTCGGTAATATCGAGTCTTCTTGCTTTTTCTATTTGAAGCAGTTCACCTTCGCTCATTTCACGAACGGCAACCGAAATGATTCTCAATAAATCAAAATCGCCATTATCTATAGAAAGCAATAATCCTTTAGACAATAAATAGTCTCCAACCAAAACAGCAATTTTGTTTTTCCAAAGTGCATTGATAGAGAAAAATCCGCGACGGCGATTACTGTCATCAACAACGTCATCGTGAACTAAAGTTGCGGTGTGAATTAATTCGATAACCGAAGCCCCACGATAGGTTCTTTCGTTTACGGTACCGCCAGAAACCATTTTTGCCGTCAGAAAAACAAACATCGGACGCATTTGTTTTCCTTTGCGGTTTACGATATAATAAGTGATTCTGTTTAATAACGCAACCTTTGAAGTCATCGATTCATGGAACTTTTTTTCGAAAAGTTCCATCTCGTTAAAAATAGGCTGCTTTATTTGAGACGTAATATTCATTTAGATTCCAAATATACTATTTTAAATAAAATTACGTTGTGTATTTTAGGTTAGGATTGTAATATTTTATGTCTTGCCCTAAAAAAAAATACCAAAAATACCTCTAACTAATACTAATTTGAATTCATTAACTAAAAAAAGAACCTAAAACTATTTATTTATGAAAACAAAATTTTTATTAATTAGTACTTGTATTAGTATGTCTTTTTTCTTCGGATGTAGTTCTGATGAAAAAACAAATGACGGATCAGGCGCAGCGATTACCAACCAAGAAATTTTAACCAATTCTAAAATCGATGCCTCTGTAGAGGATGTAACCAACATTGCTGAAGATCAGTTTAGCGCTCAGCTTAATGTAAACTCAAAACCAGGCGGACCAATTAAAAATTTTCTTCCAAGCTGTGCCATAATTACTACAGTTCTAACCAATAATACATGGACAAAAACAGTAGATTTTGGTACAGAAGGCTGTACCCTAAATAACGGAAATACAGTAAAAGGAAAAATGGTTGTTTCTTTTTCAAATGATTTTAGTACTTCCACACAAACCATCAGCTATACTTTTGAAGGATTTTATCATAATGGTAAAAAAATTCAGGGAAGCAAAAGCATCGTGAGAACTATTAAAGAAACCGATTTATTGGTAACACCACACCCTGTTTTGACGGCTTCTATTGACTTGACTATTACTTTTGATGATGGCGGAGTTTATACTAGAAAAGGAACTTTGACTAAGGAGATGACTTCTGGTTATGACACTTGGTTTGACTGGGACGATAATGTTTTTGTAGTTACTGGAAATGGTTCTACAACTTTCCCTAACGGAGATACTTTTTCAGCAGAAATTACTACACCTTTAGAATTTAAAGCTGCATGCAAAAAATCTATTGCAGTAAAAGGAATTGTTTCTATTACTAAAAATGGCGCTACGGCGACTATAGATTATGGAAACGGAGAATGCGACACTCTTGTAACAGTAACAAAAGACGGTGTTACAGAAGAAATAGATTTGAAAAAATAGCATCCTTTTTGTCCAAGAAAAAAGCATTAAGAATAAGAATTATTTCTCATTTTCAATGCTTTTTTTATTTTCTGAAACCGATCAAATGTCCCGAAAGGACATATCCATCCTTGTCAATATTTTTTTTCTACCGATCATATACTCCTAGCGGAGTATTTTTTTATGCTTCTTTATTGGCTAATTGTCCGCAAGCGGCATCAATGTCTTTTCCTCGGCTTCTTCTTACTTTCACCACTACTCCAATATTTTCTAGAGCTTTTATATAAGCCATAATTGATTCTTCTGACGCTTGCTGGAATTCACCATCATCAATCGGATTATATTCAATTAAATTGACTTTGCACGGTACATATTTGCAGAATTTAACCAACGCATCAACCGAAGCTTTATCGTCGTTGATTCCTTTCCAAACTACATATTCGTATGAAATTTTACTTTTTGTTTTTCTGTACCAATATTCTAATGCTTCTCGTAAATCTTTTAAAGGGAAGTTTTTGCTGAAAGGCATAATGCGTGCGCGAGTTTCATCTATAGCTGAGTGCAATGAAACGGCCAGTTTGAACTTCACATCATCATCAGCCATTTTTTTAATCATTTTCGGAATTCCGGAAGTCGAAACCATAATTCGTTTCGGGGACATTCCCAGACCTTCTTCTGAAGTAATCATATCGATCGCTTTAATGACATTATTATAATTCATTAAAGGCTCTCCCATTCCCATAAAAACGATATTTGAAAGTGGATGATTGTAATACAAACGACTTTCTTTATCTATTGCTAGAACCTGATCGTAAATTTCGCCTGGTTCTAGGTTTCTCATTCTTTTTAATCTTGCTGTTGCACAGAAATTACAGTCTAAACTGCAACCAACTTGACTAGAAACACAAGCCGTAGTTCTGGTTTCTGTCGGAATTAAAACCGATTCAACAACAAGTCCATCATGAAGTCGAACGGCATTTTTTACAGTCCCGTCACTACTCTTCTGCATTGTATCAACTTTAATATGGTTGATTACAAAGCTATTTTCAAGCATTGATCTTGTAGCTTTGGCTACGTTTGTCATGTCTTCAAAACTGTGAGCACCTTTGCTCCATAACCATTCATAAACCTGATTTCCACGAAAAGCTTTATCTCCGTTTTCAACAAAAAAATCGCGAAGCTGCTCTTTTGATAAGGCTCGTATGTCTTTTTTCTCCATTTGCATGCTGCAAAGTTAATCACTTTTGTCATTTTTTGTTTGGTTTTTACATTCATTCTTAATTAAACCACAAAAAAAGCTGGTCAAAAAATGATATTAGTTTTTTATCACACATAACACAACACATTAACCTGCAAATAGTTAACTCTTAATTTCGTTTAAAAAAAATCAAAACCCGAGCAATAACAAGGCTTTACAGTCTTTACAATACCAATTTAATAAAACTTTAGTCATGATTTTTATCATTTCGTTTTCTTCACGCGCGCGATAATTTTGGTCTAAGAAATAAGGACAGTTCTTTGATTCTAACCACTAACTGAATTTAAAGCCTCCCTTATTTAAATGATTAACCTATACTTTATCAACATGAAAACAATTCAATCATTTTTACTGACAGTAATTTTTACAACAATTTCATTACAAACAAACGCGCAAAAAAATTATATCATAGCTACAAATTCAACCTTTGAAGTAGCAGGCACTTCTACCGTACACGACTGGGTAATGAAATCTACAGAAGGAACAGGAAATGCCAGCTTAATGGTTAAAGATTCTAAACTAGCTGGAATAAATAGTTTGACTGTTTCTTTATTGGCAGAAAGCCTAAAAAGCTACAAAGCAAGCATGGACAAAGTTGCTTATGAAGCGATGGATACTGAAACACACAAATACATTGAGTATGTTTTAAAATCTGCTGAAAAAATTGATGAGACCACTTGGAACTTAACTGGAGTTTATACTATTGCCGGCGTAAGCAAAGAATATAAAACACAGGTAAAAGTAACTGCAAGCAAAGGAGGTTTCATTCTGCAAGGTTCTAATCAAATTACTTTTGGCGATTTTGAAATGACTCCTCCTAAGGCTGCCTTGGGAGTCGTAAAAGCAGGAAAAGATCTGACTGTAATTTTCAATATCATTTTAAGCTAGATCTTACTGTTAAAAAACATTCTTTTTTAACATTTTGTGTTTTCGAATTAAATGTTAAAAAATAGCAATTAAACAAAATCAAGCTTCTCTTTTTGCTTAACTGATCGATTCTATAGAAAATGAAAACGTTGTAGTTATTAAATACCTATTTAATAAAATTTTAACAATGACTTTTATCATGTATAAAGCTCATTTATAGAAGGATCTTTGATACAAGTTAAAACAACATTCTTAGTACTAAATAGAAACTGGCCGACTATTAACTTATTTTTTATAATATAAACATGACAAAAATGAAAACAAATACATTAAAACTTTTAGCCGTTGTAACAGCATTTTTAGGAATCAGCACATTTGCGACAGCACAAAAATCATATGCTTTAGATAGTAAATCAACTTTTTCTGTTGCGGGTACTTCTACGCTTCATGACTGGGAAATGAAATCGGCTTCCGGAACTGGAACAGCTACATTAAATATTGCTAACGGAAAACTAACCGATATTGAAGCTTTAACTGTAACTCTTTTAGCCGAAAGCGTAAAAAGCGAGAAAAAAAGCATGGACAAGGTAGCTTACGAAACTTTGAAAACAGATAAAAACAAGCAAATTAAATATGTTCTTAAATCTGCTGAAAAAGTAAATGAAACAACTTGGGAACTAACAGGAACTTATACCATTGCTGGAGTTAGCAAAGTTTACAAAACTTCTGTAAAAACCACAGTTACAGCAAACGGATTAAACCTTCAAGGAAGCAACAAAATCACTTTTACAGATTTCGGAATGAAATCTCCAACAGCAATGCTTGGAACAATAAAAACAGGTCAAGACCTAACACTAAAATTCAATTTAAACTTTAATTTATAAACGCCATGAAGAAAATTTATATTCTATTCGTCACATTAATCAGCACATTTGCTGTTCAAGCACAGGTTAGTTTTGGAAACATGCAAAATCAAATCTCCAGAGGAAAAGACGGCATCAACGTTTTCGACGTACAAAAAGACAATCGAGAATTTAAAGGTCTTAGCATTGACCTTGGTGGTGCTTTTAATATGGATTTCCAAGCAACAAATTCATTCAACAACCAACCTGCTACCATTACGACTACAACTAATACAGCTACTGGTACTACCACTAGATCAATTACGGGATATCGTTTAATGAATACTGAGAACAATTTTACTCTTCCTGCTGCTGATATGTATATTGGTGCTCAATTGTTTGATGGAGTAAGAGTGAATTTAGATGTTTATTTGGCTTCAAGACACCACAATGATTCTTATGTAAAAGGTGGTTACTTACAAATTGACAAGTTAGACTTCATCAAAAAAGATTTCCTTGCTGATTTCATGAAATATGCAACAATTAAAATTGGACAAATGGAGAACAATTTTGGTGATGCTCACTTTAGAGGTTCTGATAATGGTAATACAATCCGAAATGCATTTGTTGGAAATAACATCATGTATTCTTTCACAACAGAAATGGGTATGGAGGTTTACTACAACAGAAATGGATTGGTAAGTATGTTAGGTGTCACAAATGGTAATTTAAATCAAAGTAACGAAGAAGTTTTTTATACCAACGGACCAAACACTAATACAACGCATAGTCCTTCAATCTTAGCTAAATTAGGTTATGACAAACAGCTTAATGAAGATTTAAGAGTGAGATTAACTGGTTCTTTTTACCATAATGCAAATCTTGGTAATGCAAATATATATTCTGCTAATAGATCTGGATTTGGGTATTGGGGTATCTTAAATAATAATGCTTATAAAAATACGATTACTAAAACGGATGCAAATGGTACTGTAATTTCTACA
Organism: Flavobacterium sp. UW10123; assembly: GCF_040538975.1. Classification (NCBI taxonomy): domain Bacteria; kingdom Pseudomonadati; phylum Bacteroidota; class Flavobacteriia; order Flavobacteriales; family Flavobacteriaceae; genus Flavobacterium; species Flavobacterium sp. UW10123. The sequence goes on from NZ_JBEWQE010000004.1 coordinate 257,709, forward strand.
ACTACTACTGATGTGCCTACTAGTTTCAGTAAAACATCTACTCCAGAGGCAACGTTTAATCCTAATTTCAAAAACTGGGCAACTACCTACATGATTAACCCATTTGTGAAGTATAAAGGACTTGAATTCTTCGGAACAATCGAATTAGCTTCAGGAGGAGATAAAGCGGGTACAGACGACAAACGTACCGCTAATCAATATGCTTCAGAACTTATTTACAGATTTGGAAATACTGAACAATTCTATATCGGAGGAAAATACAATACCGTATCTGGAAAATTATCTAATGCTGATGCTAAAAAGGTTACCGTAGATAAATTTGAAGCAAGTGCTGGCTGGTTTATGACTAAAAACATTTTAGCTAAATTAAACTATGTTAATCAAAAATATAAAGATTATTCACAATTTACAGGAGATCCTGCTACTGGAAATCTTAACAACTTTTATGGTGGTAAATTTGAAGGTTTAGTATTCGAAGCAACAATTGCATTCTAATATAAAAAAAATGAAAACAAGATTTTCAATCTTAATTATGGGTTTAGTAGTTTTCTTTTTCTTAGGAAGTGCTAAACCCACTTTTTTTCCAGAAGATACAGCTGTGGTAATAAATAAAATAAAAATAGAAATCACAGGTCTATCAACTGTGGGCAAATACAATTGCTCAAACACATTTTCTATAAAGGATACTGTTTACGTAAACTCAGTTAAAAAAAACACTTTTAATACCGACATCAAAATGTCCAACTTTGATTGTGGCAATAAAATAATGACGAAAGATTTACAAGGAACAGTAAAAGTGAAAAAATTCCCTAACAGCACAGTTTCTATAAGCGATATAAAGCCTTGTGGAAAAAATTACAAATGCAGACTAAACTTTTTCATAACAGATAAAACACTCAAATACAAAGATTTTATACTATACAATACCGATGACAAAATTCAAGGAACACTTAGTTTAAAATTCTCTGATATCGAATTGGAACCGCCAGTAAAAATGGCTGGATTGATTAAAGTAAAAGACGATATTGTTATTAATTTCAGTTTATACAAAAACTAATTTCTTCGCAAAAAAAAATAAACAGCGAGCACACAAAATCAAAATTTGGCACAAGAATTGTTTTGCTCTAAAAAGAAAACATAATCTTACAAAGAGCTCAATCATTTTAAAATTTGTAATTTTATTTTTCAGCCATTTAACCTTTAAGTTTATCAACCTAAAAAAAATTGAAATTATGAAAAAACAAATTTTGAGTTTAGCTGTTATTGCTTTATTAGCATTCGCTGTTCAATCATGCGAGAAAAAAGAAAACAAACCCGCAGAAGATGAATTAACCCTTGGAAACAAAGTTGATTCTTTAACATCAGATATCGAAGAAGTGAAAGATACTGCAGTAAGCAAAGCTGAAAATGCAGCTACTAAAGCTAAAGATGCTACAGAAAAAGCGGCAAATGATGTAAAAGACGCTACTAAAAAAGCAGCTGAAGATGTAAAAGATGCTACTAAAAAAGGCGCAGAAAAAGTAGAAAATGCGGCTAAAGCAGCAAAAGACGGAACTGTAAAAACAGCAAAAGAAGTAAATGAAGCTTTGAAAAAATAAATTTCATCAGAATCCGAACAGAAACCATTCGCAAAACGAATGGTTTTTTTATGAAAAATTGTAAGCGAATTATTTTTGTATTTTTGTATTCAAATTACAAGATACTACCACATGCATTTTATATCTCAAGAATTAGAAGACTATATCGAGCAACATTCTGAAAACGAACCAGAATTACTAGCGAAACTTAATAAAGAAACTTACCAGAAAATACTTTTGCCAAGAATGCTAAGTGGCCACTTTCAAGGCCGTGTTTTAAGCATGCTTTCAAAATTGATTCGTCCAGTTAATATTCTTGAAATCGGAACATATACTGGTTACGCTGCTTTATGTTTATGCGAAGGAATGCAAGAAAACGGACAACTGCATACAATTGACATAAAAGAAGAATTAGTCGATTTTCAGAGAAAATATTTTGACGCATCACCTTGGGGAAGTCAAATTTTTCAGCATTTGGGAGAAGCTGTAAACATTATCCCAGATTTAGACCTGAAATTTGATTTGGTTTTTATTGACGCAGATAAGGAAAATTACCTCAATTACTGGGAAATGATTGTTCCTAAAATGAATAAAGGAGGTATCATTTTATCGGACAATGTTTTATGGAGTGGAAAGATTCTTGATCCGGTTCATCCAAATGATGTTAGTACAAAAGTGCTTTTAGAATACAATCAGCTTCTTAAAGATGACCCTAGAGTAGAGACCGTTTTATTGCCAATTCGTGATGGATTGACTGTTAGTCGTGTTTTATAATTTTTAGTTTCTACAGTACTAAGATTCTAAGGTTTTCTTCAGATTTTAAAACATTTATAATGATTCACTCAAAACAAATTGACAGCGAAGGATTTTCAATAATTAATAATGTTTTTACAGAGAATGAAATTGAAAATGTAATTTCATTGATTGAAAACAAAGCTAAAAATGATTCTGATAATGCAACTTTTAGAAAATCTGAGGATTTATTTGCTATCAGACAATTTCACAAAGAAATGCCTGAAATTTTAGATTTTATTTTCAATGAAAATCTAAAAGAAATCATTGAATCTAATTTTGGAAAAGGATATTTCATAACTAAATCTATTTATTTTGACAAACCTGAAAAATCGAATTGGTTTGTACCTTATCATCAGGATTTAACTATTTCTGTTGATCAAAAAATTGAAATAGAAAATTTTGAAAACTGGACTGTAAAACAAAATCAATTTGCAGTACAGCCACCTACAGAAATATTAGAAAACAATTTCACAATCAGAATTCATATTGACAAAACCACTAAAGACAATGGTGCTTTAAAAGTAATCAATAATTCACATTCAAAAGGAATCTTAAGAATTGAAAACCTTGATTTCGAAAAAGAAAAAGAAACAATTTGCGAGGTTGAAAAAGGTGGTATTATGATAATGAAACCTCTATTATTTCACGCATCAAATAAAACCACAAACAATGAGCGCAGAAGAGTCATTCATATTGAATTTAGCAAGCAACAGCTTCCAAATGGCTTGGAATGGAGCGAAAAAACAATCATTAACTAAAGTTTGAGATACTAAGATACTGAGACGCTAAGATTCTAAGTTTTACACTACTTACTTGCCTCAAGCTTTAGCTGGAGGTATATAATTTAGCTTCCCAAGGCTTTAGCCAAATACTTCATAATATTTGGCTAAAGCCTTTTTTATTTGCCCATAAAAAAACCTCCAGCTAAAGCTGGAGGCAATTTACTATATATCTTTAAAACCTTAGTATCTCAGAATCTTAGCATCTTAAAAAAAAACTATCCCGGAAAATACTGTGGCTTTAGTTTTTTATAAACTAAATAAAGTAAAAATCCGAAAAGTGCTCCAAAGAAATAACCGGTAAGAATATCACCCGGAAAATGCAATCCTAAATAAATTCGGCTGTAAGCAAAAACTAAAGGCCAAAAAAATATGAATCCGAAATATTTGAAATAGCGTTTTAAAATCAAAAATAAGAAAGTTGCAACCGCCATAGTGTTAGCAGCATGTCCAGAGAAAAAGCTATATGATTTTCTAACCTGAACAACTCTGATAATGGAGTTAACTTCAGGGTCATTACATGGTCGCAAACGCTGAAAAGTATGTTTGAACAAATTACAGGTTTGATCTGTAAAAGCAATCAAAACAGCTATAAAAAGCAATAAATACAGGGTTTGCTTTCCTCCTATTTTTTTATAAATAAGATAAAAAAGCAACAAGAAAAATGGTGTCCAGTATAACTGATTTGTTATAATCAACCATAATTTATCGTATGTTTCAGAGCCTAATCCGTTAAGAAAGATTAAAAGATCTTTATCTAATTCCTGTATTTTTTCAAGCATTACATTTGGCGTTTAATAGGTCCAGAAAGAGTATCAATATCTTCTTTTACTTTTTCGATTTCATTTGCAGTATCTCCTAAAAGATTTCCTGTATCGCCAAGTAAATTCGATTTTGCATTATTAATTTCTGCATTGATATTTCCAGTAATATCATTCAGCGATTTTGCATCAAGGCCATTAGCCTCTGCCCCTTTCTGAATTTCACTTTTAATATCATTAGTTGCATTTTTTAATTGAGCCATAGCTTTCCCCATTGTACGCGCAATTTCAGGCACTTTATCAGAACCAAAAAGCATAAGCACGATAAACAATATGAAAATCAATTCTCCTCCTCCTATACCAAACATAACTTTTAATTTTGTAGTCGCAAAGATATTAAATTTTGCAGCTTAGAGTTTTAAAATTAACTTAAAAAGTCCTTTAAAATACATTTCATAAAAAGAAAAAAGTTCATCAAGCTTTCAAACTTGATGAACTTTTCATTCTTATTTTATTTTATTTAGTCAAATTTTGACTTTGTTTCTACTTTTGGCCAAGAGTTATTGGTTACATCAATATCTGCTGTTAGCAATTGAGGGTCAACTTGAATACTCTTAATTGCTTTTGTTGTAGCATAAACTTTTCTAGCCGTATCATTACTTTTTCTCCAGATTTGAGCTGGATATTTGTAATTATCTTTAGAACCATCTTCGTAAGTAATCTCAACCAAAATAGGCATAATCATTCCGCCTGGTTTGTTGAATTCTACTTCATAGAAATATTTAGGAGCTTTAATAGATGCTTTTTCTTCAGCCGTAAAAGTCTGATCTACATAATCAGCTAAAGGTTTGAAATCTTGTACTTTTAAAGCTTTTTTCTTAGAATCACTTACTTCTGCATTATCTCCAGAAACCAAGTAAACAAAAGGCCCTTTTTCAAAACCGAAACGTCCTTTTCTAATTTTTACATCTTTAATATCTGTAGTTGGAGTATCAGAAACGTAATATTGTTTTACATCTTTAATTCCGATATCTACGAAATCTGTTGAGTAGAACCAACCTCTCCAGAACCAATCTAAATCTACTGCTGAAGCATCTTCCATTGTTCTAAAGAAATCTTCTGGTGTTGGATGTTTAAACTTCCATCTGTTTGCATACGTTCTGAATGCATGATCAAATAATTCTCTTCCCATAACTACTTCTCTTAAAATATTAAGACCTGTTGCTGGTTTTCCATAAGCATTATTTCCGAATTGGTGGATTGTTTCAGAGTTTGACATAATTGGCTCCAAGAACTTTTGATCCCCGCTCATGTAAGGAACAATATTTTTTGCAGGACCTCTTCTTGAAGGGAAATTTGAATCTAATTCCTGCTCAGCTAAATATTCTAAAAATGAGTTCAAACCTTCATCCATCCAAGTCCATTGGCGCTCATCTGAATTCACAATCATTGGAAAGAAAGTGTGTCCAACTTCGTGGATAATAACACCAATCATTCCGTTTTTAACTTCTTTGCTCGTTACGCCATTTTCGTCAGGACGCCCATAGTTCCAACAAATCATTGGATATTCCATACCTTGATCTTCCGCAGAAACAGAAACTGCTTTTGGATAAGGATAATCAAAAGTATGAGAAGAATAGCTCTTTAAGGTATGAGCAACAACCATTGTAGAAGTTTCTCCCCAAAGAGGGTTTGCTTCTTTTGGATAAACAGATTCTGCCATAACAGTTCTATTTCCAATTTTCACAGCCATTGCATCGTAAATGAATTTTCTTGAAGAAGCAATTCCGAAATCACGAACATTTTTAGCACTGAATTTCCAAGTTTTTTTCTTCTCAGAAAAACCTTTTTCAGCCGCTTCTGCTTCTGCCTGTGTTACAATAACTACAGGTTTATCAAATGATTTTTGCGCTTGTTCATATCTTTTTACTTGCTCAGCAGTAAACACTTCACTTCTGTTCATTAATTCTCCTGTTGCATCAATCACGTGATCTGCAGGAACTGTAATATTTACGTCAAAGTTTCCAAAAGGAAGAGCAAACTCTCCGCTTCCCCAGAATTGCATGTTCTGCCATCCTTCAACATCATTGTAAACCGCCATTCTTGGGTAGAACTGCGCAATTACATATAACTTGTTACCATCTTTCTCAAATAATTCATATCCTGAACGACCACCTTCTTTTCTATAGTTATTGATATTGTACCACCATTTGATTGAGAAAGAGATTTTTTCTCCTGGTTTTAAAGGCGAAGTCAGATTAATACGCATCATGGTTTCATTGATCGTATAAGACAATTCGCTTCCTTTTGCATCTTTAACTTGTTCAATATTAAAACCGCGCTCTAAATCCTTTTTCAAATATTTAGAAGAAAAACCATCAAGTGGCAAAACCTGACTAATTTTATCACTTTCTGCTAATGAAGATTGCGTATTTGCTTTTGCTTGATTTTGATCTAATTGCACCCATAAGTACTCCAAACTATCTGGCGAGTTATTTGTATAAGTAATGGTTTCAGATCCGCTTAATTTTGAATTTTTATCATCCAATTCAACATCAATTTTGTAATCTGCTTGCTGCTGGTAGTAAGCTGGTCCAGGCGCTCCAGAGGCTGTACGGAACATATTTGGAGTTGCCAGCAAATCGTACATTTGACTAAACTTGTTCGTATCGTACTTTCCCTGTTGTTTAGTAGGTGCGGTTGTTGCTTTATCCTGCGCTACTAACATTGCAGGAAAAAGTAATAATAATGAAAGTTTTTTCATAAAATTTTAATGGTAATTTCTTTAGGCTGTGAAAATAGCAATTAAAACACTAATTTTATCAACAACTTAATATTTTAACAATTCTTTCCTTGAAGATTCTGTAAAAAGAACGCTTCTTTTTGTATCAAATACTGAAATATGTGTAATGTTTTGCTGTTCTGAATTCCAATCTACTAAAATAGTATTTGAAATTTCAAGTGTTTTAAATTTATCGATATCCTTAATTCTGGAATAGCAGACCAAAACATCATCAGCTTCTACTTCTTTAGATAAAAAAGTTATGGCTTTTGATTGCCCGTTTACTTTAATTAAAAAATGTTCTGATAGATATTTTTTTAATAATTCAACATCTGCTGGAGTTTCTTTGCTTGTGCCAACAAATGTCTTTTTGTGATACTTTTTCTCCATTGCATTATTCAAATCATCAATAAAAATGCGGGAAGTAATTTGTAGCATCTTCTTTTCTGCTGCATAATTTACCTGAAAAACACCAACATAAAATTTATGAAAAGCAAATGCCGAAGACAATACAAACAAAACTCCAAGCAAAGGGAAAACTAACTTTTTTTTCATTTTTGAGCAGCCTCAGCTTTCTTAAACTCTTTATTCTTATTAATCATGAAATCCATTAACTGAAACTTCTGATCTGGATCTACCATTTCTTTAGAATGCGGATCGTTTGAACAATACATCAAGAAAAGCTCTACTTCGTCATCTTTAAGATTAAGTGTTTTAGAATAAAAATCTTTTGTGAAATTATCTTTAGCATATTCTACGAAAGCAATATCTGTAATTTCTTCTTCTCTTACTTCGTCTTTTTTACTTAAAAGCTTTTTGACATCTTTAAAAATTCGAACAAAATCAGTTCCATATTTTATAGTCTGATCAGAAAGCATCGCATTGTTTTTTGCAGTAGACTGTTTGTCGTCTTCAAACTGCATATCCACATATTTTTGTGAACCGCCTTGCAACGCTTTTACTTTTAATTCTTTATGAACAACAACTTCTTTAAGCTGATTATTAACCAAATCTAGCTTTATTTTCAAAAGAATCTCATCACAGTCTTTTTCTGTTAAAACGACTTTTTTTGATTGAAATGTCAAGCCAGAAAACAGCAAAGTATCTTTTGGCTGTGCAACAATATCAAACAAACCTCCAGAACCAATAAATGTCCTAACATTTGCATTAATATTCATTACATAACCACTTTCTATGGCTAAAAAATCATTGATAACCTGACCGTGTAATGGTTTCCTGAAACCGTTTTGCCCTAATACAAATTGACAAAATAAGCAGACAACGAGTACTCCTAATTTATTTTTCATTTTCGAGAATTGTTAGATATTTTCTTGCTAGATCTGTGATTAAAAACATACTCATTGTTTTGTTTTTCGTATTCAAAGATACAGCAAAATCGGCATCATCTACACAAAATAATTGAAATCCTTTTATATAATCTACAGGAATTTTCAATCTATCTGTATAATAATTCTCTTCAAAAAGATACTCAAGCTTTCTAAAAAGCATTTCTTTTTTCTCTACATTCACTTCTTTTTTCAGCATTGCAGTTCGTCCCGAAATTGCATTTAAAAGCTTATCTACTGATGTTGAAGTCGCTGTATAAACCTTTCGTTCTGCAGGGGTGTATTTTTTTTGTCCGTATGGAATAATTCCTAAATTTTCAGCTGTTATATTCGCGTTTTCGTTAACAATGACCTCTTTCAACTCCACTTCTTTAGCTACCATTTTCACAACTAAAGAACTAACAGTCAAATCGTCTGCTGATACCCTACGTTTAACGGGTTCCAAGTTTACAGCAGAAAAAACCAAAACATCTCCTTCATGCACTGCAATCGAAAAATTACCATCAGAATCTGAAACTGTAGTCGCTTGAGTGGCATTATTTATAATATTAACCCCTTCAATCGAAGTCGATCGCTCCAACACTCTCCCTACTAATAATTTCACATCTGTTTTTTGTCCAAAAACAATCTGAACAAAAAAAAGAGACGCAAAAATTGATATAAACTTATTTATTTTCACCTGTAATTATTTCTTTATACTTTACAGCCAATTCTCCTAAAAGAAATTCTGTAGAAGTTTTATTTTTTGAATTCATAGCTGCACAGAAACTTTCATTTTCAATTGCATAAAACTTAAATTCATTTACATTTTCTTTAGAAATATTTAAACGCTCGACAAAATAAACTTCATCAAACAAATAACCTAATCTCTCAAAATTCTTTTCCTTTTTCTCGATTTCAACATTTGCTTTTAACCGCTTTGTCCTGCCATTTATTTTATTTATCAAAGGGTCAAGTTGCATTGAACCTCCCAAAAGCCCAAGCAACATCACAGGTTTAAAATCTCCAGCTGTTGCCAATTGCCTTTCTGCCTGGGTATATTTTTTCTGTCCTCGAGGAATAATTCCTAAATTCTCCGCTGTAATAGCGGTATTATCATTTACAATAACTTCTTTTAATGCTACTTCTTCGGCGTTCATCTTAATCGATAGCAATTCTGAACGCATATCATCTGATGTGATTTGCCTTTTAACAGAATTCAAACCAACAGAAGAAAAAAGCAAAACCTCACCCTCGCTTACATCAATAGCAAAATTACCTTGTGCGTCTGTAATTACAGCAACTTCGGCATTACTATTTATAACATTAACACCTTCAACCGGATTAGACATTTCTGTTACCCTGCCATACAATCGTTTAACTTCTGTTTGCCCAAAATTGTTTTGAACAAAAAACAGAAAAAAAACAGCTGATATGGTTTTACTTGTTTTCACTCGCAAGCATTTCTTTATACTTTACAGCCAATTCTCCCAAAAGAAATTCAGTAGAAGTTTTATTTTTAGAATTCAAAATTACAGTAAACTTATCATTCTCAATTGCATAATACTCAAAGCCTTTTACATAATCTGCTGGAATTTTTAATCGGTCAATAAAATGATCCAGACTAAACATATTCTCTAAAAGTCTCATAAAAAATTCCTTTTTCTCCACCGCAACTTCCTTTTTAAGCATAGCTGTTCTTCCTGAGAAAAAATTCAGCAATGGATCTGCAGAGATAGAACCTCCTGCCATTGTCCCTCCATTTGCCGTGGCATTTAACGCAGTTGCGGTCTGCAATTTGCGTTCGGCAGAAGTATATTTCTTTTGCCCCATCGGAATCACACCCAAACTTTCAGCATTAATATTATCATACCGCTTCACAACAACCTCTTGCAATTGATACATAATCATCGTAAGATTGACAGAAAAATTGAGATTTGAAAAATCTTCTTGTTTCAATAAAACTCTTTTTTCTTTAAAACTTATTGAAGAAAAAACCAGAACATCGTCTGCCTTTGCTAAAATTGAAAAAGATCCCGAAGCGTTTGTCATCACGGTTTCTTCTGTTTGCGCATTGATTACATAAATACCTTCCAAATCAGAAGCATTCGAAATCACTTTACCGCTAAAAATAGAACGATCCAAACTTTGCGACCAGCAAGCTTGTCCTGCCAAAACAATTAAAAAACAAGTAATTTTCTGAAACAAAATAAAATAATTTAAAAATATTCTTAAAACGGTAAAAATATCCTAAGTGGTTCCAAAATTAATACTAATGACTTGGTAAAAATTTGTTAATTAAAACATTAAAAATTCAAACAAAAACAGAGTTTTTAATACCTTTAACAAACATAATTTGAGTTTAAAAATCATGAAAAGCATTATCATTGCAAGCACTTCTACTTTGCACGGAGGCAACTACTTAGAATATATTTTACCTACTTTAAAAACACATTTTAAAAATTGCAAAACAATCTTATTTATTCCTTACGCCCGTCCCGGAGGTATTTCGCACGATGAGTATACAAAAAAAGCTGCGGAAGCTTTTAACACAATTAACATAAGCGTTAAAGGAATTCATGAATTTGAAGATCCGCAAGACGCTGTAAAAAACGCGGAAGGAATCTTTACAGGCGGAGGAAATACTTTTTTGCTGGTTACCCAACTTTATAAAAATAATATCATGCAGTTACTTTCTGAAACTGTAAAAAATGGCACTCCTTATCTAGGATCAAGCGCAGGAAGCAATATCTGCGGTTTATCAATGCAGACTACGAATGATATGCCTATTATTTATCCTCCAAGTTTTCAGACTTTAGGATTAATTCCTTTCAACTTGAATCCGCATTATCTGGATGCCGACTTACAATCTAAACACATGGGAGAAACTCGCGAAACAAGAATTAAAGAATTTCACGCATTTAACTCAATTCCTGTTTTGGGTTTAAGAGAAGGAAGCTGGCTGGAAGTTAAAGGTGCAAAAATTACCTTAAAAGGAAATTTGAAAGCTCGTTTATTCAGACAAAATCAAGATCCAACTGAATTAGAAATAGAAAGCGATTTAAGCGATTTGAAATAATTTTTGAATCATACAAGCAATATAAATTCATTTAAAATCTAAGCTCAATATATTATATCACTTATATGGCTAAAAAAGGAATAAAAACAAAAAAGCCTCAAACAATGTTTGAGGCTTTTGAAGAGCGAAAGACGAGGCTCGAACTCGCGACAACCAGCTTGGAAGGCTGGAGCTCTACCAACTGAGCTACTTTCGCATTAATCGGGTGCAAAGATAAAAAATTTAATCTTTAAAACAAAATAAAAATCAAAAAAATTATTCTCATATAAGTAAAACGTGTTTACTTTTTAGAGCGAAAGACGAGGCTCGAACTCGCGACAACCAGCTTGGAAGGCTGGAGCTCTACCAACTGAGCTACTTTCGCATTGGTTGTGCAAATATAGAAAGAAAGTTCAGTTCAAAACAAGCTTTTGACTAAAAAAAATCAATAAAAATCAACATTTTTTTATAACTTATTTAAAATTAAAAAGTTATAAATGCAATATTTTTTCAAAAAATCATGATTACAATTAAAGAAATTCCATCAAAAGAAACTCATGCCGTTCGTCAACCCGTTTTAAGAAAAGGAAAACCTATAGAAAGTTGCATCTTTGAAGGTGACGATTTAGAATCTACCCATCATTTTGGTCTATTTGAAAACGAAAATTTAACAGGAATTATTTCGCTATTCGAAAAAATCAACGCTATATTTGCCGCTCAAAATCAAGCTCAGATTCGAGGGATGGCCGTTTTAGAAACGCACCAGAAAAAAGGAATCGGAGAAGCTCTAGTTAGACATTGCGAAGCTTATTGCAATGAAAACCAAGTAGATTTGATTTGGTTCAATGCCAGAACAGCCGCTGTCGGATTTTATCAAAAAATGAACTATCAACCAATGGGTGAAGCATTTGAGATTAAAGATGTTGGCGAACATTATTTGATGTTTAAAAAATTATAAAATGAAAATATTTTACTCTTTAGTAGTAATCTGCCTTTTAATGGGCTGTAAAAAAGAAAGCCCTGAACCCGTGCCTATTATCAAAAAAAAGGCACCGGCAATTATACTTACTGATGAGAGAACTGTCGAAATAGACACAGCATTAATAGGAACTTTTAAAAGCGAAACCTTAAAACAATTTTATATTGCATCTGAAAATCAAACTGTATGGGGGAATCTTAAAAAAAGAACTTTTGTTTTAGTACAATTAGAAAAATCAGAAGAATTAGGCTTAGAACCAGAAGATTACAAAATATCTCAACTAAAAAAATTCGAAAGCAAAGTCACTTCGCTTAGCGATAAAGACTTAGTGAAGTATGACATTTTACTAACTTATAATTTCGAAAAATATCTAAATCATATTTTTAAAGGTAAATTAAATCCTAAAAAACTGTATACCAATTGGGATTTGGACGAGAAGGAATTTGATGTAAATTCTGTTTTAATTAAAGGATTCAACAAAAATAAATTAGACAGCATTGTTGAAAATATTCAACCTAAAACAGAAACTTACAAAGAGCTATTAAAAGCCCTTGAAATCATTAACACCTTTCCAGATGACAATGTAAAAACCATTGAATCTGCTGATAAAATTGTTTTAAATGATACTAATCCTGCTTTAATAAACATAAAAAAAAGGCTTTTGTATTGGAACGATATGTATGGAAAAGATAGTCTTACAGAGATTTACAATCAGAAAACTTTTGAAGCCGTTAAAAGATTTCAAGAAAGGCATGGCTTAGCTTCGGACGGGGTTATTGGAGCAGGAACTATCCGTGCTTTAAACTATTCTAAAGAAAGCAGAAAAAAACAAATCATTGCCAATTTGGAGCGCTGGAGATGGTATCCATCAGAATTAGCAGAAAACTATTTTATTATCAACATTCCTGATTATAGTTTAAATGTTGTCGAAAATCAAGACACAACTTTGGTTAGAAATATTGTAGTCGGAACCAGCAAAAGGAGAACACCTATTATTACTTCGTTCTTAAAAACGGTTGTTTTTAATCCGACATGGACAGTTCCTCCGACAATTTTAAAAGAAGATGTCGTTCCCGCAATGAAAAGAAACCGAAATTATTTGGCTAATAAGAATATCACTATTTACGATACTGCTGGAAAAGTAGTTTCTCCGATGGCTTGGAATGAAAACAAACCAAACAACTACCGTTACGTGCAAAGTCCAGGCTACGATAATTCGTTGGGATTAATGAAAATCTTGTTTCCAAATCACCACAGCGTTTATCTGCACGACACTAACCATCGTAATATTTTTGGGCGTAATAACCGCTCAATGAGCTCTGGATGTGTGCGTGTTGAAAACCCGCTGGAACTTGCACAACATATTTTGGATGTGGAAGGAAATTGGCCACAAGACAGAATTGACACTATTATTGCAAGCAAAAAAACCATGAGTTTCAAGATTACCAAAAAATATGCTTTGTATCAATGGTATTGGACGGCATGGAGCAAAAAAAATCAGCTCCTTTTTAGAGCTGATATTTATGATTTAGATTCTGATTTATATAAGCAATTAAGAAATTAACCTCTCCTCCATCGCAAAACTTCTTGATGGATGGTAGATATATAAACACGATTTATCTTTTATTAATTGAATAATTTCATTTGTCAATTCAACCGGAACTGCTGGACAGCCTTGGCTTCTGCCTAATCTTTTATGATCTCTAATAAAAGACTCAGATACATAATCTGCACCATGCATTACAACACCTCTTTCGCGAGCATTATCATTTACGCCGTTTTCTAAGCCATCTAAACGTAAAGAAGCACCGTGTTTTCCTTGGTAAATTTCACCAGTCGAATAAAATCCTAAACTGCTTTTAAATGATGAATTAAGATTTGAAAATGCTGAAGCAAATTCTTCACCAGTATTTCTGCCGTGAGCTACAAGTGAATTAAACAAAATGGTATTGCTAGTTAAATCAATCACCCACAAACGTTTTGCATTTGATGACAAACTAAAATCAATAAGTGTTAAGATATTTTTCTTAATCACTCCTCTTTCTTTCAACAAATAAAATCCTTTTAAAGCTTCCGAGAAAGTTTTAAGTTCAGGCATTTTAAAGTTGTTTGAATTTAATGAATTATAAACGCTCTCGATTTTAGAATCTACTGTGACTTTTTCGACTTTAGCAATCGCTTTTACAGTGGCATTTTTTTTAAGATCGGATGTGTTTTTTGAATCTTTTCCAAAAGACAATAGCAAAAACACAAATAACGGATAAATTTTGTAAATCATTGAATTTCTTTAGGTTAAACAAAAATTTGGGTATCGCAAAAATATAAAAAAATCATACTACGCAAAATATAAGCCTGATTTTCAAGGCTTTTTTGTTTAAACTTTAACATTATTAACATAAAAACGCTATTTCTGTAAGATTTTTTCTTATGCTAAAAAACCTAACATTCTAGCTGTTTTTCTTAAAAAAACATCAAAAGTGGGAGTCTTGAAATTAAAACCTGATTAAGTAAAACAAATTGATGCAATAATTTTCTAATTTCTAAGACTTCCTATCTCCTATATATCATTTTATTAATCCAAATGCTGTCAAAAATAAAGCTAGAAAAAGAGCTTAGTGTGAATTAATTTTAAAAAATAAAGATTTCTACAATTAAATTAATATTTTTTATCTGAGTTCATTTTATTAAATATAAATGTAACATCACTCAGGTTTCAAACTTTAGAAATGCCTTATATTTGTAGAAAACAAAAATGCAATGAACAAAAAAGTTATCCTTATGATTTTAGACGGTTGGGGAAAATCTCCTGACCCTAAAGTATCTGCAATAGACAATGCAAATGTTCCTTTTATAAATAGTCTTTATAAAAACTATCCAAGCGCACAGCTTAGAACTGACGGACTAAATGTTGGTCTTCCAGAAGGACAAATGGGAAATAGCGAAGTTGGACACATGAATCTAGGTGCAGGAAGAATTGTATACCAAGATTTAGCCAAAATAAATTTAGCTGTAGAACACAAAACTTTAGCAAAAGAGCAGGTTTTAATTGATGCTTTTACGTATGCTAAAGACAATAATAAAAAAGTACACTTTTTAGGATTAGTTTCAGATGGTGGTGTTCACTCACATACTTCACACCTTCGCGGATTAATCGATGCTTCTCAAGAGTATGGTTTAGATCAGGTTTATATTCACGCTTTTACAGACGGACGTGATGTTGATCCAAAATCTGGAGGAAAATATATTCATGATTTAGAAGATTATATTAAAAATACTCCAGTAAAAATTGCTTCTATTATTGGGCGCTATTATGCAATGGACCGTGACAAACGTTGGGAACGTGTAAAATTAGCTTACGATTTAGTTGTAAATGGCGTTGGAACTCCATCAACGAATGCTGTTGCAAGTGTTTTGGACAGCTACGCAAAAGACGTAACAGATGAGTTTATCGAGCCAGTTGTTATTGTTGATGAAAATGCAAAACCTCTTGCTACTATTGTAGAAGGCGATGTTGTAATCTTCTTTAACTTTAGAACAGATAGAGGCCGTGAACTTACTGAAGCGCTTTCGCAACAGGATTTTCACGAGCAGAACATGCACAAACTAAACCTATATTATGTAACATTAACAAACTACGACGAAACGTACCAAAATGTAAAAGTAGTTTACAATAAAGATAATATCACTGAAACTCTTGGTGAGGTTTTAGAAAAAGCTGGTAAAAAACAAATCAGAATTGCGGAAACTGAGAAATATCCTCACGTAACTTTCTTCTTCTCAGGAGGTAGAGAAATTCCTTTTGAAGGTGAAGAAAGAATCTTAAGAAACTCTCCAAAAGTAGCAACTTATGATTTAAAACCAGAAATGAGTGCTTACGAATTGGCTGACGCTCTTGTTCCTGAATTAAACAAAGGCGAAGTTGATTTCGTTTGTTTAAATTTCGCTAACGGAGACATGGTTGGTCACACTGGAATTATGGAAGCTGCAATTAAAGCATGTGAAGCTGTTGACGCTTGCGCGAAAAAAGTAATCGATGCTGCTCTTGCCAATGATTACACGACAATAGTAATTGCCGATCACGGAAACTGCGAAACCATGATCAATCCTGATGGTTCTCCAAACACGGCTCACACAACAAACCCAGTGCCGATTATTTTAGTAGACAAAGAATTGAAAAACATCCAAGATGGTGTTTTAGGTGATATTGCTCCAACAATTTTAGAATTAATGGGTGTTCAACAGCCAAACGCAATGACTTGTCATTCATTATTGTAGAAAAAACTACCCGTAAATATTTAAAAACCATATAAGTGATATAACTTCATTTATATGGTTTTTGTTTTTATACTAATTGTCACCCTGAGAGGAGTCGAAGGCTTATGAAACGAAGAGAGCTTCGACTTCGCTTAGCCTGACATTCCTACTTTTTAACTTACTGCCGTCAAAATACAAAATGATACAATTGCTCTACACCATAAATTATTAAACCAATAACTCCCCCAACCAAAGTTCCATTGATTCTAATGTACTGAAGATCTTTTCCTATTTCTAGTTCCAGCTTTTCTGAAACTTCTTTTCCATCCCAACTTTTTACGGTTGACGAAATCAAATCTCCAATTACTTTTTTATTATTCAAAAGCATCGAAAGCAAATCGTTTTTAATAAAACCATTTATTTTATCAATCATTACATGATCTTCTCTTATTCCGTTTCCAAAAGTCTGAATTAGTCCTGCGATATTATTTTTAATTGAAGAATCATCTCCTCTATTTAAATCATTGGTAACGGAAAGTTTGATTTCGTCCCAAATTCCATTAATATAATCCTGAACCTCTTTTTTTCCAACAAAACCCAAAATCATATCGTTGATTTTAACTCTCATTTCTTCTGAGTTTTTTACTTTTTCCAAGAAATTAAAAATGTATTCGTCAATTTTTAGACGCACTGCACTTTCTGGCTTTTTAGCTTCATTCAAAAAATCCTGCAAACCATTAAAAACACCTTCTGTAATGCTTTTATCTGCCAATCCAAAACTTAGAAGCGGAGTCGAAGCTTTTACTTTTTGCCTAATTAAATCTTTATTATTAGTCAATTCACTGCTCATCACTTCGAGAAGATTCGTCAGCATTTGATTTTTTAAGTTTCCTTTCTGCAAAGGTTCTAATGCCAATGCTACCCAATCTCCAAAATTTATTTCCTCTATTTTTTCCTTGAATTGAACTTGAATAAATCTTTTGACATCTTCGTCTTTAATTGTTCGTAAAATTCCAGGAATAATATTTATGGCAACAACATTTGCTATTTTATTAGCATTTTCTTCTTGCGAAATCCAATCTGAAGCTTTCACAGCAAAATTAAATTCATCCAACTTAATCTCCATTTTTTCACGATCCAGAAATTCCTCAGAAACGAAATTTCCAAGATTCTCTCCTATTTCATTTTTCTTAGTTGGAATAATGGCAGTATGCCAGATCGGAATTCCCATCGGATGACGAAACAATGCCACAACCGCAAACCAATCGGCAATTCCACCCACCATAGCCGCTTCGCTAAAAGCCTGCAGCATCGGAATTTTAAAATAAATAGCAACTAAAAACAACAGCACTGCAATACCCAAAAGTCCCAAAGCATTTCGCTTCATTTTCTTAAGAGCTTTAACTTTTTCTATATCTCGATCTGTAATAGTTTCCATAATTATAAGCATTTGTACTACTAATTTATATCTTTTTTCCGAAACCCTTTAACTCTAACCATTGTTTAATCGGCACGAATTCACGAATTTCCTCTTTTTTATCTCTAAAATTTAAATTAGTGAAACTGAATCTCATCAATTTAAATTTGCATAAATTCGTGAATTCGTTGCGAAAAAAAATCACATAAAAATTGAGATAAAAATTGTACTTTTGCGAACTGAAAAATGGAAAAAATATGATTATCCAAAAAACTAGAGAGGAAATCGAATTAATGCGTGAAAGTGCTTTAATCGTATCAAAAACATTAGGAATGATTGCTTCTGAAATTAAAGAAGGAGTTACTACATTATATCTTGACAAATTAGCCGAAGAATTTATTCGTGATCACGGTGCAGTTCCAAGTTTCCTTGGATTGTATGATTTCCCGAATTCGCTTTGCATGAGTCCAAACGCTCAGGTTGTTCACGGTATTCCTAACAATGTTCCTCTTAAAAACGGTGATGTTATTTCAGTTGATTGTGGGGCTTTTAAAAATGGCTACCATGGAGATCACGCATACAGTTTCGAAATTGGAGAAGTTGCACCGGAAGTTAAAAAACTTTTACGTGTTACTAAAGAATCTCTTTACGTTGGAATTAGAGAATTTAAAGCTGGAAATCGTGTAGAAGATGTTGGAAACGCGATTCAAAAATATACTGAAGCTCATGGTTACGGAGTCGTTCGTGAATTGGTTGGACATGGTGTTGGGCAAAAAATGCACGAAGAGCCAGAAATGCCAAATTACGGAAAACGTGGACGCGGAAAGCTTTTTGTTGAAGGAATGGTTGTAGCAATCGAGCCTATGATCAACATGGGAACTAGAAACATCAAACAACTTAAAGACGGCTGGACAATCTTGACTGCTGACGGCAAACCTAGTGCGCATTTTGAGCACGATGTAGCTTTAGTTGATGGAAAACCTGAGTTATTATCGACTTTCCAATACATTTACAAAGCTTTAGGAATCGAAAGCAATGAAGAAGACGAATTCAGACAAGTTCCATTAGTACTATAATACAACCCGAATCAAACCAGTGAAAAAACTTTTTAAATTAGTTTTAAATACAATACCGCGTCCATTATTAATTCGTTTAAGTTACGTGGCGCGACCAATTTTAGCATTCTCATTAAAAGGAGATAAATTTACAGATCCAATTGACGGAAAAAGCTTTAAATCGTTTTTACCTTACGGATACGGAAAACAACGTAATAATGTGCTTTCGCCAAGTACGCTTTCTTTAGAGAGACACCGTTTACTTTGGCTGTATTTAAACGATCAAACTGATTTTTTTACAGCACCTAAAAAAGTATTGCATTTTGCTCCTGAACAAGCTTTTTATAAAAGATTCCGTAAGCAGAAAAACTTAGATTACACAACGACTGACTTGCTTTCGCCATTGGCAGATGTAAAAGCAGATATTTGTAATTTACCTTTCAAAGACAACGAATATGACGTTATTTTATGTAATCATGTTTTAGAGCACATTCCAGACGATACAAAAGCAATGCAGGAATTATTTCGTGTTTTAAAACCAGGCGGAATGGCAATTTTACAGATTCCACAGGATTTATCACGCGAAGTTACTTTTGCAGATGATTCGATTACAGATCAAAAAGAGCGTGCTAAAATCTTCGGACAATATGACCACGTTCGTGTTTACGGACGCGACTATTTCGATAAATTAAGAAGTATTGGATTTATTGTAATTGAAGAAGATTACACTAACAAAATTGCCCCAGAATTGGTTGAGAAATACTGTTTAGCAAAAGGCGAGATTATTCCGCTTTGCTTTAAACAGGAAAACTAATTTTTTCACCATATAAGTTCATTTAATAAAGAGTTTTCAAAATATTTAGATTTGAAAACTCTTTATTTTTTTGCCCAATTCCCAAATATAAGCCTAACCAAATCCCTAAACCTTGGAACCTACAAAATCATTTCAGTTCTGTTTTGACATCAGTTTGGAAAAAAATCTGAATGTCTATATTCCAACTGCATACATTGTTGAGAATACTATCGAAATCAAATATTTAGACAAAAAAGCAAGTCCCGACGTACTTGAAAGTTTCGGAATCACTTTTGATACTTTAGATTCCAACTCAAAAAGAATACTAACAGCTTGTGACTCTTTAAAACCTGAATTTATTTTAAAAAAATTCGGCGCCAAAATTAAATCGGCCAAAACAATTGCTGATTTGCAGAAAGATTCAAAAATTGAGTTTGCTATTCGTCAGCATTTAAAATTTAATTTAAGTTCTTTTTACGATTTAATTGTAAAAGAACAATTTCCACTGTCTTTAAACCTTGGACCCGAAAAAGATTTTTACCGTTCAAGAGTCAGCATTGAACCACTTGATTTTGAACCGCAGATTCAATTTGACAAACATACAGAAGGAATCACTTACACACTTTCTTTAAAAGAAAATGAAACTATTTTTTCTCCAATGGATATCAAAGCAGAAATTCTTTTGGATGAACCAGGCTGGCTTATTATCAATAAAAAATTAGGACAGTTAAAAGAGTTAAACTCTAAAAAACTAATGCCTTTTTTAAAGAAAAAATCAATTGAAATTCCTTCAAAATTAGTTGATGATTACTTTAAAAGCTTTATCCCCCAAATAGCAAAAAAAATTGATATTGAAGCGACAGGTTTTGAAATTGAGCTTCGAGATAAAATCATTTCTTGCACGATTCAGCCTATTCATGATTTCTTTAAAAACTGTTATTATCTTAATCTTTATTTTGATTATAACGGATATTCATTTGATGCAAGCAAAACTAAAAAAACACATTCTTTTGTAGATTTTAGTATTGCTAATGAACCTAAAATAATTCAGTTTAAAAGAAATCCAGACGAGAATTTATTCATTGAAAAGTTAAATGAAATTGGGTTATCTAAAATCAAAAACGAATTATTTGGACTAAATTCAGAAGCAGAAAATACAGATCCTTTCATCAATATTCAGTTGATTATTGACCATAAAGAAGATCTGAAAAATTTAGGCTTTACTATTGAAAATCTAAAACTGGAAAGTAAAGAAATCATTACAGAAAACCATACTATTTCTGCTTCAAAAGAAACGACTGGAGATTGGTTCGACATTAGAATCATTATTACAGTTGGAGATTATAAAATCAATTTCAGCGAAATTATTCCCAACATAAAAAGCAAGGAAAGACTTTTTGCATTACCTGACGGAAATTATTTCTTGATTCCGTTAGAATGGTTTAGCAAATACGGTTCTTTGGCAAAATTAGCCAAAACAGAAAATGGTGTTTTGCTTTTGCGAAAAAGCAATTTTACCGCTTTAGACGGAATTTCTGAGATCGACAATGATTTAGACCAAATTCATCAAGCTGAATTTACTGGTTCTGACTTAATAAAAGCAACCTTAAGACCATATCAAGTTGATGGAGTAAAATGGCTTTTAGGTCATTTTAATTCTAACATGGGAGCATGTCTCGCCGATGATATGGGACTTGGAAAAACGTTGCAAACTTTGTCCGTTCTGGTTTCTGTACAAGAACAATTAGGCTTTACGACTAAAACTACCAATTTTGATTTGTTTGCTAACGAAACCACTATCGAAAGAGAACCGCTAAAAGCTTTGATCGTTCTTCCTTCTTCATTGGTTTTTAACTGGTTTAATGAAGCTGGAAAGTTTACGCCACATTTTTCGAAAATGCAATATGTTGGAAATGACAGAAAATCATTAGCAAGCAGAATCAATTCAACCGATTTGATTTTTACAAGCTACAGCATTATTCATCGTGATATTTCAATTTTAGAAAAATACGATTTCCGTTATTTGATTTTGGACGAAAGTCAATACATCAAAAACAAAAATTCTAAGATTTTTAAAGCCATAAATAAAATCAGCACAGGACATAAAATTGCTTTGAGTGGTACACCAATCGAAAATTCGCTTGACGATTTATGGTCGCAAATGCAGTTTATAAATCCTGAGATTTTAGGAAGTTATGCTTTTTTTATGGAGAACTTCAAAAATCCGATTGAGAAAAAACAGAACGAAGAAGTTTTAACGGAATTAAAAAACCTCATCGCTCCTTATATTTTAAGACGAACTAAAGAACAGGTTCTAAAAGATTTGCCAGAATTGACAGAACAGATTTATTACTGTGACATGGATCCTGAACAGGAAAAATTATACGAGAAAGAGAAATCTAAAGCTCGTAATTTCTTGCTTAAAACTGACGGATCCGGCCCAGACAAAATCAATATCATTAATACTTTGATGAAATTGAGACAGCTGAGTAATCACCCGAAAATGGTTGATCAGGAATCTGAGGTTGATTCTGGAAAGTATATTGCTGTAACCAATTATTTAGAAAATTTAGTAAAAGCAAAACAGAAAGTAATCATTTTTAGTTCGTTTGTTACTAATCTAAATTTTTATACTGATTGGTGTAAAGAAAACAAAATAGATTTCTGTGAAATTACAGGTGAAACTCCATCAGACAAAAGAGAACAGCAGGTTAAAATGTTTCAGGAAAAAGAAAATCCTTTATTATTCTTTATTTCACTTAAAGCTGGAGGTGTTGGTTTAAATATTACAAAAGCTTCTTATGTTTTATTCTTAGATCCTTGGTGGAATCCTTTCGCAGAAAAACAAGGTGTTGCACGTGCACATAGGATAGGACAGTTGAATAAAGTAAATGTGATTCGTTTTATTTCTAAAAATACAGTTGAAGAAAAAATCATCAAATTGCAGGAAAACAAAAAGTTATTGTCTGACTCACTTTTAGAAGAAAGTTATATCAATGATGAAATTGAAGGCAACTTAGAGTATATTCTAGGAAATTAATCGTTAAATCCAATAGATTGGCATCTTTTTCGTTACATAAAATTGTTATATTTACAATCTTACAACGTTTTAAGATGCCAAAATTTTTATATACAAGCTTTATTTTTCTTTTTATTTTGACTTTAGCGAAAGCTCAAGAAAAAGAAATTGATCCTCCTTATAATATCAAAACTGTTTCTTTTATTCAGAATGGCAGTAATGTTGCGCCAATTTTCGAATTAGGATCTCCATTTACATTTCAATTTGATGATTTGTTTGGTAATGAAGCCAATTATTACTTTGAAGTTATTCATTGCGACTACAACTGGTTTCCGACCGATATTCCAAAAACCGACTATATTTTTGGTATGGATAATCAACGAATTACAGATTTTTCCAATTCGTTTAATACACTTCAGGTATATACGCATTATAGGCTTTCTTTTCCAAATCAGTTTACGCAGCTGTTGAAGCTTTCGGGAAATTACATGCTACGAATTCTAAATGAAGATAGAGAAGTTGTTTTCTCTAGAAAATTTATTGTGTATGAAAACCATTGTACGGTTGGTGTTCAAGTAAAAAGAAGCCGCAACCTCAGCAATATTGACTACAAACAGAATCTTGATTTTGCCATTTTATCTAATGATATTGTTTTTCAAACTCCATTACAAAATGTAAAAGTGCTTTTACTACAAAACGGAAATTTTCATACCGAGATAAAAAACATTGTTCCTCAATATACAATTGGCAATCAGCTGGTTTATAAATACGACAAAGAAACCCAGTTCTGGGGCGGAAACGAGTTTTTATATTTTGAAAATAAAGACATTCGAGCAGCCAATAATAATGTAGCCAAAATAGGTTCGAACAACGATATTTACAATGCGTTTTTATACACCAATGCCGCAAGAGGAAATCAGATTTACACCAATTATGAAGATGTAAACGGAAATTTTGTTGTTAAGAACATAAACGGTTCTAACAACGACATTGAAGCCGATTATGCTTGGGTATATTTTACTCTTTCTGCTCCTGCTTTTAGAATGAACAAAGATATTTATATTACTGGAATGTTTAATAACTACAGCCTTTCTCCAGAATACAAAATGGACTACAATAATGACAAAGGAGTTTTTGAAAAAGCCATTATGATCAAACAAGGTTTTACTAATTTTCAGTATACCGTTGCAGATAAAAAAGGTGTAGTCGATTTTGAAAATGCCGTTGACGGAAACTTTTATCAGACTGAAAACGAGTACACCATCTTGGTTTATTATAAAGAAGCAACCGATCGTTATCAGCGTGTAATTGGAAAAGGAAATGCAAACTCTATCAATATAGTCAATTAAAACAATGTTAAGGTTTTAGATTAAACGATTTTTTTTTGTAGCTTTGCCTCTATAACACTCACATATATACGGCGTTAGTATGGTTTCTCAAATTACACGAGGCATAAAAATATCTGTTTTGACTAGTTTTGAAGGTACGTACTTCAAAAACTACAAGATTCATTTTGCTTTTAGCTACGTAGTTACCATCGAAAATCATAGTAAAGATTCTGTACAATTAACTTCTCGCCATTGGGAAATTTTTGATTCTTTAAATGATTTAGAAGTTGTAGATGGTGAAGGTGTAATTGGTAAAAAACCAGTTTTAAAACCTGGCGAAAACCACACTTACAGTTCTGGCTGTTTATTATCGTCTCCTTATGGAGCAATGAAAGGTCATTTCAATATGATCAATTTTACTACTACTAAAACATTCAAAGTAATTGTTCCTACTTTTAGAATGTGTGCTCCTTTTGCATTAAATTAAGATATAGTTTACAACTATTGCTTTTATCGTTATCTTAATCATAAAATTGTCAATTTATTAATTTATCCTTTGTACTTTTGTGCAACATTAGATTATTCGTAACAAAACAAATCGTCTAACTTTAAATTGTCTAATTCACAAAATTTTAAATAACATGCTTAAAGGATTTTTCCATGTACCAAAAGCGGTAAACGAGCCTGTAAAGAGCTACGCACCAAACTCACCAGAAAAAGCTGCTGTTCAAGCTGCTTATACCACAATGTGGAATTCTCAAATTGACGTTCCTTTGCATATAGGAAGCGAAGAAATCAGAACTGGAAATACAAGAAACATTACAGCTCCTCATGATCACCAGCACGTAGTTGGAAAATATCATTTAGCTGAAAAACAACATATCGAAAAAGCAATTGCAAATGCGCTTGAATCAAGAAAAGCATGGGCAAACTTAGCATGGGAACAGCGTGCTGCTATTTTCTTAAAAGCTGCTGAACTAATCGCTGGACCATACAGAGCTCGTATTAATGCTGCGACAATGATTGGCCAGTCTAAAAATATTCACCAAGCAGAAATTGATGCTTCTTGTGAATTAATCGACTTCCTACGTTACAATGTTGAGTTTATGACTCAAATCTACAACGATCAGCCAAAATCAGATTCTTCTGTTTGGAACCGTGTAGAATACAGACCATTAGAAGGTTTTGTTTACGCTATTACTCCTTTTAACTTTACTGCAATCGCTGCAAACCTTCCTGCAAGTGCTGCAATGATGGGTAACGTTGTGGTTTGGAAACCAAGTGATAGTCAAGTATTTTCTACAAAAATCATTTTAGAAGTTTTCAAAGAAGCAGGAGTTCCTGATGGAGTTATCAACGTAGTTTTTGGAGATGCTTTAATGATTACAGATACAGTTTTAGCAAGCCGTGATTTTGCTGGTGTTCACTTTACAGGTTCAACTCACGTTTTCAAAGATATTTGGGCTAAAATTGGTGCAAACATCCACAATTACAAAACATATCCAAGAATTGTTGGTGAAACTGGAGGTAAAGATTTTATCATTGCTCATCCAAGCGCAAACGTAAAACAAGTAGTTACAGGAATTACTCGTGGAGCTTTCGAATTCCAAGGACAAAAATGTTCTGCTGCTTCTAGAGCTTATATTCCGCAAAGTTTGTGGCCTGCTGTAAAAGAACAATTAATCGCTGATGTAAAATCTATGAAAATGGGTTCTCCAGAAGATTTTGGAAACTTCATTACAGCAGTTATCCACGAAGGTTCTTTTGACAAATTAGCTAGTTATATTGACCAAGCTAAAAAAGATGCTGATGCTGAAATCATCGTTGGAGGAAATTACGATAAATCTGTTGGTTACTTTATTGAACCAACGGTTATTGTAACTACAAACCCAAAATATACTACAATGGAAACTGAGTTATTTGGACCAGTTATCACGATTTATGTTTATGAAGATGCTAAATGGGAAGAAACTCTTGAGTTAGTAGACACTACTTCTGAGTACGCTTTAACAGGAGCTGTATTTAGCCAAGATCGTTATGCTATTGAAGTAGCTACAACTAAATTACAAAACTCTGCTGGTAACTTCTACATCAATGACAAACCAACTGGAGCTGTTGTAGGAATGCAACCATTTGGTGGAGCAAGAGCTTCTGGAACTAACGATAAGGCAGGTTCTGCATTGAACTTATTGCGTTGGGCTTCTCCAAGAACTATCAAAGAAACTTTTGTAACTCCAGAAGATTACAGATATCCTTTCTTAGGTTAATTTTTGTTTCAGGTTTCAGGTTTTACCTGTCGATATAAAAAAGTCGATTCTCAAAAAGAATCGGCTTTTTGTTTTTACCCACATTTAAAGGCTGTATTTTTTGTAATACTTTTCTTATTTATTTAAAAATCAGCACTTTAAAAATTCGAAATGGCTTATTTTAATACTTTAAAAACTTTTAGTTCCATTCAGAAAAAACACATACTTATAATTTTGCTTCAAATATTCAAAAGCATGTAAATAATAAAAAAAACATAAGTATGAGAAATTTAAACAATGTTCCTAAAGTTATTATGGAATCTAAAAGTATTGGCCATTCCATTGATTATAAATGGACAAAAAAGAAAATAAATCAGTTTTTAGATCCTATTGAAGGAAATGAAGATCTTGAAGAAACATTAATGCAAATAAATCATAAAGGTTCTATGGGGCTAACCGCGGCATTACTAGAATGGGTTTACTGGCGATTTACAGGTTACACTCAAGCGACAAATGATACACAAAAACGTATTGAAGCACTTTGGTGTTCTATTAATAATCGTGAACAAACAAATCCTTTATTATTTGACACCGATTTTGAAGTTCCCGCAACTGGCTCTGTAAATGGTGCTCTTTGGATTGCATTAATGAATGTGAGAATGGTAGATGTAAGATATCGTAAAGGTTCTTACTTTTTACAAAACGACCTTGTTGGATTGGTATTATTGGCGCGTCATATTACACCAAAAAAGAAAAACTTCGACAATTGGTTTGCTCAAGCTATTATCAACTTAACTCATTCTCATTCTAATCCATATAAAAATGAAGCATTAGATGAAACTGATGAGGCCGTATATGACTCTTCAAACGAGCCTGTAATTTGTAGAGAGTTTTTCTTTGATGAAAAATTCAAATATTCTGTTGAAGCATCAGAAAATGCTATTCATGGTTTCATTGATAATTTGGATTATAAAGCAAACAGCTTTCTAAATCTTCCAAAAAAAGCTTCATAATTTTAAGCTTTGGTTTTGTTCAAAAAAATAACCCGATTCGAATTTCTTAATCGGGTTATTTGTTATTTATGGTTTGAATTTTAATGGAAGATGTACCACCTTTTTTGTTTCAAAAAATTCGTCCTCAAAAAAATCAGCCAAGTCATACAAAGTAGCATTTGGAAAATCCTTTAGTTCTTCGGCTAAATCACCACCTTTTAAATACAGAATTCCATTTTTTAACATGTGTTTGTGTTGCTTCTTGATTTTGTCTTTAATCCATGAAACAAAATCAGGCATATTAGTAACTGCTCGACTTACAATAAAATCGAAATCACCTTTTACTAATTCGGCACGTTTTTGTTCTGCTTTTACGTTCTTTAATTCCAATGCATCTGCAACACCTTGAACCACTTTTATTTTTTTTGCAATTACATCAATTAAATAAAAACGAGTTTCAGGAAAAAGAATCGCCAAGGGAATTCCCGGAAAACCTCCACCTGTTCCAACATCTAAAACAGTCGCTCCAGGCTCAAATTTCATGATTTTAGCAATTCCTAACGAATGTAAAATGTGTTTTGTATATAATGAATCAATGTCTTTGCGCGAAATAACATTGATTTTTTCATTCCAATCGTGGTACAAAAAGTCTAACTTTTGAAATTGTTCAATTTGAAGATCGGTCAAATTGGGAAAATATTTCAATATCTCATCCATTGCTGTAAATTTTTAACAAAAGTACTACTTTACGATTGAAATATTTAACTCAATTTTGCAAATTGAAAATTTATAATAATTACCTTTGAAACCTATTTAAATTAATTATGAATAACACGGCTCCTACTTTTGCAAGGCAAGACAATTTAAAGTTTTTTAGAACGCTTAACTCTCGCGTTAACAATTACTTTAAAGAAAATAACATCAAAAAAACCGGAAACTGGAAGTTACATTTAAAAGCTGTTATTCTATTTGCTGTCTTTCTAACTCCGTACTTTTTAATTCTTACTCTTGATATGCCATTTTGGGTAATGCTCCTTTTATCAATCGTAATTGGAATTGGAATGGCTGGTGTTGGAATGAACGTAATGCACGACGGTAACCATGGTTCCTATTCTACCAAAAACTGGATTAACAAATTTATGGGCGGAACAATCTATGTATTGGCAGGAAATGTTTACAACTGGCAAGTACAGCACAATGTTCTTCACCATACCTATACCAATATTCCTGGACACGACGAAGATTTGGATGCAGGAAGAATTATCCGCTTTACAGAACATGCAGAATGGCATCGTTTTCACCGTTTTCAGCATTATTATTCTGTTTTCTTGTATGGTTTATTGACTTTCAATTGGGCTATTACCACTGATTTTAAACAGATGAGAAATTATCTGAAAAGAAAATTATCTTACGGCGAACCAAAAAGCCCAAAAATTCTTTGGACAACCCTTATTATTACTAAAGTTATCTATATTTCTATTTGGATCGTTTTACCAATGGTAATTGGAATTACTTGGTGGAAAGTACTTCTTGGATTTTTTGTAATGCATTATACTGCAGGACTAATCTTAAGCATCGTATTTCAATTGGCACACGTTGTAGATCATACTACAAATCCTTCTCCAAATGAGTTAGGAGAAATGGACAACACATGGGCTGTTCACCAATTGTACACTACGACTAATTTTGCACCAAAAAATGCAATCGTAAATTGGTATACTGGTGGGTTAAATCATCAAATCGAACATCATATTTTCCCAAATATTAGCCACATTCATTATGGTAAAATTGCAAAAATCGTAAAGGAAACTGCAAAAGAATGCAATTTACCATATTACGAATACAAAACAATGGGGAGCGCTATTGTAGCTCACTTCAAGCATTTACGTGACTTGGGTATGAAACCAGAATTATCAGTTTAGAAACTAAAAAAATCTATTAATAATTAACCTTCCTTAATAAGCGCATAAAATTAAGGACATCAAAAATTTTATAATGAATCATATTCTTTCGGACAGAATCAACAATCTTGCGACATCGCAAACTTTAGCAATGGCCGCTTTGGCAAGAGAATTAAAAGCACAAGGAAAAGACATTATCAGCTTAAGTTTAGGTGAACCAGACTTCAACACACCAGACTTCATTAAAGAAGCAGTAATAAAAGCAGTAAACGAAAATTATAGCACTTATTCTCCAGTAGAAGGTTACCTTGAATTGAGAGAAGCAATTTGCAGAAAATTTAAAAGAGACAACGGGTTAGATTACAAACCAACTCAAATTGTAGTTTCGACAGGAGCAAAACAATCTTTATACAACATTGCACAGGTAATGCTAAACGACGGTGACGAAGTTATCTTACCAGCACCGTATTGGGTTTCTTACTTTGAAATCGTAAAACTTTCTGGCGGAGTTCCAGTTGAAGTTCCAACTTCAGTTGAAACAGATTTCAAAATTACTCCAGAACAATTAGAAGCTGCAATCACACCAAAAACAAAAATGATGTGGTTTTCTTCTCCATGTAATCCATCTGGATCTGTTTACAGCAGAGAAGAGTTAACAGCTCTAGCTAAAGTGTTAGAAAAACACCCAAATATTTATGTGGTTGCCGATGAAATTTATGAGCACATCAATTTCTCA
This sequence comes from Flavobacterium sp. UW10123, assembly GCF_040538975.1. Classification (NCBI taxonomy): domain Bacteria; kingdom Pseudomonadati; phylum Bacteroidota; class Flavobacteriia; order Flavobacteriales; family Flavobacteriaceae; genus Flavobacterium; species Flavobacterium sp. UW10123. The sequence continues at coordinate 287,506 of NZ_JBEWQE010000004.1, forward strand.
GGAACTTTCTGCAGTATCGGTTCTATTCCAGGGATGTTAGAAAAAACAATCACTGTAAACGGAGTTGCAAAAGCATTCGCTATGACAGGATACAGAATTGGTTACATTGGAGCACCAGAATTTATCGCAAAAGCGTGTACAAAAATTCAAGGACAAGTTACATCTGGAGCAAACTCAGTGGCACAGCGTGCTACAATTACAGCTGTAGATGCAGATCCAAGCGTATTAAACCACATGGTTGAAGCTTTCCACGGACGTAGAGATTTAGTTGTCGGATTATTAAAAGAAATTCCAGGCGTGAAAATCAACGTTCCAGAAGGAGCTTTCTACGTATTCCCAGACGTTTCTTCTTTCTTCGGAAAAACATTAAAAGGGCACGAAATCAAAGATGCAAACGACGTTTCAATGTATCTTTTAGCTGAGGCAAACGTTGCTACAGTAACCGGAGACGCTTTTGGAAATCCAAACTGTATTCGTTTCTCTTACGCAACAAGCAACGACATTTTAAAAGAAGCATTGCGCAGAATCAAAGAAGCTTTGACTGCATAACATTACAATAAGTTTTATTAAAACGGCTTAAGGTTCAAAAGTTTCATCACTTTTATACTTTAAGCTGTTTTTTTTATGAAGTTATTTTGGGCGTGTCCCTCCGGGTCGGGCTATCCGTTCCAAGTCCTCGCACTTCCTTCGTCAGGCTCCGGTCTTTCCACTTCTATCCCTCACGCAAACGGCATACGAGAAATATCATTTTCAAAACAAAACTTTTGAGCATTAAAATTGGAGAAATTCGAGAAATTCGTGGCAAACAAAAAAACAGTTTCAAAATTCCCATTCTACAATATTGTAAAACTTCAAATGTAATCATGTAAAGCAAAGCATGTTATAATTGCAAACTTTGTAACATATTAATTTCAAAAAATTATATGTCATGACACATGCAGAAGAAACCACAACAGAAACAATCAAAACCTTAGAAGGATTAATTTCAATTCTTGAAGATGGAAAACTAGGATATACAAACGCAGCAGAGCATGTAGAAAATCCAGCTATGAAAACTGATTTTCTAGAATATGCCCGAGAAAGAGCTTTATTTATTGTGGAGCTCCAAAATCAAATCAACAAACTAGGAAAATCTACTGATACTTCTGGCGGAGGTCCGCTTGGAGCTCTACACCGAACTTGGATCGATATCAAATCTGCTTTTACAGGTGGCGACACAGAAGCTATCATAAATGCCTGCATTACTGGTGAAGAAGCTGCGATAGAAAAATACAAAATGGCACTCGAAGAAAATCATTTAGAACACGATCAAGTATATATCGTTTCAAAACAATTAAACAGTATTCAAAATACTTTATCACAAATTAAAATGAGAGCTAATTAATCGATTCATGCTTTTTTTTGAAAACTGCTCAGTCTTCGGATTGGGTAGTTTTTTATTTTTTATTAGTATTAAAAGCAGATTGCCTTTATAAAAAAAACTATCTTACATTCCCAAACCAAACATAAATATTTGATAAATGAAAAAAGTAATTCTAGATTTGGCCGTAACATTAGATGGTTTTATTGAAGGCCCAAATGGAGAAATCGATTGGTGTATTATGGATGATGAAATGGACTTTGACGGTTTTTTATCAGGTATAGATACTATTTTTTATGGCCGAGTGAGTTATGATTCTTGGGGTAATTATCAACCTGAAGCAAATGCAAGTAATGTCGAACAAATGCTTTGGAAAGGAGTACATTCAAAAAAGAAATATGTTTTTTCAAGTCAAAACAAACAAGATAACAAGGCAACATTTATAAATTCTGATATCACTACAAAAGTAAATGAGATTAAAACTCAATCTGGTGGCGACATTTGGCTCTATGGCGGAGCAAGTCTTATTAAAACTTTTATTCAATTAAATCTTATCGACATTTATAGAATATCAGTTCATCCAATAGCTTTAGGAAGCGGCAAACCATTATTTGAAGACTTAAAAGAGCGACTTGAATTAAAATTGCTTAAAACTAATATTTTCAAATCAGGAGTCGTACAACTTATTTATGAACCTGCCGAGTAAGATAAAATTCATTTATCTTCATTCCATATTAAGTTAACAATTTCAAAAAAAACACTTCATTGCTAGCAAACTCGAATAATTTATTAGACCTTTGCACACTTTTTTTCGGGAATACCACAAAAGTCTAAAGTTTTAGAAATGAAGAAGAAAATCGAAATATTAGCTCCTGCTAGAGATTTAATTGGAGGAATCGCTGCCATAAATAGTGGTGCCGATGCTGTATATATTGGTGCGCCACAATTTGGAGCGCGTTCTAACGCCAACAACTCAATCGAAGATGTTGCTGAGTTGGTAAAATATGCTCACTTATTTAACGCACAGGTTTTTGTGGTTATGAATACCATTTTGTACGACAACGAATTAGAAACCTGTCGCGCCATGATTTGGGAATTATACGATATTGGCGTTGATGCCCTGATCATTCAGGACATGGCGATTATGGAAATGGACTTGCCTCCTATTGTCCTTCACGCCAGCACACAAGCCAATAATCGGGATGCAGATAAAATTAAATTCCTTAAAGATGCCGGAATCAAACGTGTCGTTTTAGCACGTGAATTGAACCTGCATCAAATTAAAACAATTTACGACGAAGCTGATGTTGAATTAGAATTTTTCGTAACCGGAGCTTTATGTGTGTCGTTCAGCGGAAACTGTTATATGAGTGTGGCAAACGGAGAACGCAGTGCCAACCGTGGCTCTTGTGCGCAAAACTGCCGTTTACCTTACAACTTAATTGACGGAAACGGAGATACTTTAATCAGAAACAGTCACTTGCTTTCGATTAAAGATTTAGATATTTCAGATCAGATTCCGAATTTGATCGAAGCTGGAATCGTTTCCTTCAAAATTGAAGGACGTTTAAAAGATGTAGCTTACGTTAAAAACAACGTATCTTATCTTCGTCAGAAATTAGACAGTTATTTAGAAGGTCCAGGAAGCGACAAATACACCAAAGCTTCTTCTGGAAAATGCACTTATACTTTTGATTCTGCATTAAACAGGACTTTCAATCGTGGTTATACCGATTATTTCGTAAACGACAGACACAGTTCTATTGGTTCTTGGGAAAGCCCAAAATCAAAAGGTCAATATATCGGTAAATTAATCCGAACTGTTGGCGGCGCTTACGAAATCGAAAACGGCGAATTATTAAACAACGGTGATGGACTTTGCTTCATTAACGAAAATAACGAAGCCGACGGAATCTACGTAAACAAAGCCGAAAACGGAAAAGTTTATCCAAACGTTTTAAAAGAAATCAAAGATGGAACTTTCATATACAGAAATAACGATGCTGCTTTCATCAAAATTGTGGAAAGAGAAGACAGTGCCGTTCGTAAATTGAGTACAACTTTATTGCTTACAGAAACTGAAACTGGTTTCCAATTAATCGCAACCGACGAAGATGGAAATGTAAGTACTGTAAATTTAGAACACCCAAAAGAGCAGACCAAAACAGGCGAATCAATCGAAGAAAACATTAAAACACAATTGGCAAAAACAGGTTTCACACCTTATACTGCTGATGAAATCAATGTAATATTCTCTGAAAACTGGTTCCTTCCTATTTCAAAAATCAACGAAATGAGAAGAAATGTTTTCGAACAATTATCAGAAATTCGTTTGGCAAATTACGTTCGCGAAGAACACCAATTGATAAAAACGTCACATCCATATCCAGAAACCAAACTGGATTTCATGTACAACGTTTCCAACAAAACCGCTCGTAAATTCTACGAACGCCACGGTGTTACCGAAATCGAAAAAGCATTCGAATTACAATGGGATCCAGGAAAATCTCGTGTAATGACAACTAAATATTGCATCAAATACGAATTGAAAAAATGCCCAATTCACCAAAAAGATATCGTTGGCGTTAAAGTAAAAGAACCATTGGTTTTAAAACAGGGAGAATTGGAATACAAACTAAAATTCAACTGCAAACCCTGCGAAATGGAAATCTGGGAAAAAGATGCTGAATTTGAGATTGAAGAAGATCATTTTCATTAAAAAAGTTTAACCGCAAAGTTCGCAAAGGAATACACAAAGGTTCGCAAAGATTTTAAAACATCTTTGCGAACCTTTTCTTTTTAATTTAAAACAGAAACTTAGCGTTCTTTGTGTAATTCTTTGCGCTCTTTGCGGTTAAAAAAAGCTTTTTCCCTACTTTTACTACTCAAATATTACAACACTCCAAAATGAAAATACTACTCCTAGGCTCAGGCGAATTGGGCAAAGAATTTGTCATAGCCGCACAACGAATCGGGCAAACCGTAATTGCAGTTGACAGTTACGAAAATGCACCAGCCATGCAAGTTGCTCACGGTTTCGAAGTCATCAATATGCTTGATGGCGAAGCACTTGACCGAATCGTAGCCAAACATCAACCCGATTTTATAGTTCCCGAAATAGAAGCCATTCGCACCGAACGTTTTTACGATTACGAAAAACAAGGCATTACCGTTGTTCCTTCAGCGAAAGCGGCAAACTTTACCATGAATCGTAAAGCCATTCGCGACTTAGCTTCGAAAGAATTGGGATTAAGAACAGCAAAATACCAATACGCAACTTCAGCAGAAGAACTGCAAAAAGCTGTTCAAGAAGTTGGAATTCCATGCGTTGTAAAACCTTTAATGTCTTCATCAGGAAAAGGACAATCTACAATCAAAACAGAAAGCGATATAGAAAAAGCATGGCAATATGCCGTTGCAGGTTCGCGCGGTGATGTTATCGAAGTAATTGTTGAAGCTTTTGTTAATTTCGATTCTGAAATCACGCTTTTAACCATTACTCAAAATAATAATCCAACATTATTCTGTGCACCCATTGGACATAGACAAGAAAGAGGCGATTATCAGGAAAGCTGGCAACCGGCTTTGGTTTCTGAAAAAGATTTGTATGAAGCACAGGATATGGCAGAAAAAATCACCGAAGCACTTGGCGGTGCTGGACTTTTTGGTGTTGAGTTTTTCTTAACTAATGAAGGCGTTTATTTCTCTGAACTTTCTCCACGTCCGCATGATACCGGAATGGTAACTTTAGCCGGAACGCAGAATTTCAACGAATTTGAATTGCATTTAAGAGCAATTTTAAGTCTTCCAATTTTCGAAATTACTTTAGAAAAAGCTGGAGCAAGTGCCGTAATTTTAGCTTCAGAAGACTCTAAAAACCCAACTTTCAGCGGAATCGAAAAAGTAGCCGCCCTACCAAAAACCGATTTCAGAATTTTCGGAAAACCAACTTCTAGACCTTATCGAAGAATGGGAGTTGTTTTAAGTAACGATTCACTTTCGACTCCTATTAATGAAGTAACAGAACGCGCCAAAGAAACGGCAAAATTAATAACTGTAAATTCTTAACTATGAAAAATATACTTTTAGCCGCTTTCCTTTTTATTGGAATCGCAGTACAAGCACAAGACAAAAAGAAATTTGACAAACCTACAGTCGTGGAAGCTTCTTGCGGAGAATGTCAATTTGGTATGAAAGGCAAAAGCTGTGATTTAGCTGTTCGTATTGATGGAAAATCATATTTCGTTGACGGAACCACAATTCACGATCACGGCGACGCACATGCTGAAAAAGGTTTCTGCAATGCGATTAGTAAAGCTTTAGTTACGGGAGAAATAAAAGGAGACAGATTTAAAGCGACTTCATTTACTTTAATAGACGATAAAAAATAATGGCATTAATACTAGAAAACATTGCCAAACACGTTTCTTTAACACCAGAAGAACAGGCGCTTTTTTTATCTAAACTGGAAACGAACACTTACAAAGCCAAAACGGTTTTACTAAATGCTGGAGAAGTCTGCAAGCATTCTTATTTTGTAAACTCTGGAATTTTAAGAAGTTTCAATATCAACGATAATATTGTTGAACATGTTCTTTCTTTCGCTTGCGAAGGCTGGTGGATGAGTGATATGTACAGCTATTTTTCGCAAAAACCAGGACAGCTTTTTATTGAAGTTTTAGAAGAAGCCGAAGTTGTTTCTTTATCCAAAGAAAATCAGGAGCAATTGTATCTTGAAATTCCAAAACTGGAACGTTTTTTCAGAATTTTAATTGAGAATTCATTAGTTGCAAATCAACAGCGCTTAATGGATAACCTAAGTTTGCCCGCAGAAGAGCGTTTTGAAAAATTCACTAAAAAATACGGATCATTGGTTCACAAAGTCCCTCAAAAACAAATCGCTTCTTTCATTGGCGTAACACCAGAATTCTTCAGCAAAATGAAGGCTAGACTTTTGAAGAAATAAGTTTTTTTGCCACAGATTTCACAGATTAAAAGGATTAAAAAATGTTGCCACGAATTACACGAATTTTCACGAATTTTTATTCAATTTAATTTGTGGAAATTCGTGTAATTCGTGGCTAAAAAAAATCACTTTAATCTGCGAAATCTGTGGCAAAAAAAAAATACGGCACGCAAATCGAGCCGTATTTTCTTTTGAATTAAAATTGCTCAACCTCAGTAGAATGTTCCATTGCTGTGATTGCTGATTTTCCTAACATAACGGTGTTTTGAACCGCATCGAAATAAGAAGTTCCTACGAAAGCTTGGTGTTTTACCGCTCTGAATCCGTTTTGCTGTAAAGCGAATTCTCTTTCCTGCAATTCAGAATAACCTGCCATTCCGCGCTCTTTGTAGGCTTTAGACAATTCGAACATACTTGTATTCAAAGCATGGAATCCTGCCAAAGTGATGAATTGGAAAGCATATCCCATTTCAGCTAAATCTTCTCTAAATGTTTCCATTTCAGCAACTGATAATTTTGCTGCCCAATTGAAAGACGGAGAACAATTATACGCCAGCATTTTATCTGGAAATTCTTTTTTCATCGCTTTCGCAAACTTTCTCGCGTAATCTAAATCCGGATTACTGGTTTCCATCCAGATTAAATCGGCATAAGGCGCATAGCTTAGACCTCTTGCAATTCCTTGATCGATTCCATTTTTTACATAAAAGAAACCTTCAGCCGTTTTTTCTCCTGTTAAAAACTTTCTGTCTCTCGGATCAGCATCGCTGGTTAATAAGTTTGCTGCATCAGCATCTGTTCTAGCAACGATTAAAGTTGAAACTCCCATAACATCTGAAGCCAAACGAGCAGCAATTAGTTTATTAATCGCTTCTTGCGTTGGAACCAAAACTTTTCCGCCCAAATGTCCGCATTTTTTAGCAGAGCTTAGCTGATCTTCAAAATGAACTCCTGAAGCTCCAGCTTCAATCATAGATTTCATCAATTCGAAAGCATTTAAGTTGCCCCCAAAACCTGCTTCAGCATCAGCTACAATCGGAACCAAATAATCTTTTTTATCTTCAATTTTATTTACAATTTGAATCTGATCTGCACGCAATAAAGCATTGTTGATTTTTTTAACCACCATCGGAACGCTATTTACTGGATAAAGCGATTGGTCTGGATACATTTCTCCTGCCAAGTTTGCATCAGCCGCAACCTGCCATCCGCTTAAATAAATCGCTTCTAAACCCGCATCGACTTCCTGAATCGCCTGATTTCCAGTCAACGCTCCCAAACCTGCAACATAATCCTGACTTTTTAACTTTCTCCATAATTTCTCCGCACCCATTTTGGCAATAGAATGCTCAATTTTATAAGATCCTTGAAGCGTTACTACTTCACTCGCAGTGTAAGGACGCTCAACCCCTTTCCATCTTGGGTTCGTGATCCAATCGTTAATCAATTCCTGAATTCTGTCTTCTGTTGTTTTCATAATATAGTTTAGTTAAAGTGGTTCGTTAATATAGTATTCAGTTTTTATCTGTCTGATCCTGCTAAATCTGCGGGAGAAATTATTCACTCGCAGATTTGGCAGAATGAGCAGATTTAAAAGGTTCTATAAATATTTATAGCATGGAATTGTTAAGAAATCCACAAAGTGCAGGTTTACTACTAATCTTTCCAGCATTTTTTCAGCCAATGGAAATTGCTGTTTTTCATAATTTTCTACTCCTAATTCTTCCTTGATTTTTCTGAATTCGTCTAGACCCAGTTCGTGATAATAAGCCAAATCTAATTTTCGTCCGTTATCCAAAATCACTTTATTCTGAAGCCATTGCCACAATTGCGATCTTGAAATTTCGGCTGTTGCTGCATCTTCCATTAAATTATGAAGCGCTGCTGCACCTTGTCCGTTGAGCCATGAAGCCAAGTATAAAACGGCTACATTGATATTTTTTCGAACGCCGTTTTCTGTGATTAATCCAATTGGCGGTTCAATCAAATCAGCTTCTGTAATTTTTCGACTTTCTCTTTTTACGTGAATCTGATTTGGAGTTGGCATTCCTTTATCAAAAATTTCTTTTGCTATTGAAACCAAATCTGGATGTGCAACCCAAGTTCCGTCATGGCCATTTCGAACTTCACGTTCTTTATCGGTTCTCACTTTCGCGAAAGCGATGGCATTGGCTTCTTCATTATTTCGAATCGGAATCTGTGCTGCCATTCCACCAATTGCATGAATGCCTCTTTTATGACATCTCTGAATTACCAAATTGGAATACGCATTCATAAAAGGCGAAGTCATATTTACCTGATCGCGATCTGGAACGATGAATTTTGGATTTTTTCTAAACTTTTTGATGTATGAAAAAATATAATCCCAGCGCCCACAATTCAAGCCAACGATATGCTCTTTTAATTCATAAATGATTTCATCCAACTGAAAACTTGCGGTTATGGTTTCAATTAAAACGGTCACTTTTATGGTTCCTCTTTTCAGATTCAGATAATCTTCTGTAAAATCAATCACAGTATTCCACCATCTTGCTTCCAAATAATGTTCTAATTTCGGAATGTAGAAATAAGGCCCTGAATTGTTTTCTAAAAGTCGTTTATGATTATGAAACACATACAAACCAAAATCTACCAAAGAACCCGACACTTCCTTTCCTTCAATCAAAACATGTTTCTCTGGCAAATGCAAACCTCTAGGACGAACAATAAGCGTTGCGATTTTTTCATTTAAATGATAGGATTTCTGTTTTGCCAAATCTGTAAATGTGATGGTTTTGTTAACAGCATCAATTAAATTTGACTGACCTTCCATTAGATTTTGCCAAGTTGGCGAAGTGCTGTCTTCAAAATCCGCCATAAAAGTTTTAGCACCAGAATTCAGAGCATTGATAATCATTTTTCGGTCAACTGGTCCAGTAATTTCTACTCTTCGATCTAGTAAATCCTTAGGAATTTCTCCAGCCGTCCAATTACTTTCTCTGATGCTTTTGGTTTCTGGAATAAAAACCGGCATGATTCCTTGATCAAAAGTGACTTGTTTCTGTTCCCTCTGTAAAAGCAATAATTTTCTTTGCGATTCGAATTTTTTGTGCAATTCGATAATAAACGCAGTCGCTTCTTCTGTCCAGATTTTTGGATAAGCAAGCTTTTTGTCGGCTAGGAATTCTATAGCCATTTCAGTGATCTCTAATTGGTTTTTCATAGCTGCAGATTTTAATTTTTAATTTGATTAAATAGTTTTTCTATTCAATCGGTTTTATTCTATCAAAACAACTCAATCATAACTAATTCATAATTAACAAGTTTCAACGATACAATGTTATAAAAAAGTTTTTTACAAAACAAGCGAACGTTCGCTAAATTTTAAGAATATTTTTTTGGCGATTATTTTTAGATTACTTACATTTGAATTATGGATATCGAAAAAGACTATATAAAGCTGATTTTTGGGCTAAAAATGAAACAAGTTCGTACGCAAAAAAACTTGTCTCTTTTTGGTTTGGCCAAACTGACCAATCTTTCAAAATCGTACTTAAACGAGATTGAAAAGGGAAAAAAATATCCCAAAACCGATAAAATTTTGCTTTTATGCGAACATTTGGACTTGACTTACGACCAAATGGTGTCTTTAAAACTCGATAATAACCTCGCTCCGATTGGCGAAATCTTGAAATCAGGAATTTTAAAAGAGATTCCGCTTGAACTTTTCGGAATTCAGGAAGCCGACTTAATTGATATTATTGCGAATGCTCCTGCCAAAGTCAATGCGTTTATTAGTACGATAATCGAAATTGCACAGCATTATAATTTAAGCCGCGAAAGTTTCTTTTTGGCTGCTTTGCGCTCGTATCAGGAAGCGCACAGCAATTATTTTGAAGATTTAGAAGAAAAAGTAATTGCGTTTTCTAAGTCTTTTCAAATTAATCTCGATTCTAAAATCAGCATTGAAGAATTGGAAGCAATTCTAAAAGAAGAATACGAATATAATATCAAAGAAATTGCTTTTACAGACCAAGAAGCATTAGACGATTTGCGTTCGATTTTTGTTCCGAAAAGTAAAACTTTATTGCTTTCAACCGAACTCGACGCTCCGCAAAAAGCTTTCATTTTAGCTAAAGAAATTGCTTATAACTATTTAAATATTTCAGACCGACTGCTGACTTTCAGCTGGATTAAGTTTGAAAATTTCGATCAGGTTCTGCATAATTTTTATGCTTCTTATTTTGCTGGCGCTTTATTATTGCCTAGAAAATTAGTTGTTGATAAAATCAATTCTTTTTTAGAAAATGAAAACCCGAAACCGGAAGAATTTGTTCAGTTGATTGAGAGCTTTGAGGTTTCACCCGAATCTTTTTATCAGCGATTAACCAATTTATTGCCGAAAGATTTTCAGCTGAAAAACCTTTTCTTCTTAAGGTTATCACATAAAATTGGATCTGATTATTATCAAATCAATAAAGAATTACACATTACGCACCAGCAAGAACCACATGCAAACGAAACCAACGAACATTATTGCAGAAGATGGGTCTCGATAAAAACAATTGATGAAGCCATTAAACAAAACAAATCTCATTTTTTTGATGCTCAGATTTCGAGTTATGCCAATAGCGGAAACGAATATTTAGTTTTCTCATCGGCTACAAAAGATCCTTTTGCAGAAAATTACATCAGAAGTATTTCCGTTGGAATCTTAATAAATCCAACAATGAAAAAGAAATTTAAATTCATTGATGGAAAACCTTTGGTGAAACGAATTGTTGGTGTAACTTGTGAAACTTGTGCCGTGAAGGATTGTTTGGAAAGAAGCGCTCCACCGACTGTTTTGGAAAGAGAGAAACGCCATGAAAATACGGATACTGTTGTACAGCAGTTTATCAATCAATACAGTTAGAATCTTATGAAATATTTTGCTTTAATAATTACTTTGTTTTTTATCAACTTCAACCAGAAAACAGATAAACTTACTGGCCGTTACAATTATTTAATTGAAGATGAGGGCACTTATATTCTAAAAGATAAGATTACTTTTAAGGATAGCATTTTTGCTTTTGATAACAAATATCTGCCGAAAGGAAAAGTTTCTTATGGCAATTCAATATTGTTAGATAATTTCATTAATACCGATTTGATTATTAGCATTCCAAAAGATCAGATTGAAAAAGATACTATTCCATTTTTTATGCATGACAAGAAAAGCACTTCTGCGGATTATCTTGATGAAGTGGTTGGGAAAGGGAAATTGATTCGGATTAAATAACACACGCTTCTCTAGACTTTACATCACATAATTTCATCATAATCTTGTCATCCTGAGGGACGAAGGATCGCACAAGAAATTCCATCTGCTTAATCGCCAATCTTTGTCGAGTTCCGAGTGTGATCCTTCGTTCCTCAGGATGACAAACTGCATGAAAAAACCTTTGAACCTCTATAACTTTGCGCCTTTGCACCTCAAAAGAATCTTTTCTTAATCTACATTAAGTGCTTTTCGTCTGCATCGACCGTATCTTTGTACTATAAAATTAAAACATACAAAATCATGGAAAATATAGTATTGCACAAAGCAGAATCAAGAGGAAATGCAAATCACGGATGGCTGAACGCTTATCATAGTTTTAGTTTCGCGAGCTGGTATAATCCGGATAGAATTCAGTTTGGAGCGCTTCGTGTTTTAAATGATGATACGATTGCTGCTGGAATGGGATTTGGAACTCACCCTCATGATAATATGGAAATTATTACTATTCCGCTTGAAGGTGATTTGGCTCATAAAGACAGCATGGGAAATACGGAAGTAATCAAAAACGGAGACATTCAGGTAATGAGTGCGGGAACTGGAATTCAGCACAGTGAGTTTAATCCGAATGCAGATCAGCAGACTAAATTGTTGCAGATTTGGCTGTTTCCAAACAAAAGAAATGTGACGCCACGTTATCAGCAGATTACTTTGGACGTTGCTGACAGACATAACAAATTGTCTCAGGTTTTATCTCCAAATGCAGATGATGAAGGAGTTTGGATTCACCAAGACGCTTGGTTCAATATGGGTAATTTCGATTCTGGAGTTACTGCTGAATACAAAATCAAAAAAGAAGGAAACGGAGTTTATGCTTTCGTTTTAAAAGGAAATGTAACCATCAACGGTCAGGAACTAAACTCTCGTGATGCGGTTGGAATTTCTGGAACTGATATCTTAAACATTAAAGCGAATACAGATGCTGAATTTTTATTAATGGATGTTCCGATGAATTATTAATTCAAATAAAAACAATTAAACACCTGCACTTTGAAACGATAATAAATCTGAAAATCAGATTATTATCGTTTCTTTTTTTATCCTATTTCAAAAAAGAAAGACTAACTTTATAAATAAGAAAATTGGTCTGACTTTAAAATTAAACTAACTTTTAAAATTTTAAACCATGAATCCAAACAACCTCATTAAAGAATATACAAACGGAGAAGTAACGATTGTATGGCAATCTGGAAAATGCATTCACTCGGCTAATTGCGTTAAAAACAATCCAGATGTTTTTCACCCAAAAGAAAAACCTTGGATTACTCCAGAAAAATCTATAACTGAAAAAATAATTTCGACTGTTAATAAATGTCCCTCAGGAGCTTTAACATTTTACATGAATAACAAAAGCTAAGCTTTACACATTAGTTTTTTTTTGCCACAGATTAAAGGGATTATAGTGATTTCTATTCGCCACGAATTACACCAATTTTCACTAATTCTTGTTCAGTATTAATTCGGGGAAATTGGTGTAATTCGTGGCGATATATTTTTTTAATCATTTTAATCTGTGTATCTCGATAGTTATGGGCAGTGGCAAAAAAAATCACTTTTTTTATTTCTTAATCTAGGTTAAGTGCTCTAGGACAACTGTCACCGTAACTTTGTCCTATCAAAATGAAACAAATAAATTAATTATTTAAAAAATAAAATTATGGCAACTACAAAATGGTCAATTGACCCAACTCACTCAGAAATTGGTTTTAAAGTTAAACACATGATGTTTACTAATGTATCAGGAAAATTTGGAACTTATGATGCTTCTGCAATCACAGAAGGAGAAAGTTTTGATAATGCAGATTTCAGTTTTTCTGCTGATATCGCTTCTGTCGACACTGCAAATGCAGATCGTGACGGACATTTAAGAAGCGGTGATTTCTTTGACGCTGAAAATCATCCAAAATTAACTTTCAAATCTTCTGCTTTCAAAAAAATTAATGATGGTGAATTTGAATTAACTGGAGATTTAGACATTAAAGGTGTTTCTAAAACAGTAAAATTCCCAGTTGAGTTTAGCGGAATCATGACTGATCCTTGGGGAAATACAAAAGTAGGTTTAAGCATAGAAGGAAAAATTAATCGTAAAGATTGGGGTTTAAATTGGAACTCAGCTCTTGAAACAGGTGGCGTTTTAGTAGGAGAAGAAGTTCGTTTGAACATTGAATTACAATTTGTAAAACAAGCCTAATCGGGTTTTAGATTTATATTGGTTGATTGAAAGCTCTGCATTTTGCAGGGCTTTTTTGTTTGCCACAAATTACACGAATTTTCACGAATTATTTTTTTTTGCCACAGATTAAAAAGATTTCCACAGATTTTTAATCCAATTAATCCTTTAATCTGTGGCTAAAAAATATATCTGCTTTGAGAGAAAAAAATTTGTGAAAAATCGTGTAATTACTTCGTCCGTTCGATATCGCTCGGGTCGTGGCGAAAAAACTCATCGCACTGTATTTCGAAATTCTGTTGGCGACATTCCTGTCTGTTTTTTGAAAAAGCGGGAGAAATAGGAATAATCTTCGTAACCGACTTTGAATGCGACTTCATTTACAGCTAATTGTTTATCAATCAACATTCTTTTGACTTCTAGGATTACTCTATCCATAATTACTTCTGTCGCTGTTTTTTGAAGAATTTCATTGCAGATTCTATTCAGATGCTTCAATGTGATATTTAGTTTTTCAGCATAAAACGAAGGCAGTTTTTGGATCCTGAAATATTCTTCTAAAAGCGATTCAAACTTGTTGATTTTGATATTATATGAATGCGTTTGATGCGAATAGGTTTCTCCATATTTTCTAGCTACTTCAATATGAATGCAATCCAACAAATTCAGTAATTTGTCTAATTGATATTTATTGTCTTGGCTATTTTCCTGAATCAGCAAATCAAAATATGGTTGGATTTTTGGGATTTCTTTTTCTTCAAAAACCATTTCAGGTCGGTTTTGAATGGAATGGTAAAAGTTGTAATCGTTGATCTTTTTCTGTCCGAAATACAAATTGTACAATTCTTGAGAAAAGATAATCACGAAGCCTTCAATATCTTCAGATAAATTCCAATGATGCATTTGTCCTGGCTGTAGCACAAAAAGACTTCCTCTTTTGATTTCAAATTGGTCAAAATCGACCTCATGCAGTCCCGAACCTTTGGTAAAAAAGACCATCAGATACGAATCATGCCTATGCGGTTCCTCAACAAAACTGTGATTTTTTAGATGTTCTGTAAAAGTATTGACATAAAAATCACGATGAATATCATTACAGCTGAAATTCTGAACGCTATAAATTGGGTATCTTTTCATTTTAGAATTTGGAATTTATTCTTTGAAATTTAAATCAAAAATGTCCTTTTTGTGCTACAATAAGCGAAGATACTAAAAAGACTTTTATAAGACTCTAAATTACCTTTGTATAAACAAAAATCAACAATATCATGTCAAGCGCATTAACTCATATTTTAAAAAACGAATGTCCTATTTGTCATAAAGGAAAAGTTTTTACAGACAAGAATATCTTTCTTAATTTCAGTTTTCCAAAAATGAATGAATACTGCAGTCACTGCCATTACAAATTCCAAAAAGAACCTGGTTATTTCTTTGGTGCGATGTATGTAAACTACGGACTAACTGTTGCTCAAGGAATTGCAACGTACTGTATTGCACAATTTTTCTTTGAGAAAAATTTCGACCTAAGAATCCTTCCTATCATTGCTGTTTCTATCACTTTACTTACTCCTTTTAACCTGAGATTTTCACGATTAGCGTGGATTTACATGTTTAAGGATTATTCGAAATAAAAAAGTATTATTTTTGCCTTTCAATTGAAGCTAATTTTCAATTCAAAAAAATAAAAAACAAATTAGACAAATGAAAGCATACGTATTTCCAGGTCAGGGCGCGCAATTCACAGGAATGGGTAAAGACCTTTATGAAAATTCGGCTTTAGCCAAAGAATTATTCGAAAAAGCTAATGAAATTCTAGGTTTCAGAATTACAGATATCATGTTTGAAGGCACTGCCGAAGAACTAAAAGAGACTAAAGTGACACAGCCAGCAGTATTTTTACACTCAGTTATTTTAGCTAAAACTTTAGAGGATTTCAAACCGGAAATGGTTGCAGGACATTCATTAGGAGAATTTTCAGCTTTGGTGGCTAACGGAACTTTATCTTTTGAAGATGGTTTAAAATTAGTTTCTCAACGTGCTTTAGCAATGCAGAAAGCTTGCGAGATCACTCCATCTACAATGGCGGCGGTTTTAGGATTAGCCGATAATGTTGTAGAAGAAGTTTGTGCTTCTATCGACGGAGTTGTAGTTGCGGCTAACTATAACTGTCCTGGACAATTAGTAATTTCTGGTGAAACAACTGCTGTTGAAAAAGCTTGTGAAGCTATGAAAGCTGCAGGAGCAAAACGTGCTTTAATTTTACCTGTTGGAGGTGCTTTTCACTCTCCAATGATGGAGCCTGCAAGAGAAGAATTGGCTGCTGCAATTGAAGCGACTACTTTCTCTACTCCAAGCTGTCCAGTATATCAAAACGTTACAGCAAATGCTGTTTCTGATGCTGCAGAAATTAAAAAGAACTTGATCATTCAATTGACTGCTCCTGTAAAATGGACTCAGTCTGTACAGCAAATGATCGCTGACGGCGCTACTTTGTTTACTGAAGTTGGTCCTGGAAAAGTATTAACTGGATTGATAAATAAAATTGATAAAGAAGCTGCTGTTGCTAATGCTTAATTAGTTTTCAGTCGCGGTCTCAGTTTTCAGTAAAAAAACTATATACATAAAAAATCCTCATAGACTTTGAAATTGGTTTATGAGGATTTATTTTATAGTTCCTTTGCTTCTTCGTTGTAATTATTTAGAATTCCAGTAATAAGATAATTTTGATTACTCTTTTCAAAAAATATATACCAAGTTGTTCTTGTATTAGATTTATAAAAAACATAATTCAACCTAAATATTGAAGTGATTTTGGAGTTTTCTTATGAGGAAAACTAGAAACACTCGAAATAATAAAACCAACTATTTTATCTATATAATTCTGAGCAGATTCAGAAAAACCAAAATACGCTTCCTTAAAAAGCGTGTAAACTAAATTATCAAAATATTCTAGAACAGTATTTTCGAAAATTATTTTTTCCAAGGATAAGCTTTTATTCGTTTAGACATTTCAGCTTTAAACTCTTCGGGTGTTAATCCTTTTGCAAATTCCGCATCAAAATCAAAGGTTTCACGATCTATGCCTTTAAATTTTGGTTTTTGAACTTCGTATTCTACTCTTGGCTCTTCAACCTTGTTCTTTTTATTTTCTTTATCCAAGCTCATTATTCCTACATTTTTAATTCTTACAAATTTACAAAATAAATTGAATAGAAATTTAGACAGTTTGCTTTTCTTTCTTCTTGTAATTCACAATAAAAACTCCAAGAATAATAAGAGCCGTAGCAATAATAAAATCAACTGTAATTACTTCATCTAAAAGCAACCAGCCCAAGAAAACCGCAATTATGGTATTGATGTAGGACAAAATAGAAACCTGAACAGCTGTAACGTGTTTTAATGCATAATTATAACAAAAGAAAGCAATTACAGATCCGAATATTGATAAATACAAAGCCGCAAAAATACTTTTTGAACTCCAAGAATTAAAATCTGGATTTGGTGAGAATATTGAAGCCAAGACCAACTGAATACAAGATGCGATTGTAAATTGGTAAAACAAATTGAGCGTTATATTTTTCGATTTATTAGCATGCGTTTTGGTGTAAATTGTTCCAGCCGCCCAAGCCAAAATTGCAAATCCCATAAATATCATTCCAGTTCTGTAATTAACATCTAAAAATGATCCGAGTCCATCTTTAAAAATAAAAACTACACCAGAGAATCCAATAATTACACCTACAAACCCCTTTAAACTCATTTTTTGCAATCCAAAGAGAATACTTCCTAAGAAAATAAGGATTGGAGTCAGTGCATTAATAACCGATGCTAATCCGCTTGGGATATTCTGCTCTGCAATTGTCGTAAAACCATTTGCAATTACAAGCATTAAAACCGAAGCAATAAGCTGCTGTTTAAAATTTCCCCATCCAATCCATTTTAATTCTTTTTTGAATAATAAAATGGTCATCATAATTAATCCCGCTAATCCCTGACGAATTGAAGTTACAAACCAAGGCGGAATAGTTTCAACCGCAACTCTAATTCCTAAAAAGGTAGTTCCCCAAATAATTCCAACAGCCGCTAAGGCAAATATTAATTTATAATCTAAACTTTGTTTCATGATAATTAATACGATAAAAAAAATCCCAAACTATATTGCTATAATCTGGGATTTTAAAAATTTATAATTTTATTAAAAATTACTTATTCCTCACTTTTTGTTCCCATTTCCAAGCACTTGCCATCGCTTCATCCAGACTTAATTCAGCCTTCCATCCTAAGACATTATTTGCCTTATCTGTATTTGCGTAAGCTTCAGTAATATCACCTTCGCGACGAGGCATCATCTTATAAGGTAAGTTTTTACCGCTGACTTTTTCAAAACTGTGAATGACTTCAAGAACAGAACTTCCTTTTCCAGTTCCTAAATTGAAAGTCTCCACTTTTGCTAAATTCTTTTTATTCAACAAACGTTGCAAAGCAATTACGTGAGCTTTTGCCAAATCAACAACGTGAATATAATCGCGAACAGCAGTTCCGTCTAGCGTTGGGTAATCATTTCCGAAAACCGATAATTCCTGACGCAATCCTACTCCTGTTTGTGTAATAAATGGAACTAAATTTTGCGGAACTCCTAATGGCAATTCTCCAATTTCAACAGATTCATGTGCTCCTACTGGATTAAAGTAGCGTAATAAAATAGCGCTGATATTGGTAACTTTAGCTGTATCTGTAATAATTTCTTCACCAATTTGTTTTGTGTTTCCATAAGGAGACATAGCTGTTTGAACAGGTGCATCTTCTGTAATAGGCATTTTTTCGGCTTGGCCGTAAACCGTACATGAAGAACTGAAAATAAAACTTGCTTCAGGTTTTTGCTGTAATTCCTGCAAAAGATAAACTAAACTGCTAATGTTGTTTTCATAATACAACAATGGCTGTTCAACACTTTCACCAACAGCTTTTGAAGCCGCAAAATGAATCACACCAGTAACGTCATTATGCTTTTTAAAGAAATCCCGAACGTCGCTTTTTTCTCTTAAATCAATTTTTTCGAACAAAGGCGTTTTTCCTGTAATGGTTGTAATTCCTTTTAAAACATCTTCTGAAGAGTTTGAAAGATTATCAATTATCACAACTTCGAAGCCTTCATTTTGCAATTCGACTACGGTGTGAGAACCAATAAATCCTAATCCTCCTGTTACTAATACTTTCATTTGTTGGTTGTTTTTTCTAGTGGTTATTTTAGTTTAAAGCTTTATTTATTCAAAAATTCTAAAACAGAATCGGTGATAAATTTAATTTGTTCGTCGTCAAGTTCAGTATGCATTGGCAAAGCAATAACTTCTTGCACTAATTGGTTTGTAACTGGAAATTGCTCCTCTTTGTAACGCGAATCTAAATATGCTTTTTGAGAATGCAATGGGATTGGATAATAAATCGCACATGGAATTCCTTTATCCAATAAATGCTGCATTAAAGCATTTCTATCTGCATCTAAAATTCTCAATATATATTGATGGAAAACGTGATCATTTTCGCTTGCATCAAAATCTGGAGTTACAATTTTTGCATTTCCAGCGAAAGCTGCATTATATTTAGTTGCCGCCAAACGACGAGCTTTATTATATTCATCTAAAAGAGGCAGTTTTGCATTTAAAACTCCAGCCTGAATACTATCTAAACGTGAATTTACCCCCACAACATCGTGGTGATAACGCTCATACATTCCGTGATTTACAATTCCTCGGATGATGTGCGCCAATTTATCGTCATTTGTAAAAATCGCTCCTCCGTCTCCATAACAACCTAAATTTTTAGAAGGGAAGAATGAAGTTGCTGCAACGTGACCAATTGTACCCACTTTTACTTTTGAACCAGATTTTGAAATATAATCAGCTCCAATTGCTTGCGCATTATCTTCAATTACATATAGATTATGTTCTTTAGCAATTTCCATAATCGCATCCATGTTCGCAGCGCGTCCAAATAAATGAACTGGAACAATCGCTTTTGTTTTTGGAGTAATTGCTTTTTTTACCGCATCAATATCGATGTTCATATTGTGCAAATCAACATCAACTAAAACTGGAGTTAATTGCAATAATGCAATAACCTCAACAGTTGCAGCAAAAGTAAAATCGGCTGTAATTACCTCATCACCCGGTTTCAAATCCAATCCCATCATTGCAATCTGCAACGCATCTGTTCCATTTGCACAAGGAATAACATGTTTTGCGCCCAAATAATCCTCAAGATTCTTTTGAAACTGATGAACTAAAGGTCCGTTGATGTAAGTATTTGTATCTAAAACTTCTTGAATTGAAGCATCTACAGTAGATTTTATTTTCTCGTATTGACTTTTTAAGTCAACCATTTGTATTTTTTTCATTTTCGAATAATATTTAAAAATTAAAGACTCTTTTTTAACAGAAATCTCTAAAAGAAGGAACAAAAATAGTTATTAATAGGTTCAAACCAATGAAAATAGTCGAAAGAAATGTAATTTAGCTGCAAAAAAAATTACATGCTTTTTTTATACAATCTAGCCATATATCTTGCAGGGTTTTTCTTAAAAATCATAGCGTTATTTAGTCCGAAAATTAAGCTTTTTGTTGAAGGCCGAAAAAATGTGTTTTCAATTTTGAACGAGAAAATCAAAGCAGATGATAAAACTATTTGGTTTCATTCGGCTTCACTAGGCGAATATGAACAAGGACTTCCTGTAATCGAAAAAATTAAAGAAAAATATCCTGAGCATAAGATAATTGTATCCTTTTTTTCGCCATCTGGATACGAAGTGCGTAAAAATAACACAGTTGCTGATGTGACAATTTATTTACCGCTTGATTCTAAAAGCAACGCCAAAAGATTTTTGAAACTAGTTCATCCTGAATTTGCTTTTTTTATCAAATACGAATTTTGGCTAAACTATTTAAAGGAATTAGAAAAAAGCAAAACGCCGACTTATCTGATTTCGGGAATTTTTAGAGACAATCAGATGTTTTTTAAATGGTATGGCGGTTTCTATAGAAAAGCGCTAAATGCTTTTACTTATTTCTTTGTTCAAAACGAAAAATCGAAACAAAAAGTAGAAAGTCTAGGCTTTAAAAATGTAATTGTTTCCGGTGACACTCGCTTTGACCGTGTAAATGCTATTTTAGAAAGAGACAACCAACTGGATTATGTTGAGAATTTTAAAAACAACCAGCCTACGATAGTTATTGGAAGTTCATGGCCAAAAGATGACGTTTTAATTGCTGAATACATAAATCAGGCGCCTGAGAATGTAAAATTCATTATTGCGCCACATAATATTAAGCCCGATCAAATTTCAGATCTCCTATCAAAAATTACAAAACCGACCGTTTTATTCTCAGAAAAAGAAAATAAAGATCTATCAACCTATAATGTCTTTATAATTGATACTATTGGAATCCTTACTAAAATTTACAGTTACGGAACGATAGCGTATGTTGGGGGCGGATTCGGAAATCCTGGAATACACAATATATTAGAACCTGCTACGTTCGGAATCCCGATCGTAATTGGACCTAATTATTCTAATTTCGCAGAAGCAATTGATTTAGTGAACATTGGCGGTTGCATACCAATTTCAACAAGTATGGAACTTAAAGAAATTTTTGATCAATTATTGAACGACAAAAACTTTTTGGCTGAAAAAAGTGAAATCTGCAGATCATTTATCCAAAACAACAAAGGAGCCACTGAAACGATCATAAAACTCATCTCCTAACTTTTTGACTTCATAAAGATGTTAAATTTGAAGAAATAAATAAAAACTATTCTAGCTAAATACTCTTAAAAAACAGAATAAACTCTAAATCAGAGAAACTAAACAACTGATTTTCATAGAGATTATTCAATGAAAAAATATTTAGACTAGAAATTAGATAATTTAAGAAAAATTTATAATTTTGGCATATTCTTTGATAAATAAGATAAACGTGAGCAAGGAAAATATTTTAAAAAAAAAGTGAAAAAATATTTTACATATTAAAAAATTTATATCTTTGCCACGAATTAATAATTAACCTTTTATAATAAAGTAAGATGAAAAAAGTATTTTTAAGTTTAGCTGTTGTTGCTGTATTAACTGTTGTATCTTGTAAAAAAGCTGACGCTGCTGCTGAAGCTCCTGCTGTAGATTCTACTGCTGTTGCTGTTGATTCAGCTGCTGCTGTTGTTGATTCTGCTGCTGCAACTGTTGATTCTGCTGCTGCTAAAGTTGATTCTGCTGCTGCTAAAGTAGAAGAAGTAAAAAAATAATTAGAACCTAAGTTCTAACGATTTTAAAACCATCTTTTTAGATGGTTTTTTTTGTGATTAATTTTTCCTTTAATCCACAAACAATAAAAAAAAGCGTTTGCAATTGCGAACGCTTTTTTTTTTATTATCTATATTTTTTTTACTCAGCCACCTCTTCCAATTCTTCCTCAGATTCCTCATCACCAAAAATCGATTCACTTGAAGAAAAATCCAAAATCTCCGATCTAGAAGAATAGGTTACAATTTCTTTTATCCCTTTCTGCAAAAGCAATTCCGTACTGTATTTTCGACTCGTAGCAAAGTGAACCTCACCCAACATCAATTTAAAAAAATACTTCCCGCCCGAGCCTTTAAATTTCAAAAATTTTGCAAGATCGATATTCGCTTTAAACTTCTCAATATCCTCTTCACACTCAAACCTCAATTCATAACTTAAACTTGTAAAAATCACCTTCCCCTTTCGAGATGTAAATGTAAACTTATACTCATCATTAAATCGCTTGCTAATTACAAAAGCACCCATTTATTAATTTTAGATTTTAGATTGTTGATTTTAGATTTCTGAGATTCTGAGATTCTAATAAATTTACTTCGTAAATCCATTCTTTGCAAGTCTGCAAATAAAAAAAGCCTCTTCAAAAGAAGAGGCTTTAGTACTCAGAGCGGGACTTGAACCCGCACGAACATTGCTGTTCACTGGATTTTAAGTCCAGCGTGTCTACCAATTTCACCATCCGAGC